>JBBQGP010000155.1:0-13183 GCA_038323095.1 Chloroflexia bacterium | reverse complement strand
GTTTCGGTGGCTGGTACGGGTGCGCTTATTGCCGGAGTAGTAGCTCAGGTTTACCGCGCTTCCGACCCAATAGCCACCGCTTTGCCGATTTTTGAAAGCCAGCCCACTGGCGCGAATGGGGTTTACAATATTCCCAGCGTGCTTGAGCCTGGGACTGGCTATCGTTTGGGCTTCCGGCCCGGCACTGGCTACGCTGCCGCTTATTGCGGTGGGACAGAACCGCTTCCCGGCAATAACTGTACTAATGTAGCAACCCCATCAGCCTCTACCATTTTTACCTTTAGTACGTTGAGCGAAGTTAAAATCGCCAATATCGCGCTTAATCAAGGTAAAACCATTTCGGGAGTAATAACGGCGGCGGATGGTAACGGCCAAATCGCGGATTTGGCGGCTGCCGGGGTTAAAGTTTTGGTTTCGGTTTATGACGCGAGCGGCACTAACTTGTACCAGACTTTTCTGGTAACTCCGGCAGCTGGCGCGACTACTATAAACTATACTACGGCGGGTTTGCAGAACGGTACTTACAAGCTGCTGTTCTCAACTCTGGTTGACCCGGCCAATACCGGCTTTGTCCCGGCTTACTACGCTGACCCTTCCGGCTCAAACGGCTCTTCCACACTGGCTGGAGCAACCGGGATTACAATTGACATTAACAACCCCGACGTAACCGGGAAAAGTATTCAGTTAAAGGAAGGGGTACAGATAACCCTTAACTTGCTGGCCCAAAACCCGCTTCCGCCGCCTGCCCCGCCAATTGTGCCAGGTACTAATATTTATGTCGAGTTGTACGCTCAAAGCACTCCGGGCAACGACGGGGTACGGGTAGCGACAGGAACAACCGACCCTAATACCGGGAAGATTACTTTCTACGGCGTGCCTTTCATTAGTAACCCGAATTCTTACGCCCTGAAAATCATTCCGGCCAATAATTTTGCGACTACCTGGGTAACGGATACCAATAATCCGACCAAAGCTACCTACGCTTTGTTACCGGGCATAAGCCAGGAAGTTACCTTTACCTTGCAACTGGGTGGTAGTATTAGCGGCAAGATTTACGACCCGAATAACGCGAACTTCGACTTTAGCAGTACGGTTATCACGGTCTATGATAGCAGCCGCAAGGTAGTCTTTGTCTTTAACAAAGTCCGCGATACTAACTCGGTGTTCCAGGCCAACGGCTTCTGGCAATATCGACTTAACTTGCTACCCGGCTCGTATTATCTGGGCTTTGAGCCGCCGTCGAGCAGTGTTTATTTTCCCTTGTTCTACCAGAGTAGCCCGGTTTTGAACACAGGCAGCCCATTATTGCAATTGCTCTCGGTGCAAACCAATCAAGCTTTGAGCAATGTAGATGCCTTGTTCTTGCCAAAGGGTAAATTCCAGGTTAAGGTCGTGGATGGTAGTGGCTTACCAATCGGCGGAGCAAACATAAAATTCTATTATGGGTCGCAAAACCCGGATGGAACAGTAAATACTACGCTGCCAATTCCTAACGACCAGGGTACAACCGATGCTTCGGGTATTTTCCTGAGCAACAGTTTGACGGTCAATAATGCCCAATTGAGCCAAAATCCTTTCCAGTATAAAATATCGGCTAACGGTGTTTTCTGGCCTAGCGATAAAAATACTCAAATTGTGGATATTAACGACTTCAGCACTAACATTGATTTGTCAGGTTATGCCGGAACGTTCAGGTCAATCATAATTACTCTGACGGCCAAGTATCAGGCTAGTGGCAAAGTTACCTGGTTAAATTCGAGCAACCAACTCAATCCTTTGGGTGGCGTAACGGTAGAGGCCGTCTCATCAGGTGGCGCGACAATGCAAAGTACCACCACCGATGCGGCGGGTAACTATTTGCTGGACAGTATTCCAAGTGGCTACAAGTTGCGCTTTACCAAAATCTTTAACGCCGGATTTGCCGCTACCACGATTTACTCGACCACAGCAGGGGCAAATCCACAGTACGGTACCTTTGATTCAAACGCAGCCAGTACCAGCACTTCCAGCACTACCAACGGCAGCGTTACCTTCAACCGCAATTCCAGCATTGGAGGACAGCTTTTCTGCCTGAACAACGGTGTCGCCGATCCGCTGGTTGGTGGGGCGGTAGTGAAGTTGGTAGACCCGGCGGATGCCAGCAAAATTTACGGGCAAGCTAATTTAACTGGAAGCACTTTCGCTTTCAGTAACCAGCAAGTTGGCGGCACTGGGGTAAAAGTGCTGGTAACTCCTGCCGCTTGCGGTGGAGCTGCCGCGGCTTATTATGTCATTGGCGGGCAGTATGGAACGGCCTTGTTCAGCAATGCCAGTGCTGTTATTAACGGGACGGGCGGTAATGCCAATGCCAGTCTGACTTTCGTAGCTGGCAGTTCCAATAATTGTAGTATTGCTCAGGTGGTGCCGAGCAAAATCGGGACGGACAATATTACCCTGCAAATGGTAACAAATTGTTTTGGCCCGAACTTGACCATTAAGGTTTATCAGGGAACCTCGCCCGGCTTTACGCTGGGTAGCCCGGTGGCAACCACGGTTGGTCAGGGTAACGCTCAGGATGTTCTGATAAGCGGGTTACAGCCGGATACTAACTATTACTTCCGGCTATCGGTCAGCAATGCGCCGACTTATACGACTGACATGTTCTTCCCAAGCGAAATTCTGGCACGCACGGCGGCCAGTGGCAAAAACTGGTATTTCCCCTTCGGCGATACCCGTAGCAATGGTACAGTTACTAACGTCGAGTTCTTGCACATCCTGAACTACGGTAGCAGCCTCGCCAATGTCACGATTAACTACTACCGAAATGGGGCTAGTCCCACCACGCGGACAGTAGCAGTTCAGCCTAATTCGCGGCTGGATGTGGAAGTTAGCAACCCGGCAGACGCTAACGGCCTAAACGCTGCGGTAGCGGGTGGTTCGCAGCACGCCACTGCCATTACTTCTGACCAGCCGATTATGGTCGAGCGCAGCATTTACAATACTACCAACGGTGGCCTGACCAACGGCGGGGCAACCAATGGTGGTACGGTAATGCCGGGTTCGCCTTCGCTGAACTACGACTGGACGTTTGCCGATGGTACGCTGGATAACAACCTGGATGCCGATTACTGGCTGTTCAATCCCGGTACGCAACCCGTCTGCTTGCTGGTAAAACTGTATCAGGATAACGGTAGCTCGGTTAAGTATATCAACAGCCTCGCGCCGATACAGGCCGGTCAATCCGTCAGCTACTCAGCACGAGCTTTAGCACAAAATCCGCAAGCCTGGGGTTCTGCGGCTGCTGCTCCGGCCAGTGGGTTTGCCGCCCGCTTTACCTCTATCGCGGATGGCGGTATTAACTGTGCGTCCTCACAGTATTTCGTAGCCGAGCAACGGATTTTGTACAACAACAATCCGACTACTAATCCCGGTGAGCTTTATCGCAAGGGTGAAACTCACTTGTTTGGCTCGATTGGCGACGGGCAGCAGTGGTTCTTTATGGAAGGTTTGACCGACAAAGTTACCTCCCGTAAATATGTACTGCTAAATCCGAGCAACTTCTCAACTGTCGTTACCCTTACTTCCATTCTGGATAATCCGGGTAGCAATCCCAATCCGGCGGTGCAAACCGTGAACGTTCCGGCTTACGGACGGGCGATTGTAGACGTGGCGGATTTGAACGCGCGAAGTTTGGGTCGGACTTATGGCTTTACGGTCAAAATAACTTCTGACCAGGCTATCGTGGCGCAACGAGCAGTACAATTTATGTGGCGGCAGCGTCCGATGGCCGACGGTATGTTCGACCAGTTGGCAACCAACCGGGTAGGGACAACCTGGCTATTTGCGGCGGGTAGCACAATGAACGATAGCCTTAGCGACAAGCTAAACGATATGGCTATCAATGTGTATAATCCGGGCAGCCAGCAGGTTTACCTCAAGGTTACGTATTACTATGGCGACGGAGCGGGTGGCAAAACCAGTTCTACCACCTCAATTTCCGACTTTATCGTTGACCAGAAAGCCCGTCTGACGATTGCACCGGGAGCGCGGCCAACGCCGGGTTATCCCAGCATCGGCGGCGGTTACAAACTGGTGGCGGTCAAGCTGGAAGCGTTGGACGGGCAGGGCAACTTGTTCACAGCCAACCCAATCTTCGCCGAACGCCTGATGTACTGGACTTATGGCTCAACCATAAACGGTGGCAACGCAGTTTATGGCTACAACCCGCCGGGTCTCTAGTCTAAAACTATAAAAGGGTCAGCGATTATGAACAATGTTCATAATCGCTGACCCTTTTTAATTCTATTGGTTATTGCCTCTGTTAAGTTGACAAATCCTTATCGTGAAATAAGTGGCAAAGTTAGGCGGATTGAGTTAAAATAGAAAAATCGAATAGCTTAATTTTTTAACTCAAGGCGGAGGATTGGAAAAGAAATTATGACAACTACAGCACATAAGCCTCAGTCGGCTACTTTTACCAGAGACGAAATTAATCTGGAATTGAACGAAACCGAACGCGAAATTATGCGGATGGTGCGGGAATTCGCTTATAAAGAAGTCAAGCCACGCGCTGCCGAAATTGATGCCAAAGGTGAATATCCAGTTGATTTGGTTGCTAAAATGGGTGAACTTGGGCTGATGGGCTTGCCTTTCCCGGAAGAATACGGCGGGGCGGGCCAAAGCTATATTTTGTTTGCAATGGTTGTCGAAGAACTTTGTACCGCCTGCGCCACTACCGGGCTGGTGCTGGATGTAAATATTTCATTGGGGGCAGAGCCAATTTTAATGTTTGGCAGCGAAGAGCAGAAAAAACGCTGGCTACCTCAAATGTCCAGTGGCGAAAAATTGGGTGCGCTGGCAATCACCGAACCGAGCGCGGGCAGTGATGCCGCCGGAATTAAAACAACGGCTGTTCGGGATGGCGATAGCTATGTTATCAATGGCTCGAAAGTGTTTATTACACTGGGCGGTGTAGCCGAAACTTACGTTACTTCGGCTGTAACTAACCCGGAATTGGCCGGAAAACACCGCCATATGAGTACCTTCGTAGTCGAAAAAGGCACACCCGGCCTCAGCTTTAGCGAACCTTTTCATAAGCTCGGCATTACCGGCTCACCGACTGTGCAAGTTTTTTACGATAATGTACGAGTACCTGTTGCCAATATGCTTGGTCAGGAAGGCGACGGTTTCCGTATTATTATGGATACGCTGGACGCGGGCCGGGTTGGGGTAGCGGCTCAGGCGGTGGGAATTGCCCGCTCTGCCCTCGAAGATTGTTTGGAATACGCCAAAACCCGCAAGCAATTCGGCTCAACTATTACGGATTTTGAAGGTATTCAGTTTATGCTGGCGGATATGGCAACCGAAATTGACGCAGCCCGTTTACTGACCATGCGGGCGGCTTATTTGCGTGATAAGGGTATTCCCTGCGCCCGTGAAAGCAGCATGGCGAAGCTTTTCGCCGGGGATACCGCTATGAGGGTCGCTACCGATGCCCTTCAAGTGTTCGGCGGCTACGGCTACATTAAGGAATATCCGGCAGAACGCCATATGCGCGATGCCAAGATTACCCAGATTTACGAAGGGACGCAGCAAATTCAACGGCTGGTTATCGCCCGTAATTTGCTCAAGGCCGGGCGTTAAGGGTTATAGTAATAAATTGTGATATGGTCAACTGGCGGAGTAATTTTGTGCAAAAACAGGCTTGATTAAGGAAGCGACCAAGAGCTTATCCCGCCAGGTTGCGTCTTTGTAGAAGATTGCTCCGTTAATAGATTTTAGCTGTTATATGTTGAAACAGGTTGTAAATTTAGAACTTGATCAACCTTTGAAAGCAGTTCAGAACAGAGAATTCTGGCTGCTTTTTTGATAAACTTTTTTAGCCCACCACAATCACTAATATAACAGTAAGTGTTAATCAAGCTGTAATACATAGTTCATAAAATCTCCTTGTTACAGTGTTAAAATAAATATATTAAACCAAGTAGCTTAGTCAAACATTAAAATAGTAGTAGAAACTCGCCGGGTTGAATAAAACTGAACAGTTATCAACCAGTAAGGCTCAGTGGATTGCTAAAATAGAAGTTAGAAACGAAAAATACAATGCTAAAATATCTGCCTTTGTTGTTGAACAAAATTGAAGAAGACCGGGCAACAGGTTGCCTGATATGCCAGCAATCTGACCGAAATTGCAATCTTTACTTTAAGGCTGGAAACTTAATTCACGCTGGAATTAGTGAAGAAGTACAGGGCGATTTAGCTCTTTATGAGTTAATAAACTGGCCGATGGAAAAAACCGGGTTGCTTTGGAAAGCAGATTTGAACAGTTCCATCCAATCAATTGACCGGGAAGAAGAAATTATCTGGCGCGAAACTTTACAACTTGGGGCAGTAGGTCAACGCTTTTTGCACGAAGCTAGTGCCGAAGCTACCGCGCAAGTCAAACTAATTTTGGGCCAAGCCAAGACCAGCCAGCCAGCAGCTGAAGTAAACTTAGGCAAAACTGTAGCCATATTTGAGAATTCAGGGTCGGATGATGAAATAGAAACAAGCCTTTCCAAAAAAGCTAGTTTCCCGCTCGGTCAAGCGGCACCTGAAATATCAGGAGTTGTACCGGGTTTGCAATTAGGGGCATATTTGAAAAAGCTGGAGCAATATGGTTTTTCGGGTTATTTGTATTGCCAACCAATTGCCAGTCACGACATTAGCCATGACAAAGTTGTTATTGCCCTGAAAGAAGGTCGCTTGATTTATGCCGGGCTGTTTTCAGTGGCTCAGGTCGAAATCTTGAACGGTGTGGGCGTATTGGAAGCTTTGAACAAAGTCAGCTTTAAGGTTTCGGCGGCAAAAACTACCCAAATCGAGATTGAAAACTGGCACCATCAGTTAAACAATGGTCAGGTTCAGGCAATAATCTTGAATGAAGAATATCTTTCTGAGGAAGATGTTAAAACAATTGACCGGGCGTTTCAGGCAGTAACACGCCTTACCACTGAATTTGCTGCCGCTCCCAAAATAGCCCGACATCTGGCCGAAGTAATCAAGAATGGGGGGAAACGCTATGCCTTGCTCAATTCTTTTTCGATTAAAGAATTGCAAGCGGGACAGATACCCGCTTCGTTACTTGGAGTCAGTGCCTCGGTAATCGAAACTACGCCTAAAAAAGAAGTTTTGGCTAGTTTTGATTATCTTTTTGAAGAATTCTTGCAACATTACTGCCGCCCGGTTGGGCCAGAAGTGTTTCACGCAATGGCAGCCCGGTCTATTGCTGCCAGCGACGCGCAGGAATTAATAAGAATGGGTTTACATCTTGATTTTCTGGACGAGTACCCGCCTACGATTAACAGTGCTATCAACGAACCAGTCAACGTTACTTTTGATGACAAGCTTATTACCGAGTATCAAGCAAATCCTAACTCGACTGCTTTCGATTTCTAAGTCTGTTTACGATTTTTCCGCAAATCTTTCAAGACGACCTTGGCGGTATTATAGCCAGGTGCGCCGCTAACGCCGCCACCGGGATGAGTGCTTGCCCCGGTTAGATACAGGCCGGAAAGGGGGGTGCGGTAGTTGGACAATTCGGGCAAGGGACGGAACATAAACATTTGATTAATGCTCATATCCACATGCATCAAGTTGCCCCGCAATAAACCGCCAATTCGCTCCAAATCTACTGGACTTTTGATATATTCACCCAGAATATGCTCTTTGATACCGGGCGCAAAATCCTCCAGCACTTGCAAGCATTTGTCCGCCTCGCGCTTGCGAATATCGTCCCAATTTTCGCCGTTAGAAAGTTTGTAGGGGTGGGTTTGCGCCCAAAAATAAAGGACGTGCTTACCTTCGGGAGCAAGGCTAGAGTCTTTCGCGCTGGGGGTCATGGCGATAACCGCCGGACGGCTGGGCGGCAAGCCAAGTTCGGCCTCGCCATAAGTTTTCAAAAGATAATTCATCGAAGGGCAAAGTAATTGCATCCCGCTATGGGGCAAGCCGGATTGAATTTGCCCGTTTTCATCTTTGGTCGGGAAAGCTGTGTAATTGGGCAAGCTATCGGTGGCGTAGCGTACCGTCATACCAAACCCGTTTTGTACCTTGATATTTTCTACCCTGCGTCGGAAACTGGTAGTAAGCGCGTCCGCCGGGGTTAATTTCAAAAGGGTAGTTTGAACATGGGCGTTAGAAATAACTATGGGGGCAAAATACTTCTCGCCATTTTCTAGCCGCACCCCTTTAGCCTGCCCGTTTTCCAGCAAAATTTCGGCTACTTCCGCATCCACCTTGATTTCCCCGCCATAATGCTCCAAACAACGGGCCATCGCTTGAGTTAGCATACCACTCCCGCCCTTTGGACGGCGCACCCCCAATAAATGATAAAGTGATTGCTGCATTGCCAAAAGTTCGCCACTGGCCGCTTCGTTTGGCCCTGGCCCGCTTTGCGCCCCCAACCAGGCTAAAGCCGCCCGCACTTCCGGCGATTCAAAGGTTTCTTCAATCACCTGACCATAAGGGCTAAATATCGAGCGCATCATGTTAATGACGGAGAATTTAGAATTAGGTTGAGACTGACGATTGACGATTGACGGTTGACGATTCTTAGCAGAGTTGGCGGTGAGAGCATTAAAACCAAAATTTCCTAATCGTAGATTCTTAAATTCTTTTTTGAGGACGGCGGCGGCAACCGAAGGTAGGGTGGGCGGATTACAAAAAACTTCCATCATGGTATCGTTAAGGCGCATCCACTGGCGCATAAAGCGGCGATAGGCTTCGGCATCGCGGGGCGAAAAACGGGCGATAGTTTCGGCGGTCTTGTCAACATCCCGGTAGAAAATAATATAATTGCCGTTCGGAAAAGGCGCAAAGGCCCAGGGGTCAATATCCATATATTCCAGCCCGAATTTCTCAAGCTCAAGTTCGCGCACCACGGGCGTACCGTGAATAACCACGTGATAGCTACTACAGGTGTCCAGCCGGTAGCCCGGAAAAATATCGGTTTCGGTAATTACTGCCCCACCTACCAGGCCACGCCGCTCCAAAGCCAGCACCTTGTACCCGGCTTTCGCCAAATAACAGGCACAGGTCAAGCCGTTATGCCCTGCCCCAATTACAATCGCGTCATAAGAAGAAGTAGCCATTGCTAAAAAAGCCTGCTTTCCAGTTCTGTTAATCTGATTCCTTTATTTATGTTAATAGAAATATCATGGCCGCGTTTTTTAAGGAGGACGGCGGCCTGCACCCGAATTAGCAAATAGCGGTCATGCTGATACAAAAGCTCATCCCGCAGTTTTAACTCATCTTCCGAAAAACTAGCCTGCCCTTCTTTTGCTGTTTGTAGTTTAGCTGGTTTAGTTCAGTAGCGGGCAGACGACTACGAGCCGCTTTCCACAAAGCTTTATCGCTGAACAACTCCATAGCTTTGATTTCTTCGGCTAGTTTTGGAGGCAAATCTTTTGAGGGAGCGGCCTCCGAAACTACTTTAAGCAATTCATCTTCGATGCTACGATGAGAATTCTTAGCACGTTGCTTGTATTGTTCATATATTAGCTTTGGCACCTGCAAGGTTATTGTTTCGGTATCCATAAAAATTTCGCCTTTTGTTTTGTTAGCTACAATTTAGTCCCTATAATTATAGCTATTAGCTACAAGTCGTCAACCAACGGCGGAAATTATACTTAAAAAACGTACAAAATTGACAGGCTTTGGGTTGGCCCTTAGAATAATTTGCATGAAAGTTGTGTGCAAAGACAAATTCAAGCTACAAGCAGGAGGTACAAATTATGTCGGCGGAAGTAGAAGTTAGCGGCAAGCTGGGCGAATTGATTGATAAGAATATTGCTTATCTTAAAGACCGCAAGGCCGATTGGGGCGCACTCGAATTTCAGGAGAAGATTGACCCGCGCTATCGTCGCGCCCAAATGCGCTATATGGGTACGGGCGGGATTGCCGCCAAAGACTCGAATGTTATTCCGGCAGAACATTTTACCCTCAGCACAATGATTTTGCCCGCCGGGTGCATCGGCCCTTTGCATATTCACCGCGATGTAGAAGAAGCTTTTTTTGTAATTCAGGGTACTATTAAATTTACCTGGGAACTGGACGGCGAAAAGGTAGAACGCACTATCGGGCCGCGTGACTTGATTGTTACTCCGGCGGGGGTCTGGCGCGAACTGGAAAACGTTAGCGAGGACGAAGGGCTAATGCTGGTAATGCTGGGCGCATCCAAACCCGTCCTGCCCGATTATCCCGAAGATAGCCCGCTCACCGAAGCCCGTACCAAACAACACGAAGGGAAAAAGTAGTTGTTAGTTGTTAGTTGTCAGAGGAATTCGTACCATTAACAATCTTCTCATCAAAAAATCCACTGACAGAGCAGTGTCCCACAAGAATACAACTCATTGAAACAGGTTCTAACAACTAACATCTAACATCTAACATCTAACAACTAAAAGATTTATGCGATTAAAAGATAAAGTAATTGTTATTACCGGGGCGGGACGCGGACTGGGGCAGGCCTTTGCCGAAAGTGCCAGCGCGGAAGGGGCAAAAGTTTGCATTGCCGAAATTCAGGCTGAATGGGGCGAACGGACGGCCCGCGAATTGGCCGAACAGGGGCGGGAAGTAATGTTTGTTCAGACCGATATTTCCAGCTCGGCTTCGGTGAACGCAATGGCGGCACAGGTAGCAGAACGCTGGGGCGGTATTGATGGACTGGTGAATAATGCCGCGATTGCTTCGGGAATTGGCGGCAAACGCTTTGACGAAATCCCGGAGGAAGTTTGGGATAAAGTGATGACTGTTAATGTCAAAGGCACATGGCTGGCGGTTCGGGCGGTTGTTCCCTATATGCGTCCGCGAGGCAAAGGCAAAATCGTCAATCTGGCTTCGGATACGGCTTTATGGGGTGCGCCAGTTTTGCTACATTATGTTAGCAGCAAAGGGGCAATCATCGCTATGACCCGTTCGCTGGCCCGTGAATTAGGCGAGTATAATATTTGTGTAAACGCGGTTGCGCCCGGTCTGACGCTGGTCGAGGCCACCGAAACGGTTGCGCCCGCCCGTCATCAGCTTTATATCGAGGGTCGGGCCATCAAACGCCAGCAATTGCCCGAAGATATTACCGGCACAGTTAATTTCTTGCTTTCGGATGATGCGGATTTCGTGACCGGGCAATTATTACCTGTCAATGGCGGCTTTGTTTTTGATTGATTTTTCCTATCGCAGCGACCTAGTAGAGGAAGGCGGAAAAGCTATAGTTTTGCCCTTTCTGCGGTTGTGGCGGTAAATTCAGGAGTTTTGAGCTATGAGGACAGTTAAACCAAAACGAATTGGGGTCGAAGAAGGTTTGAAAGCGGGCTTGCGGAATTTTTGGTATCCGCTTTGCCAATCTGAAAAAGTAAAAGACCAGCCCGTCGGTGTTACCCGGCTGGGCGAAGATTTGGTATTGTGGCGTGATGGCGAAGGTAAAGTACAGTGTTTTACCGATATTTGCCCGCATCGGGGCGCGAAACTTTCGCTGGGCCGGGTTCAGGAAGGGACGCTGGTTTGCTGGTATCACAGCTTCCAGTTTGATTCTAGTGGACAATGTATTTCAGTCGCTACCGATGGTGGCAATAGCAAGTTGGCCCAGCGCACCCGCGTTCGTAGCTATCCCGCTGAAGAAAAAGCCGGGTTAATTTGGGCCTTTATTGGCGATATTGAGCTTTTCCCTGCGCCACCACTGGTCATCCCCCGCGAAATGGAAGCAGCGGACTGGACAGGCTTTACTTTTGAGGCGGAATGGGAAACAAGCTGGCTGCTGGTGGTGGATAATCTGGCCGACGTGATGCACGCGCCGCACTTGCATGGCCGAACCTATACCCTGAGCAAAGGAGCGCGGGCCGATACCCTGCGGGTGGTCGAAACCGAAGACGGCTTTACGGTAGAGCGCGAGAAGCAAAAGGGCCTCAATTTCGATTGGACTGAATTTCATAATACCGGGTTGCTCTGGTTCAGGCTGGATATTCCCTATCCCTGGTCGGCTGGCCCGGGTGGGCCGATGCGGATTTTGGGATTTGCCACGCCAGTAGACGAAAACCGGGTGGTTGTCTTTTTCGTGCGGATGCGCCATGTTTCCGGCTGGCAACGGGCCTTGTGGCGGAACTTGTACAAAGTGCGGCTTGAGAAAAAATCGTTTGTGGTGGTGGAGCAAGACCGGGTAATTCTTGAATCGCAACGCGGCCTAATTTCGCGCCTGTCCGAGCATTTGGCACAGGCTGACGTGGGAGTTATTCGTTTGCGTAAATTGCTCAATCAGGAATACGCCCGCCAACAAGCAATTTATAACGAAGCGATGGATGCTCCCAGCGCAGAAGTGATAATAAAAGCCGGAGAGAAACAAGCAGAAATTCCCGCCGAGATTTTGGGCGACCCAATTCTAACCGGGGATTAAAGCCGCCTATGGGAATTCATTTTGAAAGAGCCGGAAAAGGGCCGACGCTGCTGTTATTACACGGCATCGGCTCTAATTTGCGTTCCTGGCGATACCAGTTAGAGGGCCTTTCCGACGAATTTGAGGTTATCGCCTGGGACGCGCCCGGCTATGGCAAAAGTTCCGATTCATCTGTGCCAGAAGAAGAATTCAGGATAAAGCACTTTGCCGAAGCTTTGGCCGGATTGATGGATGAATTAAATTTGGAAAAAGTGCATATTCTGGGGCTTTCGATGGGTGGAGTAATCGCTCAGGAGTTTTACCAGGATTATACACAGCGCGTCCTTTCGCTAATTCTGGCTGATACTAACCGGGGCGGCGGGGTCAAGCCTGAAGCAGAACGATTGGAACAATTGCAAAATCGGCTCAAAGGGGCGGACAAGCCGGCGGAACTAGCCCGTCGTCGCGCCCCCGCCCTGCTTTCGCCTAACGCCGCGCCCCAGCTAATCGCCGAAGTAACTTCGATTATGGCCGAAATCCGGCCTAACGGCTACCGTCGCGCCGCCTACGCCATGAGCCACGCCAATCATACAGATTTGCTTCCCAACATCGCCGTCCCAACCCTGATAATTTGCGGCGAACAGGACAGCGTTACCCCGCCCCGCGAATCCGAAATTCTGCACCAAAACATACTCAATTCTCGCCTCGTCCTCCTCCCCAACGCCGGACACGTTTCCAACCAGGAGCAACCCGCCTTGTTCAATCAAGCCGTTCGGCAATTCCTGAAAGCACAGGCTAACG
>JBBQGP010000154.1:0-13258 GCA_038323095.1 Chloroflexia bacterium | reverse complement strand
AGCCGGGTGACGCACGCTAATACCTTCGCGCTCGACGGTATTTACGCCCCCCGCCGCTACATCCAGCAGTACATCAACCAAATGGTCTTCCAGCAAGTTTACTTCGTCAATGTACAAAAAACCACGATTGGCCCGCGCCAGTAATCCCGGTTCAAAAGCTTTGATACCCTGATTCAAAGCTTTCTCAATATCAATTGTGCCGCAAACCCGGTCTTCGGTTGCCCCTAGCGGTAAATCCACCACCGGCACTGGGCCGCTCTGGGCTGTTAGTTTTTGCCCTTTTGCCAGTTTTTCGCGGCAATCCCGGCAAAGTGCGCCGCGCCTGTCCGGGTCGGGGTCACAACCATAAACGCAATTCGCCACTACTTTAACGCGGGGCAGCAAATCGGCCAAAGCGCGGACAATCGTACTTTTGCCCGTCCCGCGATGGCCCATAATCATCACGCCGCCAATGCGCGGGTCAATCACGTTCAAAAGCAGGGAACGCTTCATTTCCTCTTGCCCGACAATCGCGGCAAAAGGGTAAACGTAATGGGCTTCAAGCTCTTCTTTAGGTTTTGGGGCAGGTTTGGCCTTGCCGTTGGTTTTGCTATGGCCGTTGGTGGTCGGCGCGGCGGTTTCTTCGAGTGGTACGGTTTCTTCGAGTAATTCAGTCATTGGTTCTTCTCTCTACTTTTTATATTAAGACTAATTTCAAGCTTCTAATTTGGTGGTTATCTTGCCCTGAAATGAATTTCGGGCTAAGAGACCGCAAGTTGGTTCAAACCAACTGAACAACATCGTTGTAATATTTTGGTCGTAATCTTATTTCCTTATGTTCGTTAGCCTATCATCCTTTTTATACAAACTAGGCTTATCATCCTCATCTAAATCTCGTTCAAGAGCTGTAATCAATGAGCCATTGCCGTGATGTGCCTTCTGATTAAGAACATAAGCTACTGCTTCATCAAGTTGCTTGCTACCCATCGAAAAAACTCCGTAGCCGAACTGCCACGAAAAGTTGGAAGTTGGTTTGCTTGTTTCGTGGTTGAGGTAATGTGCGCTACTACCTTTAATATTTTTTACGAAATCAGCAATTGATAGCTTTGGCGGGATTGAAACGACTAAATGAATATGGTCTTCAATTCCGCCGATAGCATGTAGAAGGCAACCTGACTCTTTTACTTTTGTACCAATATAGCCATACAAAAGTGGTTCAACATTTGTTGTAATAAACGGGTGACGTTCTTTAGTAGCCCACACAACGTGATAATACAACCGCCACAACGCCATCTCTTGTCACCTTTCCCACACTTAAGCTCCAGTTTGCATCGCTTTTTTCAGTTGGTTTTAACCAACTTTCTGTTTTTTAGCCCGAAATTCATTTCAGGGCCGATTACCACCTTTTGTGAGTTTAGCCGGGAAATTTACTTCCCGGCGTTTTCCCACTTAATTCCTACCCACCCCGGCCACCTCGTTTTCGTTACCCACCAGTTTTACCGAGGTTTGGGCGATTTGGGCGCGTTCGAGGTGCATTTTCAGGAGAGCGGCTACCTGGTCGGGAAGTTCGCCCAAAATTAAATGGCCGCAGTGGGGCATAACGAAATAGGTGCAGTTGGGCAACAAATCGGCCAAAGCTTTGCTGCTTTTGAGAGTGATTACCTTGTCATGCGAACCAGCCACCAAAAGCGCGGGCATGTTTAGCGAGGCGGCCCACTTGGGAAGGTCATCCAGCACTTCGCGGGACATGGCGGAACGGGCGGCGTGCAGCGAGGCGCGGGGAGAAGTATCTTTCAGGCTGAGTAGGCCGTATTCAATATCGCGGCGCGATACCGGGTTTTTGACCAGAGTCAGGCGGACGTAGCCGTAAACAAACCGCCAGGATTTGACCTTCCGCAAGACTTTGCTAAAGACGGTAGAAAGTAATTTTGGCCCGACCTGCTCGATTTTGGGGTTATAGCGGAAAAGGCCATAGTTGAAGAAGGCGAGGCTGGCAACCGATTCAGAGTATTTGGCGGCGTAGGCGGTGGCGACCAGCGAACCAACCGAGAATGAAAGCAAATGAAATTTGGTCAGGTTCAGGTGAAGGGCCAGAGCGCGTAAATCTTCGGCCATTTTCGGCACGCTGTATTCGTCCTTTTGGGGGTCATCGGTAAAGCCGTGACCGCGAAAGTCGTAATTAATGGTGCGGTAGCCCGCTTCGGTCAAAGCCTGGACGGTGCTATGCCACCAATACGAGGAGCAATCCCAGCCATGCACAAAAACAATTACTTCGCCGTGGCGTGGCCCTTCGTCCATAAAGTAATGGTTCACCCCGTTTAGCACCACGAAATGAGCCTGTTCCAGCTTCGCCAAATCTTGGGTTAAATCGGCCCGCCGTTGCCGGTTCGTCCCGGCCTGCTCGATTTCAGCTTGCGCCAGTTCTGCATATTCCAGAGCCTTTGCGGTTGGTGTCCCTTCACAACCTACTTTTACTTGTGTCATCGCTTTGCCACCCTTTTTACCACCAGACACAGAAACTTTGGGTTTTATTTTTCTCATCGTTACTTCTATAGAATTCTTTGGGCTTCTGTATTTGGATGGTGAGCTAAATTAGCAATCCGTATTAAAGAATAATCGCTGAAAATTTGATGTCAGATTTACCATATTAGAAGTATAAGGTTTTGGGAAAGGGTAGTCTGTAGTCACTACTACAGGTGGGAGGGGCCAGAAAAAGGCCCAAAATTTGCATAACTCTTGTTTAAGTTTAGCCAAAATCCAGGTGTAGCAGAAACTACCGCTAGGAACAATTCCATTGCATACAATAACCATATCAAACGGACTCATAAAACTCACTCGGCTTCTACATTCTCTTTAATTCCGCGTGAGATAAGAAAAAAGGTTTTTAACACGCCCGGCGATGGAAAGCACCGGGTCTGGTTAAACTTACCCAAAAACGCCAGGATGAGTTATTTATCTGGCAGGGCAAGCTAACCCTACCTGGTACTAAAATTAAATCGGAATTAGAAAGGAGGTAGGCCGGTGGCTTTTCCAAATTTCCGAAACGCTTTTGAACGGTTTCAGAACGACAACCGTCGCAACAAAAACGCCACCAGCGCACTGGGCCGACCAAAAGCGCAGGCAGTGTACTACGGGGTCTGGCTTTCGGCGATTGCGACAGGGGTGCTACTAATGCTAATCTTCGCAGTCTTTATCGGCAACGGCATTTATGGCCCGCGCAATCAGCAATCAGCTCTGGAAAATCAGGGGGCAGAAGTTGCGCCTTTCCAGGTAGATTATCAGGCGGGAATAGTCCCGCAAATTGACAAATGGGAAAAAGCGGCGGCGGCGGGCGATAAGCAAGCTCAGGAAGAACTGAAAGCGGCTCTTACCAGAGGACAGGCTAACTACAATCGTATTTGCATCGGCTGTCACTTTGGCCCACCCGACGCTACATCGAACGGCCCCTGGATGGGCAACTTGTACCAAACCGGCTATCTGTACAACGGCAAGCCGGTAAACGATGCCAACGTCGTAACTTTCATCCTGCTCGGCAGTCAATCGCACAATCTGGCCGAAGATGGCAAGCACGCTCTGGTAAATGGCGGTGGTGGTTTTAACCCGATGCCAGCCGGAATTGCTACGCCGCAACAGGCCGTAGACATAATGCTTTATTTGAAACAACAAACGAGTAAAAAATCTTAGGTTAGTAAGGAGCAACAAGCGATGAGCATTACCCTGCAACCAGGCGCACGTCCGCTCATCAACCGGCCAGCACTGAATAAAGCCGCTGAGTTGCACGTTCCGGGCTATCGCTGGTATCAGCTCTTTGCCTTTCCACGTACCGAAGACCAGATTTTCGGCGGCCACTTGATTGTGGCGGGCGCAATCGGGACAATGGTAGCGTTTAACATAGGCAGTGGGTTGACCTTTCCCGGAAATTATTTTTACCTTACCATCGAACCACAGCTGTATAACCTGGGTATTGATACCAAAGAAAAACTGCTGGTCTACACCCTGATACATATTATATCCGGGTTGGGCCTGATACTTTTCGGCTGGTGGCACTACCGCAACAAGGTCTTACAGTCAGCCGCCCTGACCTACGCGAAAGCGTGGGGCGCTCACCTCGTTTACATTGCGTGGTGGTGCTTTGCCTGGGTGTTGTGGAGTACGTTGGTAATGCAACGCGGCCCTAAATTCGGTGACTTCGCGTTCACACAGGCGGCACAAGCCCAAAAACTGGGATTTAACTTTGACTCATTCCTGGTTTGTCTGGCTGCCATCCTGCTCGTGACCGGGTTGATTACGTGGCGTAGACCCCCCACTTTTAACCGCCATTTGGAAGACCCAAAGGCGCAGCTACACGTCAATCTGGTGGTCTTTGGCTGGACTGGCATGTTATACAGTGCCTTTGCCTGGTTCACCTTCCCACGTGGAGCAAACGTACTTGGTGGACAGTGGAGCGATGTTTCCCTGAACCTGTTTGTCTGGAACCACGTTAATGTGAGCTTCCTGTACATCATCGGCGGGGTCTTTCACGGAGCGCAGTATTTGTGGGACGTTCGCGAAGATGATACCAAGAATCCCTGGGTCGTGAGCCGCTGGGTGCGCTGGTTCGACAATCAGGATCGCCAGGCCAGCATCTCTAGTGTCGTGTTCCTACTAGCCTTCTTCACCGGCTTTAGTGCTTGGGCGGTGATGGGCATCAATTCAATGGTAGATTTCAAGCTTTTTCCGCAGGAATGGTACATTGACGGCCTGAAACCCTATGTAATGGAATGGCTAACTCCCGGCCTGTTGCATGTGTGGCCCGGATATAAAACCAGTGTAAGCGACTGGATATTTATACACTCTCTTGTAGCTGGTTTCTTCTTTGTAGGAATACCTGTAACCAGAGCGGTATTCTTTACAAGACGTAGTCCTTTATTTGATGCAAAAGGGATAACTAAACGTAGTTTCGACTATCCCTGTCTAGGCCCGGCTTATGGCGGCACCTGAGGGTACAGCATTCAAGACCAGATTTGGTTGGCAATGTTATGGGGTGTAAAACCTCTCTCAGTAATTGTTTGGTACATGATGGGCGTTTACTTTGGTAGTTTGCAGTACGCGATTAACCCGAAAGACCCGCAAGGCGACACCAGTTTCCCTGGGCGGCCCGGAACGTTGTTCTTCATCTTCCAGGCTACCAGTAAAATCTGGAACGACGGCCACCTGACCATGCTGCTTTACCTCGGACATCTTGTCTGGCTGTTGAGCTTTATGTTCTGGTTCGAGTTCAGAGGTAGTCGTCTGGAAGGAGCGTACATTTTCAGCACCGCGCTTAAACGCTGGTTCGGCATAAACATGGTGCCGGAACGCTGGGTAATGACGCTGGTAGGTAGCCGGATGCTAGGCACTTACTTGTACTATGGTGGAGTCTTTATCTGCGTCTTTACCTACCTGGCTGTAGGCTATGCCTGGAGGCCAAATGTCGGTGTGCCGGTGGTTGCACCACTATTCGGTAGTCCATAGTTACCGAACTTCACGGGGGGAAGTTTTCACAGACTTCCCCCCGTATCAAAAATAATCGCAAGTTTAAATTTTAGTAAACAGTAACAAAGTTTAAATAAACGACCCATTAGACAGGAGGTTCCCCATATGCCGCAATTCCTGGAAGGAAGAGCAGAGCAGGGAAGAGGTTTGGCCGATTGGCGTTGCCGTTACGATGATGATTGGTGGGCCAATATTAATGCCCGCGCCACGCTGGGCTGTCCCACCGCCATACCGAAACTACCACTCGAACTGGAAGTAGAATTTCGCGCTCGTCCTAAAGGCGACGACATTTCGGAATGCACCGTGCGGGTAGAAGCTTTGGTAGAAGGGGTAAAAAAGGGCCTTGAAATCAATGCACTGATTACCAATCTGGACGACCAGACTCGCGAAAGCAAAGGCTATGGCCGGGTTATCGTTGGCGACTTTATCCACCCTTTTGAGTGGCGTGGTACAGTTCGCCGGGAAACTTTTGTGCCGGATAGCAGCCTTAACCTGACCCGTTCCCAGCCTTACATTGGTGGTCGCCTTTTCCACGATGTAACCGCTCGTATCGCTTTGGATACCCCGATTGCCCGCGAAGCCTGGGAACAGGTTCGCACTGTCACCGCCCGCAATAGCGAGATTTTGACCAAGACGGTTTTCTTTGGCCCGCTATGGCGCACGGCTGACTTGACCGGGCAGCTTTACGAAGATATTCAGGTACGTACCCTGAGCGCAAGCGAGGGCAAAACTCTGAGCCGGGTAACTTTCGTTACCAGTGGCACAGGGCAGGTGGACGGCGTTACCTATTGGACACGTCTTTTCCCGGTGGAATTGCTTAAAGGCCGCGAAGCCTATGTTAAAGCCAAGTTCGTGACCGACGCGGGCAG
Source organism: Chloroflexia bacterium (assembly GCA_038323095.1). GTDB lineage: Bacteria > Chloroflexota > Chloroflexia > Chloroheliales > Chloroheliaceae > L227-5C. The sequence goes on along the minus strand of JBBQGP010000154.1, from coordinate 6,896 downwards.
TATCCGGGTGGCCGCCGAAGCCGAACTGCCAAGCGTGGTTGAACGCAAGGATGGTTTTTTCAAGGTAATTGACCATCCGCAATTGCCTGTTTTGCATCACGGTATTTCGGCCCAGCCCATCCCGCTCGATTTAGATTTCAACTATACCCTCACGACTCCGACGGGCTGGCGCATTAAGGAAGCCGAACCAACCTATCGCAAGAAGATTGGCAAGAATAATTACCTGTTCCAGGGCGGTTCTTATCTTAGCTTCGTCAACACGATTACTCGTGGGAACATTACGCCTTTTGATATCTGGTTCGAGCCGGAGGATGGTAACGCCACCCTCAGCCCGAATGCGGCTATCGCCATAAAGTAGTGAAAGGCGGGTGCTGGATAAGCATCCAACTTCATTAGTTGTTTTCAAAAGATATATCTTTAGCTTATTTAATTGACTGACTCAGCAAAGGCCGGGTGATTGGCGGGAAACTGAAAGCCAGAAGCGCAAGTGGGCGGCAGACGGTGGACGGCTAAACGTCCGGCTGAGGTGCAAGCGGTTGGGTCGGGCAGATAGGTAAGCGAACAAGTCAATATAGTTAGTGACAGTGAGTAAGTGAATCCACAACCAACGTCGGCTCTTTGAGTGAGGAGCCGACTTTTTTTGTTTTTAAAAATTAGCCGAAAAATTGCATGAGCTAACCTGGTGTGATATAGTTTAAAAGGTTTAAACAAGCTTTATATCAAAGAGAAAATAAGGAGTCCGGGATGAACAATCCCCTTTTGGAACGGCTGGAAAAAGGCCCGGTTTTATGTGATGGCGCAATGGGAACGACTTTGTTTAGTCGCGGTATTCCCTATCAGGTTTGCTACGAAGAATTAAATATCAGCCAGCCCGCCCTTATTCAAGAAATACATCAGTCTTATATTGCGGCTGGCGCGGAAATAATCGAGACTAATACTTTTGGCGGCAATCGCTATCGGCTGGCCCGCTACGGTTTTGAAAATAAAGTAGGGGAATTTAATCGCCGGGCTGTAAAAATCGCCCGTGAAGCCCGCGATATTTCGGGCGAATCGGTATTAGTGGCTGGCTCGGTTGGCCCGCTTGGGCAAATTGTTGGGCCGGGCGGCAGCCTCAAGCCCGCCGAAGCACAGGAAGCCTTCAAAGAGCAAATCGAGAGCTTGATGGAAGGCGGGGTAGATTTAATTATTCTGGAAACTTTTTACAATTTTCAGGAAATGTGGCAGGCTTTGCGTACTACCCGCGCTATTACCGATTTACCAATTGTGGCCCAAATGACTTTTACCGAGGATGGCCGGACTTTTAGCGGGCATACCCCCGAAGAAGTAGTTCAAATGCTGCGACAGGGCGGGGCAGACGTAATTGGCCTGAATTGCCACGTTGGGCCACAGGGGACGCTGGCGGTAGTCGAACGCTTTGCCGACGCGAAACCAAGTTTTCCTTATCTTTCGGCTCAACCCAATGCAGGCGCACCCCAACGCATTGAGGGTCGCCTTTTTTACAATGCCTCGCCGGATTATTTCGGCCAATACGTCACCCGCTTTCACGAAATGGGCGTAAAGCTGATGGGTGGCTGTTGCGGGACAACTCCGGCCCATATTGCGGCGATGCGCGAAGCCCTGAAAACTATTCGGCCCGAAGCCGGACGGACTTTTGTGGGTGGCAGCAATTTCAATCAAATATTTATGCCGCCTCATTCTGATGCTGGCCCGGAAATTTCGGCGGTTGAACAGGTAGATAAACTGCTCGAAAAAGTAACTTCGGTAGAGCCAACCAAACTCGCTCAAAAGCTGGCGGCGGGCGAATTTGTGGTTAGTATCGAGATGCGGCCACCGCTAGGGATTAACCCGACCAAGATGTTACAAGCTGCCGCGAGAATGGCCGAACTGGGCGCAGATGTGGTAAACATTACCGATAGCGCGATGGCCCGGGTTCGCATGGGTAGTATGGCCTGTGCCATGCTCATCCAGCAATGTGTCGGCCTCGAAGCAATTATCCACTATACCAGCCGTGACCGTAATTTGATGGCTTTGCAAAGCGATTTGCTGGGCGCACATGCCAACGGAATTCGGAACGTACTTGGTCTTACTGGCGACCCGCCCAGCTTGGGGGATTATCCGGGAGCAAGCGGAATTTGGGACGTGGACGCAATCGGTCTGGTGGGGATGTTAGCCAAACTAAATCAGGGGCAGGATTGGAACGGCAAAAGTATTGGTAGTCCGGCCAATTTTCACATTGGTTGTGCCTTTAACCCGACTGCCACCAATTTGCCAACCGAAATCGAGCGGCTTCGCAAGAAACTGGCGGCGGGGGCGCAATTTATTATGACCCAGCCGATTTTCGACCCGCAGGTTTTGCGTGATACTTTGCAAGAGGTTGGTGAAATTAAAGTGCCAATTATTGCTGGTATCAGCGTTTTGAACAATTACAAGCAAACCGAGTATCTTTATCATGAAGTGCCGGGAATTGTCGTACCATTAACTATTCTGGAACGGATGCGGGAGGCGGGCGAGAAAAGCGCACAGGTTGGGCTAAATATTGCCACCGAGCTAATCGAAAACACGCAAGGGCTAGTACAGGGCGTGTATTTGATGCCAGCCCACGGCAAGTATGAAGCCAGCGGTGAGCTAGTTAAGCTGATTAAAGGTGGTTGAAATTCCCGCCAAATCAAAAATTCGGGTACTACTGGCCGATGACCATACTATTTTGCGGCAGGGCATTCGGCTGCTGCTGGAAACGCAGGAAGATATAGAAGTAGTCGGCGAGGCGGTCAATGGACGTTTTGCAGTGGAGCAAGCCCGCGCTTTGCATCCACAGGTTATCCTGATGGATATTTCTATGCCCGAACTTAACGGGCTGGAAGCTACCCGCCAGATTAAGCGCGAATTCCCCGAAATCCAGATAGTTATTCTGACTATGCACGAAAGCGAGGAATATTTAGTCCAGATTTTGCAGGCGGGAGCAACGGGCTATGTTCTCAAGCAAGCAGCAGACCGGGAGCTTATCGAGGCGGTACGTATCGCCAGCCGGGGCGACACTTATCTTTATCCCAAAATCGCTAACCGGTTGGTTTCGGATTACTTGCGACGGGTAGAAAGTAGTTCGCTGGACGAACACGATGCCGCTTACGAAAGTTTGACCGGGCGAGAACGCGAAATCTTGAAACTAATCGCTGAGGGCAACACCAATAAAGAAATCGCTGAAATCTTGACCTTGAGCGTAAAAACCGTCGAAAATCACCGCTATAGCCTGATGCAAAAGCTGAACGCCCATGACCGGGGCGAATTGGTAAAGTATGCTATTCGAGTCGGCCTGATTCAAGCCTAAGTAGATTAAGGAAGACAATGAGCCTTTTAGACCGTTTGATAACTTTGAGCCTGATTGATGTAAATTCGGCTCTGGCAAAGCTCGAAAACCCGGAGCAAGTGCGCGAAGCCGTTTTGAACGAGATTGGCAGTGTGCTGGAATCCGCCGGGGCGGAATTGCGCCAGCTTCAACGTGACCGAGATAATTTGCTCAAAAGCCGTCGCGTTGCCGAAACTGAAAGCGATGAAAAACAGGCTGCCCTTAACAATGCTGCCGAAACTGAAAAAGAAGCTTTGAAAAAGCCGCTCGAAGCTTTGCAGGAAGCTTTAACCCGTCTGGATGAGCAAATTGCCGAGCAGAACCGGCAGGAAGCCGAACTGCATCGCTACGTGGCCCGCTTGCAGGACATTCGCCGGAACGCCGCCGAGTGGTCGCCTCGCCGTAAAAGCGAGCCAGTTGCCCAAACTACTTCCAGCGCACAGGCTGATACCCAGGCCCACGAAACCCACAGTAGTGCGGCGGCTTCGGCTTCGTCCGCTTCGACCCAAGCTGAACCCAAGCAAACTCAAGCCCAACCTAAAGCCGAATCAACTCCGCCCAAAGCCGCCTCAGCCCAGCCCAAAACTGAGCCAGCTCAACCCGTCGAAGATGCCAGCGACCCCTTTGTTAAGATGAAACGTCTTAAAGAAAGAATGGATTCTTTTCAGGCTCGTACCAATATTAATGAAGAAGAATTACGGGCCTTTGAAGCCGAAAAAGCGATTGCCGAAGAAGAAACCCGTCACGTTATAGAAGAAAATTTGCGCGAAATCAAAAAGAAAATGAACGATAAGTAAATAAGTCGGAAATCTAAAGTATGAAGTCGGAATCAGAACGGATACAAATTATCTCAATTCTGATTCCTACTTCACACTTCCGACTTGTTCCTTACTGTCCTAAAGTAGAGGCTTGACTGGTAGAGCCGCCGGTGCTGCGGGAGCGGATGTCCGAGCCTGGTTCGTCGCTGGTAGGATGTTCCGAAGCGGAAGTGCCATCCCAATCGGTACTCATTTCTCCACGCTGGCGGTCAGCATCGGTAATCCCGGCTACGCCCTGATAGGAAGAACTCGGCATATTTTTCCAATCGCGGGTCGTACCCCCGTTAGCCTCACGGTCAACCTGGGAATGTTCGCCGGGAACGGCGGTAGAGCCATCGCGGTTGCGAGCTGCCGTATTTTGAGGAGTATCATACTGGCGGCTCATTTCCGGCGCGGCTGCCATATCACCATTCAAGGTTTGCTGGTTCATCGCCGACATCTGGTTGCTGCCCTGATTGGCCGAAGGAATGGTCATGCCGCTATCGTTGGCCGCCCGCGTCTGGCGCATCCCGCTTTGGCCGCCGCTCAAATCCCGGGCTTTATCGCCATGAGCCGAAGAACGCACGCCTCGCCCGGTGTCTGCCGTAGTAATTTCTTCCTGGCCGACTAATTGCCCGTCCACCGACGCATCGTAAGCTTCGCGCTGGAAATCGGAGGTTGTGCCGCCACCATGCGAAATCTGGGAATGTTCACCCCGTACTGCCCGGTTGCCCTGATTCTGGCGGGCGGGCTGGTTCTGGCCCATACCCATCTGATTTTGGGTCTCGGTAAGCATATCGTCGCCGCCGGTAAGAGCGTCCAGCTTGCCCGGCCCATCAATCAAATCGTTATTAAGCGAAACCGTTTCGGGCAAAGAATTTTCCTTGCTGTTACTATCCTGGTTGTAGCGTTCGTCGTTCATATGGCTACCGCCACTCTGGGCATTATAACGCTGGCGGCTGCGGGCCTGGTCGGAAAAAGTGCCGCTACTGTTAATCGGATTAATCCCGCTATCGTCAGTATCGCCGTCGGCCCGGTTTAATTGGCTACCCGAACTTGCCCCTTTTGGGGTATTCAAGCTCTGGCCGCCCTGTTGCCCGCGCCGCTCATTCGCCATTTCTGAAGTAGTGGTATTACCCCGATTTACGTATGAGCCATCGCCGCCGCGTCGATTAGCCCGACCATCTTCATCATATTCATAGTTACCGTCAATTTCGCTACCATCGGCCACCCAGGTATGACTATCCACGCCTTCTTCGTTTAGACGAATTTCGTGAACCTGTACATCGCGGGGCAATTGATAGGGCGAATTGCTATCGCCGCCTTCTTCTCCAGCCAGTTTGTAAGGCGAATTGCGCTCGGCCATCTGGCGGTCTGGCATATTTTGCATACGGTCTTCCCGTACCGTGCCATCCTCGCGGTAAACTGGATTGCGCTCGGCTCTTTCTTTGGCGCGTGCCTCGCGTCCTTCTTCATGTATCTCGTTAGAGCGGTCAGAATTATTTGAATTATCCCGCATTTTCTCGTTTCCCTTTCTGCGCCGACCCAGCTACTATGCCTGTCGCCGCCTGTTGCCTGGTACACTCGGTTCACTTCCAAAATATTTGCGCCCTACCCATTTTCGTTAGTTTTTGGTAGAACGTGAAAATTCCCTGGACTGTTTGCTCATGTTAAAAGCAGAGTTTGTGCCACAATTTTTATTTCAAACAAAATGAATAATTAAGGTATAATTATCGAAATAATTTTGAATGAGGTTGGACAAAAGGTAGAAGTAAGTTTAAGGAAACAAAAAGGATTAAATGAGCAAGCATATTTATCTGGCTTTGGTGCTGCACAACAATCAACCATTAGGCAATTTTAGTGAGGTATACGAATATAATTTTAGCCGGGCTTACGAACCTTTAATTTCGTTGCTAGAACGCTACCCGACCATTCAGCTTACTTTGCACTACACCGGGTCGCTGCTGGATTGGCTCAAGGAGCATCAGCCTGATTTTATCGAACGCCTGAAAGTTTTGGCCCAGCGCAAGCAAATCGAGCTTTTGAGTGGTGGTTACTACGAGCCAATTCTTGCCAGTATTCCCGACGAAGATAAAATCGGGCAAATCCAGAAGCTAAATCAAACCCTAAAGCAGCTTTTTGGTAGCAATCCGCAAGGAATCTGGCTGGCCGAGCGGGTTTGGGAGCCAGGTTTGGCTAAACCAATCGCGCAGGCTGGAATAAAATATAGTGTGCTGGATGATACCCATTTCAAAATGGTAGGCAAAATCGAAGCTGAAACCTTTGGCTATTACCTGACCGAAGAGCAGGGTTACAAGTTGGCAATTTTTCCCGGCCCGCAAACCTTGCGCTATATTATTCCCTGGGAGAAAGTCGAAAAAACTGTCGAATTTCTGCGAGAACATGCCGACGAAAGCGGGCCAGTTGCGACCATCGGCGACGATGGCGAGAAATTCGGGAGTTGGCCGGGAACTTACAAGCTGATTTACGAGCAGAAGTGGCTGGAAAACCTTTTTCAGGCCATCCAGCAAAATAGCGAATGGCTGCATACTACCAGGCTTGGTGATTATTATCAGTCTCACGCGCCGCTTGGCCTAATTTACTTGCCTACCGCTTCTTATTCCGAGATGCTGGAATGGGCCTTGCCCGCCAAAACTGGGGCTGATTTCGCTCGGCTAAAGAAAGCGTTGCAAGCCAAAGCCGGGCAGGACGAAGCAGCAGCTTTAGCCTTGAACTTTATTCGAGGCGGTTTTTGG
>JBBQGP010000153.1:0-13432 GCA_038323095.1 Chloroflexia bacterium | reverse complement strand
TCCTGATAACGAACAGGGCTGGAAATGGAGCGAACAGCTTCAAAGCTGGCTGCAACCCGACGGCTCATACGTCCGCTTTCATACCGCTGATGGCGAATTGCGCCTGACCGCCGAAGAAACCGAACGCGCTGAGAAAGAACGGTTAGCAGCAATAAACGAACGGCTAATGCGGAAATTGCGCGAACTTAATATTGACCCCGACTCGCTCTAAAAATGCTATAATAAATTTTCGGTTGAGCGAATATTTTTGGTAAGGGTAAATGGCAATTCTAAATTTAACGGAAATTCCAAAGTTAATCGGTCACGAATGGGTGACGGGATTATTACAAAGCTCAATTGAGGCGGGCAAAATTGGGCATGCCTATATTTTTGGTGGCCCGGCCAGCGTCGGCAAAACTCGATTGGCCCATGATTTCGCTTTAGCCCTGAATTGCGAACAGCCACCGCCTCCCGGTTTGCAGCCCGGTTTGCGCTACTGCGGACAGTGTCGGGCCTGTCGCCTTATTTCCGCCGATAAGCATCCCGATGTAAGCTTGATTGGTTTGGAATGGCAAGCCCGCCAGCCCGAAAATCAGGGTAGCGCGAACGCCAGCCTGAAAATAGATACTATCCGGGCGATTCAGTCTGAAATCAGCCGTCCGCCTAAAGAAGTGCCTTTCCGGGTTTATATTGTGGATGATGTAGATACGATGCAAGCTGCCGCCGCGAACGCTTTTCTGAAAACGCTGGAAGAACCGCCCCGTCGAGCTGTCTTGATATTACTGGCGAAAAGTGACCGGGCTTTGTTGCCAACGATTGTCTCGCGCTGTCAGGTATTAGAATTGCGCTCGGTGCCAACCGTTACCATAGAAACGGCTTTGAAAGAACGTGGCGCAAGCGAAACTACCGCCCGAACGCTGGCGGCACTGGCGGCGGGTCGGCCCGGTTGGGCTTTGCGGGCTTTGCAAGACCGCACCCGGCAAGATTTGAATGACCGGGACGAGGCACTGATGCAATTGAGCGAGCTTTTGCCACTTGACCGGGTAAAACGGATGGGTTTTGCCGAAGAATTAACTAAAAAATGGCAGGAAGGCGGCGACAAGCGGGCCAGCGTCCAAACTACCCTCAATATTTGGTTGGGTTGGTGGCGAGATTTGGCTCTAGTCAAAAACGATTTGATAAGCTACATTACTAACGTTGATAAGTTGGAAGAACTCAAAAAACAGGCCCAAAAAATAACCGCTTTGCAAATCAAGGAAATGATTCAGGGTATTGCGCTGGCCGCCGCTCAATTGGAGGGCAATGTTAGCCCCCGACTAAGTTTGGGCGACCTTTTTATAAATAAATTACCAAAATTGTAACAGTTTTTATGTAGGAGGATTACCCTTCCCGATTTTACCTAAATACGTCTTTATCGGGATTTGGAAATACCTTTTACATAAAAGTTGGGGGGATTTTTTCACTTTGGCTCAAGCCCAAGCTATAAGCTTGAAGCCAAAGCTTTACATATAAATCGGAGGGTTGCAGGATGACTATGGTACTGAGCGAAGGCCAGTTACGGACGGTAGCGGTGCGCTTCAAAAAAGCCGGAAAATTGTTTTATTTTGATGCCGCAGATTTGGAGCTAGAGCCGAATGTTTGGGTAGTAGTGGATACCGGCAAGGGGACGGATGCCGGATGGGTGGTGCTGCCGCCGCGCTTTATCGAGGCGAACAGCCTGAACGAGCCGCTAAAACCGATTGTACGGATTGCCAGCCCCGAAGATATTGGCAAAATGAACGACCTCAAGGCCCGCAATAAAAACGCCCTGATAAAATGCGCCGAACGTATCAAGATTTACGCTTTGCCCATGAAGCTGGTAGACGGCGAATATAACTACGATGGTAGCCGCCTTACTTTTTATTTTACTTCGGATATTCGGGTAGATTTTCGCCAACTGGTGCGGGATTTAGCCAGTATTTTCAGGACTCGCATCGAATTGCGCCAAATCGGGGTACGCGATAAAGCCAAGATGGTCGGTGGGGTCGGACGTTGTGGTAAAACGCTGTGCTGCTCGACCTGGGCGACTGAATTTCCCCAGGTTTCGGTTAAAACCGCCAAAGACCAGGATTTGCCGCTCAATCCTTCCAAAATCACCGGGGCGTGTGGTCGTTTGCTGTGCTGCTTACGATATGAGCAAGACCAATACAACGAAATGAAAAAAGATATGCCCAAAGTCGGCGAACGGGTTTGCAGTTCGGGTGGCTGTGGCAAAGTTGAAGCCCGCAATATCCTCAAAGGGACGGTTAATGTCAGCATGGACAACGGGGCGTACATCGAAACCAATTACAAGGAACTAAACCGCGAAGCCAAAGATAGTTCAGTTCTGGTCGGCGGCTACGATTTGGATACCGAAGAAGTTTTTGAATTGGAGGACGAAGGTGATCGCCGCTTCCTGAGCGAAAACTAGGAGAAAGATTTATGGCTACCGAAATCTATAATGCTTATCTATCGCCCGAAGATTTAGAGGATGACGAATACCTGCCTACTTTTGAACACGGCGTTATCGAAAGCAATATTAGCGCAGAGCTGAGATTTTTCCTCAAGGGCAAAAATCTTGGGCGGGTTAGCTGTAGCAGTGCTGAATACCGCTATCTGGAAAACGAAAGTGAAAGTCGCCAGCCTGATATTGCTTTTGTGGCACAGGAGCGGCTTCCGATTCGTTTTCGCAGTTACCCTGAAATTGCGCCGGATTTGGCAATTGAAATTGTTTCACCTGGCGACAAATCTTATGATACCGAAGCCAGAATCAGCGAATACCAGCAAGCCGAAGTGCGCCTTATCTGGATTGTGAATCCCTTTAGCCGGACGATAGATGTTTACCGTCTTAAAACTGGCGTAAAGCTGCAAAGATTTGTGACGGGCGAAGAATTGAGCGGGGAAGAGGTTTTACCCGGATTCAAACTGGCCCTCAACGATGTTTTTGATTACCCCGCCGACCCCAACCCCGTACCTGACCCTCGCTCAACCCGCAACCGCAAGTTATAAAAGTGCTGAGGACTGAGTATTAAGTTTGAGGCAAGATAAAACCGGGTTCGATTATTGAGAGTTTGGTCAATATAACCCGACTCAAAGACGTGATGCTTTTTTCCAGCCGGGTTTAGCCGAGTTCAACTTTTTAGCTGGGAGGTTTAGCTCCCAGTGACGTTTACCGCTTTTACAAAAAGCTGCTGCTTATTTTTGTAACGAAAAAACCTCGATATTGCATAATCAGTGCTATACTTTTGATTAGTAAGATTTACAACATCAAACGAGTAGTACGGAGACAAATTGTGAGTTACACGACAATTTTAGAGGAAATTAAAAAGCTCTCGGTGCAAGAACGTTTGGCCCTGCTTGAGTCCATTTCTCGTACCTTGCGAGAAGATTTAGTTAGCTCTACCGATCCTACAGCAAAATTAACTGCCAGTGAAATTCGTCATCTTCCAATGGAAGAACGTCAGCGAATTTTAGCCGAATCCGCTCGACTAGCCCTTGCCGATTACCAATCAGGGAGTAAATTAACTGAATTTACTGAAGTTTTAGCAGGAGAAGACATTTACGAATATTAAAAGGAGTGAAATCTGGCTATTAAATTTCGACCCAACTATAGATTCGGAAATAAATAAGACCCGTCCGGCTGTAATTCTTAGCGATGATGCTATCGGAATTTTACTCCTTAAAATAGTTGTACCCATAACCGATTGGAAAGACCGCTGTAGCCAATATAAGTGGATGATTAAAATTACTAACGATGCCCAAAATAATTTGACCAAGCTTTCCGCCCTAGATGCTTTCAACTACGCTCTGTAGCACACGAACGCTTTGTACGTAAGCTAGGAGAACTTAGTAGTGTTCAGATGCGGGAACTAACCGATGCTTTGGCTCTAATCCTGGCTATCTCGTAGTTTTCTATCCTCATGCTTTGCCTAAACAAGAGACTTATACTACTAAATAAATCCATAATTGCCTTGTTTTATGAAGAGGCTGGCACAACTTATGCATATCTGCTTTTATGAGTATGTTGAACTACTTTGAAAGTACCAATAAACATTAAAAATACCAGTATTACTTAACGAAAGCAGGTCTGGCAGTATGGAGATTATACCGTTTCTGTTATTTCTAGCCTTTTTATTTGTCGCTATCGGTTTATTTATCGCTTTCATTATGCGTGGCGTACAAATCATCCCCGAAGGGACAGTCGGGATTGTGGAACGGCAGGGTCGTTTTTTGAATGTAATCGATCCAGGTCGCCATTTGCTAATGCCTTTTGATAGAATTCGGGTACTTGTACCAATGCAGGAATTTGATGAACTGGTACATGCTGAACGAGTAGTAATGCGAAACGCTATAACCATCGGGATTGATATGTACGTCCAATATCGGATTGCTCACTACCAGCCGCAAATGGTCGCGCCCGAACAGGCCCGTCGGATGCAAGCCGAACCGGTAATTCAATCCAGTCGTGGACGGGTACGCCAGCGCGATGTTTACAATGCGACTTATGGAGTGGACGATTGGCACGAGAAAACCCGCAAGGAAGCTTTGGCGGTCTTGCAGGATTGTCTGGCAATGGTAGATTTAGCCAAAGATATTTTTGGCTCACAGGCTAACGGCCTGAAACAGCTTTCAGCTTTGGTAAAGCGCAAGGTCAACGAACGCACTTTACTTTACGGCGTAGAAGTTACCGACATTAATCTGACCAACCCGGTAATTGATGACAGTACCCGTGACTTTTTGACCTCGATACGTAAAGCCGAATTGCAAAACCGGGTTCGTCAGCTAGAGGCGGAAAGTCAGGCTAAAATTCAGCAACTAGAGGCCGAAAATCAGGCCAAAATTCAGCGCGTCCTAAACTTGAGCCGGGAAGAGTTGTTGCGCTGGCGGTATATTGAAACCCTCAAGGAAATTTCTCAGAATAACCCCGCCGCTCGTATTTATGTCAGTGGCGATGGTGGCGATGAAGTAGGACGCTCGGAAGAAGGGGATAAAGCAGCAGATTTTGAGGGAGCAATTCCCGCCGACCAAGCCCAAAACCGCCAACCAGCCCGACCTAACCTGCGTGCGCCCCAGGCTTATCCAAGCAACGGGCAGCCCGTCATGAACGACGCACAGGTTTAGACTGATTTAGCCAAAAACCCCGTTGCAGAGGCGACGGGGTTTTTTGTTGAACAATTTCGACACTAGCCTAACTGACTGGTATAATATGGACAGGTAATTATTCACGCTTGTGCGAATAGTTAGCGACAAGAAGTTTTTGGAAAAGGAAATGAACAAGATTAACAACGATAATGAGGAGCGGTTACAAAAGGCATTGGCACGAGCCGGAATTGCCAGCCGCCGGGCTTGCGAAGAATTAATTTCCGCAGGCCGAGTAAAAGTAAACGGTAAGGTTGTAACGCAGCTAGGTATTAAGATTAACCCGGAACAAGACAAGATTTTGGTGGATGATTCGCCTGTGGCGGTCAAGTCCAGCGGCACGCCCCGCAAAATATATCTCATGCTGAACAAGCCGGAAGGTTATCTTTCAACTGTAACCGACCCGCAAGGGCGGCCTACAATTATGGATTTGGTGGATACGGACGAGCGGCTTTACCCGGTAGGGCGATTGGATGCCGATACCAGTGGGCTTTTGCTTTTAACCAATGACGGGGCTTTTGCCAATGCCCTGATGCACCCGCGCTTTGGAGTCGAAAAAGAATACGCCGCCTTGCTGGAAGACCGTCCGGCTATGCGCTTGCTGGAAGACCTTCGCAGAGGCGTAGCTATCCCGGTAGAAAATTCGCAAACTGGCGAGATGGAAGAACAAACTACTCTCCCGGCGCGAGTGGATTTAATTAGCTACGAAGGCTCAAATACACTGGTACGTTTTGTAATCAAGGAAGGCAAAAAGCGGCAAATCCGTTTGATGGCACGGGCGATTGGCTCGAAGGTGCTGGAACTTAAAAGGGTACGCTTTGGCCCATTGTCGCTAGATAATCTGGCCGAAGGTCAAACCCGCGCCCTTAGCAAAATCGAAATTCAGGCTTTGTTACAAATTGCCAGTGGTGAACAGGCAGAAACCAAACCCAAAGAGGGACGTTTCCATCGCGCTCCTGCCAGCAGCCCTAACAGTGGGCGCACTCCGGCCCGTCGTCCGGCTGCTCCCGGTTTTGGTGCTGGACGCGAAGATAATCGTCCGGCCCATCGTCCGGCGGCGGCAGGGGGTTTCCGGGCAAGGCCCGACGACAGAGGAGGACGGCCTGAACAGGGTAACAATCGTGGGCCAAACAGTTTCAGAGGTCGGCCCGACGAAAGCGGCAGGCCCGAACGGGACGAACGTCGAAGCAGTGGCCCAAATAGTTTTAGAGCAAGGCCCGACGACAGAGGGGGACGACCTGAACGAGACGAACGCCGCAGCAGTGGGCCAAGCAATTTCAGAGGACAACCTGATGGCGAAGGCGGTAGACCCGAACGCCGTGACGCTGGGCCAGGTAATTTTAGAGGTAGGCCCGAAAACCGAAGTGCCGGCCCGGATAACGCTCGACCCGGCCCAAGTAGTCGCCCGAATGAGAGGCGCGATTTCGGCCCAAATGACCGAAGAAGCAGTGGCGGCCCAAACGACAGAGGCAACAGTGGCCCGTCGGCTAACTCCCGCTTTAGTTCAGGTGGTGGCAGACCCGATGACCGCCGCAGTGCTGGCCCAGAAGGTAGACGTGATTTCGGCCCGAACGACAGGCGCAATGTCGGCCCAGCTAATAGAGGCCCAAACGATAGGCGTAGTGCTGGCCCGAACGACAGGCGCGATTTCGGCCCAAGTGACCGCAGAAGTAGTGGCCCAACTAACCCCAGATTTAGCCCAGCCGCCAGACCTGATGAGAGGCGTGATTTTGGCCCAAATGACCGCAGAAGTAGCGGCGGCCCGAACGACAGGCCGGGCGAAAGGCGAAATTTCGGCCTACCTGCCAGACCTGATGACCGCAGAAGTAGCGGCCCAAACAATTTTAGACCCGCCCCAGCTGGAAGGCCCGATGACCGTCGTAGTGCTGGCCCGAACGACAGACCGGGTGATAGAAGAAACGCTGGCCCAAGTAATTTTCGGCCCGGCCCGGCTAATCGCCCAAACGACAGACGCGACTTTGGCCCAAGTGACCGAGGAAACAGTGGCCCGAACGACAGGCGCACTGGCAATGCCCGACCAGACCAGGAACGCGAACGGCCCGAACGTCGTTCTCCTGCTCCCGGCAATTTCAGGGGCAGGTCGGACAATGGGCGGCCCGAACACAGAAACGGCCCGGCCAAACCAAACAGTAACCCGAATTTTCGCCCAACTCGACGGGGTGGCGGCGGAAAGTAATACAAGAGGAGAGCGATTTTGTTAGCGGGCGACAGGCTTTTGATTGCAATTGATGGAACAGCCGGGGCAGGAAAAACGACCATTGGGCAAATGCTGGCGGCAATGCTGGCTTTGCCTTATCTGGATACCGGGGCAATGTATCGGGCGGTAACTTTGCTATCCCTGCGGCGCAATGTTCCTATCGAAGATGCTTTGGAATTGGCCGCGCTTGCCCGCAATCTGGATTTTGTTTCGCGGGATGCTACTTCGCAGGAAGCCGGAGACGGGCGACAATATACCGTTTTGCTGTCGGGCAAAGATGTTAGTCAGGCTTTGCGTTCGCCCGAAGTGGAAGAAATTGTTTCACCTGTCGCGGCCATCCCCCAAGTGCGAACCGAATTAGTAGCTAGGCAGCGCGAAATGGCCGAGCAAAGCGGCAGCATGATAATGATAGGACGCGATATTGGCAGCGTGGTGCTTCCTCAAGCCGATTTGAAAGTTTATCTGGATGCTTCGCCCGCCGTCCGCGCCCAACGTCGCAGCCAGCAGGAAACCCAGTTAGCCGGGACGGAAGAAGCCCGCCGTAATTTGGAAGCTCGTGACCGCATAGACAGTTCTCGCGCTGCCGCCCCCCTGGTTATTCCTTCCGGCGCACTGGTTATTAATACTGATTATTTAACGCAACAGCAGGTACTTGACCAGATTTTAGAGGCTTTAGCCAAAAGTTAAATTAAAAGGTGGAGTTATGTCAAGTATACAAAAGCTCTGGCAGAAAGTAAAGTATTTCTTTTGGGTAATAGCCCACGAGTGGCTTTTCGACCTTTCTTTTTATGTTGGCACAGTCTTAATGTGGATGTATTCCAAATTCGCGGTCAAGCACATCGGGCGCGTTCCCAATACTGGCGGCGTTATCGTTACTCCCAATCACCTGAGCCAGTGGGATTTGGTAGTTTCCAATTATGTTATGCCTCGCGCTTATTACCCGATGGCAAAAGCCGAATTTTTTGAATTCTTCTTTGTTGGCGGAATGGTGCGCCTTTTGGGAGCGTTCCCGGTCAATCGGGGTAAGGCTGACCGTCAGGCCCTTAACCGGGCGATTGAATTATTGGGGCAGGGCAAAGCTTTGGTAATCTTCCCGGAAGGCCACCGCAGCGACAATTACGCGATTGGTAAAGCTTCTAACGGTGTCGCCATGATTGCCCGCAAATCCAATGCCCTGATTGTCCCGGTAGCAATTAGCGGAACACAAAATATTTCGCGTAACAAAAGCTGGCAGGAAGGCAAATCCAAATGGTTCTTCCTGCGCCGTCCCGAAGTAATGGTGCGGGTGGGCGAACCCTATCGCTTGCCGCCGCCAGTTCCCGGCGAACACGAAGATTTGGACGAGCTGACCGATTTGATAATGGGTAAAATCGCCGATTTGCTCCCGCCCGAATATCAGGGCGAATATTCCCCCGAAAAACGAATTGAGCGTAAAGTCGCCCGTGAACAAGCCAAAAAGGAACGCGCCGCCAAACAAGCTGCCCGCCGCGCCGCTCAACCAACCACCAGCCCTACCCAAGAAGTAGTCTCATAAGGAGTTTTTATGGAAAAGAGCAAATATAAAGTAGGGATAATGACTCTGAGCGATAAAGGGTCGCGGGGGGAGCGGGTAGATACGAGCGGGCCGGGTTTGCGCGAACTGTTGGCGGCGCAGTTAGCCGAGCATTTTGAAGTAACCCAATACGAAATCGTCCCGGATGAGCAAAGTTTGATTGAAGAAAAGCTAAAAAGCTGGTCGGACGAGCTAAATTTGAGCCTGATTCTGACGACGGGCGGTACAGGCGTTGCCCCCCGTGACGTTACGCCAGACGCTACCCTGAATGTAATCGAAAAGCAAGTGCCGGGAATGGCCGAAGCGATGCGGGCTTACAGTTTGCAAAAAACCCCGATGGCGGTAATTTCGCGGGCGGTAGTTGGTATTCGAGGCCGCACCCTTATCATAAATTTGCCGGGTAGTCCCAAAGGCGCACGCGAATCGCTGGAAGCCATTATCCGCGCTCTGCCCCACGCCGTCGAGAAAATCGCGGGCGACCCGGAAGATTGCGCGGTGTAATCTTATTTATGAGCAGAAATTTTGACAAAAAGACCTTTGGGAAAGCTTTGCTTTTAGCTGGAATTAGCGAAATGCTGATTGGGGCAGCCTTTTTTGCTTTCTTGCCTGACATTGCTTTTGCGGTAGTCCTGATTGCTGCCGGAATAATGTTCACGCTGGCCGGGATAGTCAATCTGCGAAGTGGAAACAAGAGCAGTTAAAGTCGTGCCAATAAAATTAGACCAGATTCCCACAGAATTACTAAAAATAATTGGCCCAACAAAATGGGAAGAAATTAGTATTGGCTACTCAGATAGCAGCGTTTACAAGCTTTCCCATATGAACCAGCCTTCGTTTTACCTGAAAATAGCGGCGAGTTCGGCTCAAAGCAATTTGTTGGCCGAAAGAGAACGGCTCGATTGGCTGCAAAATCGCTTGCCCGTTCCAAAAATCTTGTATCATGAGCAAAATCAGGAACAGCAATTCTTGCTGCTATCCGAAATTCCAGGCTTAATGAGCTGTGATGAATTGTTTGCAGGTAAAGTGGAACAAGTAGTACGCTTACTGGCTGCGGGTCTAAAAGATTTGCATAGCCTGGATATAAGCGAGTGTCCTTTTGACCGAAGCTTGAACGTAGTAATGCAGGAAGCCAGGTATAATCTGGACAATGGATTGGTAGACGAAAGCGATTTTGACGAGGAAAGACAGGGCAAAACCGCTCACCAGCTTTATACTAAACTGAAAGCTACCCGCCCGAAATCTGAAGATTTAGTTTTTACTCACGGTGATTACTGCTTACCCAACATCCTAATAAGCGGGGATATGTCCACTATTTCAGGTTTTATTGATTTAGGTCGAGCCGGAATAGCTGACCGCTATCAGGATTTGGCTCTGGCTGCTCGTAGCCTTATCTATAATTGGGGTGAGGAGTGGTTGCCGCTTTTATTTAGAGAATATGGATTGGAAAATCCAGACCAAAACAAGGTCAATCTTTATCAATTACTCGATGAATTCTTTTAATTTCTCTAAACCAGAACTCTCTATATTACTGGTAACACCGCAGCTTGAAATAGGCGGAGCGGAAAAACAGGTTATTATCTGGGCGAAAGCTTTGCAGGAACGCGGGCTAAAGGTCGGGGTAGTATCTAGCGGTGGGCCTCTTTTGGTAGAGTTGGAACAGGCCGACATCGTTCATTATCACTTACCAATGCAAAGCCGAAGCTTACTGCAAATCCTACGCAACGGGTTAGCCTTGCGTCGCCTTTTGAAAAAGCATCCAGCTAATATTTTACATGCTCAATCCCCCACAGTTGCTTTAGCTTGTCGAATTGCTTTGCTTGGCACGAAAGGAAAAGTAGTTACTACCGTTCATTTGATTACTCCCCAAAATCGTCGGGCGACTGTCCCCCTCCTAAAAATTGCTACTGATTTAACCCTCACCTGTTCCCGACAGATGCGAGATGAATTAATCAAACTAGGGATGCCCCAAAAGCGGGTAAAAGCGTATCCAAACAGTGTTGACCTCAAATTTTTTCAATCGAGCGTTCAATCTATTTCTGAAAATGACCCAAAACTTGAATTTAAGAAGCAAAATCGGCCAATCGTTATTACCGTAGCTCGGCTAGAGCCGGACAAGGGACACCGCTTTTTGCTGAGCGCGATTGCTTTAATGAAAGAAAAGCAGCCAGAGTTAAAGCCACTCTTTTTAATTGTGGGTGATGGCTCAACCCGCCCTGCTCTTGAAATCCAGATTAAAGAATTAAAGCTTGAGTCTGACGTTTTGTTATTGGGAAAACGAAATGACTTACCAAATCTATTAGCTCAGGCTGATTTGTTTGTACTACCCTCTCTGCGTGAGGGTTTGCCACTGGCAATAATTGAAGCAATGGGAGCAGGATTAGCTGTAATTGCCAGTGCCGTAGATGGAGTGCCGGAGTTGGTGGAAGATAAAGTAACTGGACGATTAGTAAAACCGGGTGAAGTTTCAGCTTTGGCAGAAGCAGTCGTCGAAATGCTCCAAAACCCCTCTCTAGCTCAGATATACGGGCAAAACGGGCGTGAAAAAGCTCTAAATGATTATTATATCAATCGCTCGATTGAGAAACTAATAGAAATTTACCAAAATTTGCTATCTTTTTGAGGTAGCCGAAGGGCTGGGAGAGCTATTTTTGTTGGTAATAGTTGTTGAGGGAGAAGGGGAAACAGCCATTAAACCGGGCGGAGGAACAGGAGCATTGCTACGACCCTGATTTGGCAAAGCAGCGAGTTGAGTGGGGTTGACCGTCGGCGGTAAAGGAGTGGGCGGAGAGCCGTAAAACTCAATTGTTTCCAGCGTAGCAGTAGGAAGCACCTTATTTGGGCTATTATTATTGTTTGCGGCGGGTAATTGCGGCGTTTTTGGCAAAAAAGTTATTGCCAGAACCAAGATTATAATGAAAAACGCTCCCAAATTGGCAAAAAGTAGCAAAGCGGTTCTTCGGTCACGTCGCGCCCACTTTGCAATTGCTCTAAATCGTTTCAACCTACAACCCTGTTACTTTGCTAAATAGAAAATTTGAACCTGACGAAAGAAACCAATGTCTAAATTACCTGAAACCAGATTGAATAAAGCCTTTGTAGCACTGCTAATTGGGGCAACTATTTTGCTACTTTTGCTGATTATTGTGCTGTTTCTTGGGCCAAAAACCAGCTAAAAGCAAAAGCAAACCTTCCAGCTTCTTTAGATAAGACTGGAAGGTTTGCTTTTAATTGAATTTCTGTAGATTACCAGCTATCGCCGCCGCTACTGCCGCCGGAGTCGCCGCCACCGCCGCCCATGTCGAAGCTGCCACCGCTGGAATTATCAGTACCACCACCCCAGCTATCGCCGCCGCCGCTGCCGGAGCCACCACCGCTGTCGTTACCCCACGAAACGCCACCAGCTTGGTCGCCACCGCCACCACTAGCGTCGTTACCCCAAACCGCGCCACCAGCCTGGTCGCCCGGATTATGGTTTCCAGTGTTTTTGCCTAATTCATAACCTACTAAACCACCAAGAGCCGCGCCACCCAAGCCTGCGCCGAGGCCACTGCCACCGCCGTTGTTATAGCCAGGACCGTAACCCGGCCCACCATAGCCAGGACCATAATTTTGACCACCGTAGTTCGGGCCAGGGCCAGCTACGTAGTTCGGGCCAGGATTGTTATAACCCTGTTGCATTGCCCGGTTGCGACGGCCACGAGTTACAAAGAAGATTACCGCCCCGATAATGGCGACGATAATCAGGAGGCCGAATAACCCACCAAAGGGGCTGCCACTATCACGGGTAGCCGGAGTGGTAACACTGCCGCCGCTCGAACTGGGTGCGCCCAGGCTCGAAAGGCTACCGGCACTGGCAATAACTGCCTGTAAGCCCTGTCCCCATTGCTTGTTCTTGAAATAGCTGCTACCCGCCGAGGAAGCAGTGCTGGCTTCGTTGGCTGAAATCCCGGTATTTTTGCCGGCATCGATTTCAGTCAAGCCACCAGTGCTAAGGCCGACTACAATAGTGTTATCGTTGCTACGACGACTACGCAACAAGCTCAAAAACTGGTCGCGGTTGCTGGTATTGTACTGGGTAGCAGTAACAACTACCACGTTTGGGCCAATCCGGGAAGCCGCGTTCTGCAAATTGGTTCTATCGGCACTGGTGAGGATTTGGGCCTGGTCGTCCACGCTAAGGCTACCAGCGAAGGCCAGCCCACTCCCCATTACCATTGCCACCAGCAAAGCCAATGGCAGGGCAATCCAGCGGCTGCGGTAACTTGCTAAACTCTTTATTCTCATTACCTTTTCTTACTCCTTCTCAGCCTGATTTGTCAAACTGATTTTTAAAGCCTTGTGAACAACTCACACAATTCACACAATTCACATTACAATGAGCTATCTTTATCCACCGTAGTTTGTACCTGCGTCAGGGCGTTACGGGTAGTTTGCAATTGGGAAGCAGTCATTTGATATTGCTTCTCATACTCACCGCCCTTGAACATCAAAGCCCAGGTATTAGGCTTTTCAAGCTGGCGCAAACT
>JBBQGP010000152.1:0-13794 GCA_038323095.1 Chloroflexia bacterium | reverse complement strand
GTCCCACCCGTGCCGCCTGCGCCACCAGAAATCAACCCACTCGGCCCGACTTACCAGCCGCCATCTGCGCCGCAAACCCTTATCACGCCTCCTCCCATGACCTATTGGCCCGATGCTCAAGAAGTAGAAACCAGCGAAAGGCGGGAGCAAAGCCAGGATAAAACTGCCGAAAAAGAGACAGCGAAAGAAGCAGCAAAAGAGGTCGGACAACACGAAGAAGCCGTCGCCACCGCTCCCAAAGCTGACGACACTAGAAAACTGGGCCAGCTTGAAATCTTGCGTTTAATCGAACGCGGCGAACTCAGCGTCGAGGATGGCCTCGCTCGTTTGAACGAACTCGAAAACTAAGTAACAAGTAACAAGTATCAAGTAACAAAGGGTTGTCAGTTGTCCGTTGTTGGGAAGAAGTTGCGAGTTGCGAGTTAATTCCGACTTGATACTTGATACTTGATACTTTAGAAAGGGGTGTGAGAACAATGTTTACAGGTAATAATGAATTCTGGTGTAGTCAGGCGCGACAGCACATTAACGAGTTGCAGCAGGAAGCCCAGCGCGAACGGTTGGCAAATTCGGTCAAATCAGGACAGAATAGCAAAGAATCTGGTCAAAATTTGGCGCGGCAATACCGCCAACGTTTGCAGCAAGAAATTTTGCAAAAAGTAAAATTGGGCGAAATGAGCATTGAAGAGGGTCTGATGCGGCTGGAAAGTTTTTAGTTTCTATATCTACTTAGAAACTCGAAACTCGAAACTACTTTAACGGGTGAGCGTCAGATTTTTGCACTAGGGGTTTTGAATATTATCGCAACAGCTTGTGAACTGTCATTCTGAGCGGATGATTACTATTCACTTACCTTGAGTAGAGTTCAAGCGAAGAATCTTCTACCCTAAGCACTACTTTGATATGTAAATCCGGCTCAATCAAGAAGATTCTTCGCTCAAACCCGGCTAAGGGTAAAGAATTGGTAAAAGTCGCCCAGAATGACAGTTCACGCTTCGTTGTACTAATATTCAAATAGCTTTGTCGAAAAACCGATATTTTGTGTACTTGTGCAGGTATTGACAGTTCCTTTTTCAAATGCTAGAATTAAACCGACCAGTCAGTCTAGGAAGGTTGGCTGGCTGGTGATAATAGAGAGAGGAATTGAATTGACCGCAACAGCAGCCAGTGACAAGCAGGACGCAAAGGCCGAAGAACGGCGCAACCAGATATTAAAGGCGGCAACCACCGCTTTTACCCGTAAGGGCTATCACAATACTACAATGGACGACATTGTGAAGGAAAGCGGCTTGAGTAAGGGCGCGATTTATTGGTACTTCAAAAGCAAAAAAGAAATATTTTTGTCTCTGGCTGACCGTTATATAGATAGCGGGAAAGATCAGATTTTGAAAGTAGCTGCACTAAAGATAAACGTTGTCCAAAAATTACGTCTTATCTTGCAAACAGTTTGCGGCACGGATGAAACAATTCACGATACTAGAAACGTTTTAGAAGAGCGCAAGTTAATTGGAGAATTTTGGCAACAGGCCGTGATTGACCCTGAAATTCACGCCAAATTCAAGGAAATTTACGATTTCTGGCTGAATTTTGGACAGGGATTGGTACAGGATGGCGCGGCAAGTGGCGAATTTAGAGAAGTGGATGCTGAGGCTGTAACTGCTCTTTTGATTGCTATTTTTGATGGTCTTTCCTGGCATTGGCTTTTGAACCTGAACCCGATTTCAAGCAATCGGGTAATGGAAAGTTTGCTTGACCTTTTGTTACGAGGACTTTTGCCAGCCCAGAATAATCGTTAGCGGAACGACAAATTTTTTGACCCGATATTAAACCGACTGGTCGGTTTAACAAAATCCGGTAGGCTAATTTTAATTTATTTTTCCGATTATTTCCCGAAGGGAGAAAAAGAAACTATGCAACAAGGCAGCGTTTCGATAAAAGTAGATAATTTAACTCGTGTGTTTGCGGGCAAGGGCAATAGTAAACGTTCGTCGGTGGTCGCAAACGATAACCTTTCGTTTGAGGTCAGGCAGGGCGAGATTTTCGGTTTGCTTGGGCCAAACGGGGCGGGTAAAACCACGCTGGTGAGCCAGTTGCTTGGCCTTTTGCAGCCAACCAGCGGTGAAATCTGGATTGAAGGTATAGACGTGGTACGCGAACCTAACAAGGTGAAATCGCTGGTTGGCTATTTGCCCCAAACCGGGCTGCCTATGCGCTATGTCGAAGTCGAGCGGGCTTTGCATTATACCGGGCGATTGCGCGGCCAGACCGAGAACGACGCAAAACGCCAGTCAACCCGGCTTATCGAAGAATTAGGTATGAGTTCTTACGCCAATCGTTACGTGAATAAACTTAGTGGCGGGATGTTGCGCCTGACCAATTTTGCGATGTCGTTAATGGGTGAGCCGCAAGTGCTGGTATTGGATGAGCCGACTAACGAGCTAGATCCGCATAAACGGCGGTTGGTTTGGGATACTATCGCCCGCTTGAACCAGGAGCAGGGTGTAACCTGTATTTTGGTAACACATAACGTTTTGGAAGCCGAAAAAGTAATTCAGCGTGTGGCGGTAATGCAGGGCGGCAAAATCGTTGCGCTTGGTACGCCCGGTGAACTAAAAATGCAATCGGGTGGTAAAGTCCGGCTCGAACTGCAACTAAAAGAAGGCGAAAGCTTGAGCCTGGACGAAAGCAACAAGCTGGAACGGCTGGGCGAATTGGAAGAAATGCGTCCCGGCCTATACCGACTTTATATTCTTCCCGCTAAAGTCGCCCTTGCCACCGATGCCGTCGTTAATGGGTTAGGGCTGACCAGGCTGGACGATTTCCGGCTTGCTCCGCCTTCGCTGGAAGATGTTTATCTGGAAATGGACGAATTACACGAAATTGAGCGCGAAGAAGCCGGAAAGGAACAGGTAGCCTGATGCTGAACAGTGTAGAACGTGAGACTTTAGCTGCACCGCGAGTGCGCCCGATTCGTATCGAGGGGATGCGGAAATTTCTTGTAGATTTGAAGTTTTTGTGGCTGGAACAAATGCTGGAAGTTCGGACCACCTGGTATTGGCTGCTGGTCTTTTCGCTGATTATGCCGCTTTCGATGGTGTTTGGCTTTGCCCGGATTGGGAGCGGCCTGACAGACCGTACCAGTTTACTTTACATAATTAGCGGAGCGGCGGTTTTTTCGGTAGCTACTGAAGGAATTGTAACAATGGCCCAGCGCACCGGCGAGATGAAAAAGCAGGGGATGTTAATTTATTACGCTTCCTTGCCGATTAACCGCATCGCCTTTGTCACCGCCCTGATATTGTCGCGTCTGGTAGTGGCTTTGCCGGGAATGCTTTTGCCGATAGTAGCCGGGCCGCTTATTTATGGCATTTCGCTGGAATTTAGCCCCTGGATTTTGTTTTTGCTACCAATGGCGGCTTTATCACTTTCGGCTATCGGGATTGCTCTCGGTTCACTGATAGATAGTGTTGAGCTAATTGCCGTTATCGCCAATGTGCTAATTTTTCTGCTACTAATGGCCGCGCCGGTCTTTATTCCAATAGAAGCTTTGCCTTTGCCGCTACAAATTTTGGGCTATCTGTTACCGCCAACCTATGTAGCCGATGCTTTGCGTCACGCGCTTGATGGCACAATCGGGACGGCTTTCTACTTTGATGTTGCTATGCTAATCGCTCTGACCGTCGTAAGCCTTTACATCGTCGCCCGTTTCTTGCGCTGGCGGTTAAAATAGAATAGGGAAGGAGGTAGATAATCGTCGCTCAGAAGGACAGTTCAAAAGCCGTTATGCTAATATTCAATCGGTTTGCGCGATTATTCTGCATTTAAAAAGTGTAAACTTCGGGGTTGAGGGCGGCAATATAGGGCAGGCTGCGGTATTGTTCCAGATAATCGAGGCCATAGCCAACCAAAAAATCGGCGGGAGCATCGAAGCCGATATATTTGAGGGGCAAGTTAGGGGCGAGGCGGTGAGCATCCCGGTTGAGCAGGGCGCACACGGTGATTGAAGCAGGCTGGCGGGATTTGATAACCTTGAGGATAAAATTCAGGGTCAGGCCAGTATCTACCATATCTTCCAATAGCAAAACATCCCGGTTATACACATCCAAATCCAAATCCTTGATAATCCGAACCGTCCCCGATGGCCGCTTTTCGCCCACCCGGTAGCCCGCGATAGCCATCAAATCGGTCTTGACCGGGATTTCGATAGCCCTTAACAAATCGGCCTGAAAAAAGATTACGCCCTTGAGGATGCCAAAGACAATCAGTTCTCGCCCGGCATAATCGGCGGAAATCTGGCGACCAAGTTCGCGCACCCGCGCTTTTAGCTGCTCCTGAGTATAAATGATGCGGGCAATGTTAGGCGGCAAAGGTGGCGCGGCTAGATTTATCACCTGGCTTGCCCTTTTAACGACAGGCGCACCCCGAAGCGGGCCAAAAATCGTTGTAAATCCTTGCGGTAAAACAGGCGAATGTTTATGTCGGGGTAAAGTTCTTTCAGAAGGCGCATTTTGCGGTTTTTGCGCGTAACCAAATTTTGCTTCTGGGTAGTTAATTCTACATACAAATCCAGCTCGGAGAGGTAAAAATCGGGGGTGAACATACGAGCAATCGAGCCGTCAGGATGCCATTGAAGCGGGAAGGAACGCGGTTCGTACTGCCATTTTACCTGGTAATAATCCAGCACTTTGGCAAACTCAGCTTCGGCAGGATGCCCGAATTGAATAGGTGGGTAAGTTAAACCAGCTTTGCGCCGCCTTTTTAGCGGGCCGTGTGGATTGTAGCCTTTTAGCCGGGTTATCGCTGGTTTCTTCGGGGCGATTTCCGGCTTTTCTAAAATCTCAAGTGCCATAACTTCAATTTGAAACGTTTATGTCAAATTCATTTCCGAGTTTAGTATAACATCAAACCAGTTCAGGGGCAATAGCCGAGCGATTGAAAAATATCGGCAGGAAAGTTATAATCAGGTTAGTACGACTTTAGAAGGTAAGAAAAAAGGTACAAGCAGTCAAATCATTTAAATCAGGGAGGTTGAGCTATGTCGGCCTTTAGTTTCGATAACATCGGGATTGCCCCGGTGGATGACCCACAGGCCAAAATTTTGAACAATGCCTTGCGTCGCTTTTGTGATAAAGTGGAACAGGACGACGTTTCGCACGATAATACCAACCTGCTGACCTTGCGCGAGGTTATTTGGCAGTACGGCGGTTTGCGGTTTCGCGGAAAATTGGCGACGCTGGACGGGCAATTTAGCAGTGGCGAATATTTTTACAGTAACGGGCCAAACGAAAATTGGGTACGTTTACCCACCCCTCGCGCTTTAGCCGAAAAATTGGCCGAAGCAAGGGAACGCTCCAGCGGACAATCCTAAGTTTGAAGCATCACGAGCTTGAACAAATTTCGTCAAATACAGGGCAGACTGAACGGCAATCGGGTCGGGCAAATTTTCCCGGCTGGTTGAGCCGTTCTTTGTTTTTGATATTGGTTGGTAGCGGGCTGATTGCCTTGACGCTGGCTTTTATCCCTCGCCTTCAATTCTTTATTGAAAACGTCAATCGCTGGCTGAATTACCCTTATTTTCAGGCCGGGTCAGAAGGGTTGGTGTTAAGTGAAGCCGCTATCGTCAAAGCGGGCGGTTCGCTGTATGTTCCACTCCGGCCTGATTTGTTCATTTCTGCCCCCTATCCACCCCTTTACTATTATTTACTGGCCTGGCTTTGGCCTTCTGGTAGTGACGCTTCTGCCGGATTTAGCAGCGGGCGAATTATTTCGCTGGTTTCGGCTTTACTTTCGGCTTTGTTTATCGCTTTGCTGGTACTGGCCGAAAGCAAGGCTCGAACAAAAGTTAGTTATTGGTGGGCGGGCCTGGCCGGATTACTGGCGGGATTAACCTTTTTGAGTATGCCCGCCGTGACAGTTTGGGCAGTCCGGGTGCGGGCCGATATGTTAATGGTCGCTTTTCAAATATTAGGGTTAGCCCTGATTGCCTGGAAGCCGCGTAGTTGGCCTGCTTTCGTAGCGATTCTGCCTTTAACGCTGGCCTTGTATACCAAGCATACCGGGTTGGCTGCTCCTTTGGCGGCTACCGTTTTTATGATAATCCAGAATTGGCCTAACTGGAAAAGGGTTTTGACGTGGGGGCTAGGTCTGGCTGGAGCGATTGGCGTTCCATTTATTATCTTAAATTTGCTAACCAATCTGGAATTTTACCGCCGCCTCTTTCCCTACCACGATTTAGGAAAAGATGACCGCAACTTTGAACGTTACATATCCCTGTTCTGGCAGGAAAACGCCGCCCTATTGATAAGCGGCCTATTATTACTCATCCTGCTCTTTCAAGTAACAGGTATCAAAGAAAAATCGGAAGTAGGAAGTATAAAGTCTGAATTAACTTGCAACCCCGTTCCCTCTAACAACCAACAACTAACAACTAACAACTTTGCTGCAACTCGCAACTCCGTTCCCCCGACCACCGCCAACCGGCAACCGACCACTTTTAAAGATTTTCCCCTTTCCGGCTGGTTTCTGCTTTTCTCGCTGCCTTTGTTGCTCGGTTTGGGAGTGGTCGGGACAGACCATAATCATTTTTTGCCGGGAGAAGCAGCGGGCTGTGCGGTGGCAGGGGTACTTTGCGCTCGTAGTTTCAGAGGGTTTTTGGAACTAAGTAACAAGTATCAAGTATCAAGTATCAAAGAAAAATCGGAAGTAGGAAGTATAAAGTCGGAAATTAACCAACCAGAAACCAGAAACTTTCTTCCAACCCAAAATTCAAAACTCGCAACTCGCAACTCGCAACTTTTCTTTCTGCTGCCGCTACTGGCTCTGGCCTTGCTCTGGGTACAGGTAGCGGTGTGCGCTGTACCAGACCCGCGATATGAGATAGAATTTCGGGCGCGACCTGCTGACTACCAACGGCAATTAGGGCAAATCGTGAAAGCGGCGGCTGACCAATCCGGCCCGATTTTGACCAGTGAGGCGGCTTTTCTGGCTCTGACTAACCGCTCTGCCGATAATTATTATTATAATGATATGTTCACGATTAACGCTCTGGCCCGTAAAGGCACTTACAAGCTGGACGGGATGCTTCAGGCGGTGCGAGAGCGCAAGTTTGGAATTATTCTGGCCGAAGGTGATTTTTTTAGTGGTGAACGAATCCGGGCGGATGTCTGGCCGCTGGAACTAATCGAGGCTATCAAGCAAAACTACCAGCTCAAATTTAAGGATATTTGGTTCACCTATGAGCCAAAAAGTTAGAAGAAAAGGAGCGCGTTTTGGACGAATTGATTGAGCGTATTAAAAACTATATTGCAGCAAACGCTCAAAACAAACCAGATGTTTCGGATGAATTTCCACCGGAATTAATGTCTGTTATAAAAAGGATGGAAGAACGCTATCGAAATAAAGCCCCCGCCTGGAGTCCTGTCTCACTGGTCGAGGTAGAGAAGGCCGAAGTTTTGCTGGGGTTTAGATTACCACCGCTTTTACGCGAATTATATCTAAAAGTAGGCAACGGCGGGCCTGGGCCAGCCTACGGGATTTTGGGCTTGAATGATAATGGTTGGGCCACTGACCAGGGCGTAAACGCGGTTGATATGTATTTGTGGTTGCGAAAATCCCTTGAAGATTATGGCAGAAGTGAGGCTTATGAGGACGATTGGCGGGAAGGTTTGTTGCCTATCTGCTATGGTGGTGGGCTGGTTTATGTTTTGCTGGACTGTACTATAGAAAACGGGCCAGTTTGGGCCTACGATGATATGACGATTTACCCTGAACCAGTCACGGCCACCCTGGAGGAATGGCTGGAATGTTGGCTACGGGGCGATTTGGATTAAGCGTTCAGGTTCAAGCTTTTTTGAACTTGCTGGAAAGGTGCTATGTTTCACAGAGCTGATGGAAAAAGTTATGAGGTCGCGGCGGTACTATTGGATTTAGGTGATACCCTGATTCACGGCAATTTTACGACGGGGGCAACCGAGGCGGTTTGGGAGGAAATTTACACTCGCTTGATTATGCAGGAAGCTACCGCTAATTTTGTTGTGCCGCCCTTGCAAAAAATCCGGGAAGCGATGGCCGAGCATGTGGGCAAAGTTATGGCGGGAACCTGGCGGGATAAAACCGAAGAAGAAATGGACATTTTAAGCATGTTCAAAGCCGCCTTTGAAGCTGCTGGATTACCTCGTGCTGGTGAGCCGGATTTTTTGCGGCAAATCATCACCCTTGAACAAGAATTGCTGTATGGCCGGATTGTAGATATTGGCCCAACCGTTTTTTTGACACTGGAAGAATTAAAAAAGCGTGGCTACCGGCTTGGCCTTGTCTCCAACTTTTGCAATTTAACCGACGTAGTTTACTTGAATCTGGACAAGCTCGGCTTGCTCAAGTATTTTGAACAAGCTGTCCTTTCCTGTGAAGTTGGCTGGCGCAAGCCGTCACCCCGGATTTACGCCGCGATTTGCCAGAAAATGAATTTGCCGGGTGAGCAATGCGTCTTTGTGGGAGACCGCCTGATAGAAGATATACGTGGCCCGCGTCTGGCCGGGATGCACACCGTTTTAACTCAAGAATTTCGGCAAGAAGACCCAACCCCCGAACTCCAGCCTGACGCAGTTATCACCCGTCTCGACCAATTGCTGAACTATCTGGATTAAAAGTTCGAGCTAATTACCAACTCTTAAGGTTTTTTGAAATTGGCTGATTGCTGGCTAATAACGGCAGCAGCCATATTTGCTTTAAGCAATTGAAAGTAATATTCAACCTTTTCAACAAGGAATTGTCTGAGTTCGGGTTGCTGGGTGAGTTGTAACCTTACGCTATCAGTTAAAGCCATCTCTACGCTTTCAAAACTTTTGGTCATTTCCGAAAAAGGCATTGGCTGCTGTTGCATCACCCCTAAAAACTGGCCTTTTATCTCTTCTGAGGGTATCATCTCACCCTCTACCCGCGCAATCAAGGCTTGAATCGCCGAATACCCTATTTTGTGACTGATTTCCTCAGTGAAAAAGGGATGGTTCTTGGGGAATTGGTTAGTTATAGTAGTAGCATAAATTTTAACCAATCTGTCCTGATTAAGCTTGAGCCACTCTATACTCTGCCCAAGCAACTCTCTTTGTGAAAAATTATCCAAAGTCTCGTCCTTTAGTAAAACAGTTTTTGGCGGACACATAGTAATAGTAGGTGAAAATCATTACCAGGTTATTACGGAGAGTTTAATATTATGTTAATTAAGAATATAACGTTAGTTGAGAGGTAACAGGTAACAAAAAGTCGGAAGTCAATAAGAAAGTTACTGGTTGTCAGTTGTCGCTAGAAAGTTGCGAGTTGCGCGTTATTTCCGACTTTATACTTCCTACTTCCGAATTGTTACCTGTTACCCTGTCACTTACATCATATAGCGCCTTCCATCGCGGGAGCGGCGGAGCGGCGGGCCGCCATTACCGATCAAGATTCACTTCTCACCACCCGGTAACTCACCTTATAAAACTCGGCGCAATTCTGTGAATCCTCGGCGGTTGCATTTCTCGCTTTAGACTTTCTCAATCGGAAACTGAATCTCGGTGACGTACTTGTTCTGGTCGCCGTCGCGTTGGTATTCGAGGTTTAGCTCGCGGTTCGGACCACTCACCCGGTAGCCATTGGCCTCAATCCACTTTAGGATGGCTTGATAGGCCAGATGCATATTGGCGAATGTACCGTTATGAATGGTCGAGGCGATGGTCGGAAAGGCCGGTAACTCGATTACCTTTGTAGTAGTACTATCCTGCACCTGACCGGTGAAGGACATACACGCGCCTACCTCCAGACCATCCGAATTAGTATCGGGCGATTGATCGTAGTAAACCGTAATACCCGACCCGACCAACTGACCACCTTGCTTCGTAATTTGGTCGCACGTCTCATCAAACAATTTGTTAAGAGTTAGGCCGAGACGTTCCCAATCGGGAGCAACGCCTCGCGCTTCGTTGACCCGGATTGTCGCCACCGGCTTGATAATTACGCTATATTCGTTCATATTGCTTAGTTCCTCCTGTTCAAACTGATTCAGCCACACTGTTACTCGTTCCAGTCTGGCCCGTCCTTCCGCCAGTTGCGCCTCTAGCTCGACTTGTTTAAGCCTCAGCATGGCGTGCAGGTCGGTCGGGCTAAGGCCCTTGTTCAGCAAGGCCGCGATTTGCTCTAGCGACAAGCCCATATCTTTCAGGGCCAGAATGCAGTTGAGCCGGGCGAGTTGTTGGGCCGAGTAGTAGCGATAGCCGGTAAACTTGTCTACCTGAGCAGGTTTAAGTAGGCCCGCCTCGTCGTAAAACCGCAACGTCTTGACCGATACCATGCTTAACTTTGAGAAATCCCCGATCTTAAACATAGTCTGCCCTACCTTTCAGACTCAGTCAGCTAGACATCAACGCTTGCACAGAAGGCCCTCTGTAAGAACCAGTGTAACCTATCCAGTAAGGGGAGAGTCAAGGGTGGATTGTAGATTGAAAGATGCTAGATTTTAGAAGTTAGAAACTAGAATATCTAGTACGCCTGGGTCTAAACAACACAAGGTCTTTAGTTACATTTTTGAGCTTGTAAACCCTTGTCTTATTTCTGCTCGGCTGTACTAGGGCTTTGTGCTAGTTAGAATAAGCTCAGGTTCAAAAAGAGTTCAATTCTCCCAAAAATGGTGATCTAGCCCAAGAGCTGAACTCAATTTCGTAACTAGCACAAGTCCCTACTTGTTACTTGTTATTTACATCATATATGCGCCCTCCATTGCAGGGGCGGCGGAGCGGCAGTAAAGGCCGAGCAAGCCGGTGGTGTAGCGCGGTTTGGGGGCTTGCCATTTGGCGCGGCGGGCTGCCATTATCGCTTCGACGGTTTCGGGGTCGCGAGTGCGTTCGCCGTCTGGCCCGATTACTTCGACTAAATCGAGGCGACGAGCGGGAATATCTATGCGGATAATATCGCCAAATTCGACCAGCGCAATTGGCCCGCCTTCGGAAGCTTCCGGGCTGATATGGCCGACGGCAGGGCCGCGGGTTGCCCCCGAAAAGCGACCGTCGGTAATTATCGCGGTTGTGGTGGCTAATTCGGGATTATTGGCGATAATCTCGGTACAGCGCACCATTTCGGGCATACCCGAAGCGCGTGGCCCTTCATAGCGCACGATAACCACATCTCCCGGTTTTGCTCCGCCATGCAAAAGAGCTTCGATAGCCTGTTCTTCGGTATCAAAAGGCAGGGCGCGGCCCTCGTGAACTTGCATTTGTTCAGGAACGGCAGAACGCTTGGTGACTGCTCCACCCGGCGCAAGATTGCCGCGCAAGACCGCGATTGCTCCCCAGGGCTTGAAGGGTTTCTCACGAGGGTAAATTACGTCGCGCCAGGTAATTTTGAAATTGGTCAGGTAGCGACGAACTTCGGTGAAAAATCCCGTCTTCTTCAAATGTTCCAGATTTTCCCCTACAGTATGCCCGGTTACGGTCAGACAGTCGAGGTGTAGCAAATCCCGGACTTCGTTCATTATGGCCGGAACGCCGCCCGCATACCAGAATTGTTCCGCCGAATATTTACCACTGGTTTTAAGGTTAGCCAGCACCGGGACTTTGCGGTGCAATTCGTCAAAATCTTCGGGGGTAATTTCAATGCCAGCTTCACGGGCAATCGCAGGCAAATGCAGCAGAAAGTTACTGCTTCCGCCAATCGCGGCATGAACGATAATCGCGTTTTCAAAAGCCTCGCGGGTCAAAATATCGCGGGCCTTGATGCCTCGCCGCAAAAGTTCCATTACCTGTTGTCCGGCGGCGCGGGCCGCCATTCGCATATGGTTAGTGGAAGCCGGAGCAAGGGCCGCACCGGGTAAAGCCAGCCCCAGCGTTTCGCTCATTACCTGCCCGGTGGAAGCCGTCCCCATAAAATGACAGGCTCCGCAAGACGGGCAGGCATTGCGGGTGTAGCTCATCAAATCATCAAAGGTTAGCTCACCTCTGTCCATTCTGTCGCCATAGTCATAGAGCATTTCGGAGGAAAGCAATTCTGGGCCTGTTCCCTGCGTCCCACCTGGCACGTGAATGGCGGGCATATTGACACGGGCAATGCCCATCAAATGACCGGGATTGGCCTTATCGCAGGAAGAAACGCAAACCAGCGCGTCATAAGGGTGGGCCATTGCGTGCATTTCGGTCATTGCCGCCAGCATATCGCGGGAAAGCAAGGAGTAGTTAATCCCGTCGTGAACCATTGCGATACCGTCACAAACGTCGGTGGCATAATGCCGACCCGGTTTGCCGCCTGACTCGTACACACCCAGCCGGATTTCTTCAACCAGTTGGTTCAGGTGAATCGAGCCGGGATGCGAATCGCCGTAAACACTTTCAATCATAATTTGGGGCTTGGATAAATCGCGTTCGCTCCAGCCTGTGCCAATTCGCAAGCCGTCGCCCTGCCGATTTATCTGGCGGATTTTCTGGCTGCGTAACTGGCTGGTATCCCAATCAGAATTATTCATCTTTTCTTCCCTCGTTTGGTCTGTTGTTTTTCGGTTTGTATTTTGCCAAAGGCTTGATTGCATTGTAAGCTAATGGCTGGAAAATTGCCAGATTTCTTTTACTGTTTAGCCAGCGTTAATGTAGGAGGGATTTCTAATCCCGACAAAGACGGGTTGGGGTAAAATCGGGATTGGAAATCCCTCCTACATTAAAATAGCCAAATTTTTTTAGCTAAAAATAATTAAAACAGGAGGGTTTTAGAAAATGAGCGAGGCGACGGGGATTGTTGATAGCCATATTCATTTGTTGCCGGATAGATTAGCGCGGGCAATTCGAGCCTTTTTTGAGCAAAACATGGTCAGGCCCGAAGATTTGGCCTACCCGCTCGACCACGTGGCGGTGCTGGATACTTTGCAAGCGGCGGGGGTTAGCACGGTCTGGACGTTGCCTTATGCCCATAAACCGGGAGTGGCGGCGGGTATGAATAAAGCGATTGCCGAGATTGTAAAAGAACGAAGCGACCACCCGGTTAAAATGATTGGCGGGGCAACCGTGCATGTGGGAGATGACGCGCCGGACGAAATAATAAAGGAAGCGATTGACCTTTACGGGGCGCGGGTGCTAAAGCTGCATTGTTCGGTAGGCAATTTCTCGCCCGACGATGTTCGTTTTAACCCGGTCTGGCAAATCGTCTCGGAGCGACGTTTGCCAGTAGTAATTCATCTGGGCCATTCTGTATCCGGCCATACCGCCAAAGATGAACTTGCTCCGCTTGAGCGGGTCGCCCAAAACTTCCCGGAAGCTCGCCTGATTATTGCCCATTGTGGGCATATTGCCGGGCCGGAAGCTCTCGATTTAGTTGAGAAATATCCGCAGGTTCACGCCGATTTAACCCCAGTAGTTTTTGAAATGGTAAATGCGCCGGGAGAGCGTATCGAGAAATTAGCCGGAAAAATCCTGTTTGGCAGCGACGCGCCCAATACCGGCGTAACCGTCCAGCAATGCCTTGAACACGTGCGCGGCCTGAAACTATCGGCGGCGGCGGAAGCTTCCGTTTTAGGCGGAACAGCCCGGCGATTAGTGAGTGAGGTAATCGCTCTATAAAATTAGGGAACAAATTCAGCAAAAGTGAATTTGTTCCCTGAAAATATTGGCTTTTTTTTGACCGAACCTCGTCTAACGGCTGGCCCGGTCACTGGTTGTACTTGTTATTTGGGTTGGCGCACCCGGCGTTGCACAAAGAATAGAGCTATCAGGCTAAACAAACCCGTTGCTACTAGCCCTACCGGGATATTCAGGCTCGAACTGGCTGTAGAGGACGGCGCGGCTT
>JBBQGP010000151.1:0-13876 GCA_038323095.1 Chloroflexia bacterium | reverse complement strand
GGGAACAGGCATTTTTTCGAGAGTGACAAAAGAAACATCGGGCTGAGGCTTGGGCTGATTATCATTTAGATTAAAAGTGGTGCTGGAATCCAGCACGCACCCTATGCGATTTCCGGCGATATAATTGCCAAGATAACGGCTTATTTGCGTACCGATAAAGCCATGTAGACCGCTTGCCACTTTCTCAAACTCCTCATCAATAATTAACGCTGCTTCTGTGGTCATACTACCGTCCTCTCGAAATCCTGCTATTACTGTTTTTAATAGCTTCCTGCTTCCAATCCAACTGTGAAACCTCTGTGTCCTCTGTGGTAAAAATTCTTCTAACGGGTGGCAATCACAAAAGCAACCGCATCGCCGCGTGAGTGCGAAAGGCTAACGCTCCAATGGCGCAATCCGGCTTTTTCGGCCCAGACTGCCGCTTGCCCGCTTAAGACCAGACGAGGCTTGCCGCTTGGCTCGTTTTCAATTGCAATATCTGTCCAGCCTACGCCCTCGTTCCAAAGGCCGGTACCCAAAATCTTGCCTACCGCTTCTTTGGCTGCAAAACGGGCAGCAAGTTGCG
This sequence comes from Chloroflexia bacterium, assembly GCA_038323095.1. Classification (GTDB taxonomy): domain Bacteria; phylum Chloroflexota; class Chloroflexia; order Chloroheliales; family Chloroheliaceae; genus L227-5C. The sequence goes on along the minus strand of JBBQGP010000151.1, from coordinate 13,311 downwards.
GGCCACGTCCTCGGCAATAACGCCGTTCTTCTTCAGAATAAACCCGGTTCAAGAAGCGGTCACCCAACCGGGCCACCGCTTTTTCAATCCGGGCTATTTCAATTAAATCTACACCACATTCCATAATAGTTATGAGTTATGAGTTATGAGTTATTTCTCTAACCCTGGAGTAGTTTCACTCTTGAGTTACAGCTTTCTAACTCAAAACTCCTAATGAGTTGGTCGGCCAATCGCCCGATATTTAAAGCCAAGTTTGGTCATTTCTTCGGGGTCGTACAAATTGCGTCCATCAAAGAAATATTGGTGTTCCATCGAGTCGCGTACCCGCTCGAAATCCAGCCCCTTGAATTCGTTCCATTCGGTTAGCAAAACAAGGGCATCTGCACCCACAACCGCTCCGTAGGGGTCGTCGCAATATTCGACGGCGGCGGGCAAAAGCGGTTTGGCAACCCTCATAGCTACCGGGTCAAAGGTCTTGACGTGCGCTCCTTTGCGAACCAGAGCCGAAATAATATCCAGCGAAGGAGCTTCGCGCATATCATCGGTATTGGGCTTGAAGGCGAGACCCCAAACCGCAATTGTTCGCCCGCTTACACTGCCCATCGTTCGCTCGATTTTCTGGACGAAAAAGCGGCGAGCGTCGGTATTAATATCCATTACCGCCAGCAAAAGCTGCGGATGGCAATTGGCGACTTCGGCCATATGCGCCAGAGCTTTTACATCTTTGGGGAAGCAGCTTCCGCCATAGCCGACCCCGGCTTGCAAGAATTGCGAACCGATACGCTTGTCGTAACCCATACCCTGCGCCACTACTTTAACATCTGCGCCCAGTGCATCGCAAATATGAGCAATCTCGTTGATAAAGCTGATACGGGTTGCCAAAATTGCATTAGAAGCGTACTTAATCATTTCGGCAGTACGCAAATCGGTAATAATAATCGAAGTTTTGACCGGGGCGTAAAGTTCGGCCACTTTTTCCGCCGCCGCACGGTCAGTTGAACCCAGCACTACCCGGTCAGGATACTGGAAATCGTTAATCGCCGAACCTTCCCGCAAGAATTCAGGGTTAGAAACTACCGAAAAACTTACATCCGAACGAGGGTTGCGTTCCAGGCTGCGGTCAATTATTCCGGCTACCCAGTCGCCCGTCCCAATCGGCACAGTGCTTTTGTTGATAATAATGGTATTACCCGCCAAATTTTGGGCAATTGAAGCTGCCGCCGATTCGACATAGCGCAAGTCCGCGCCGCCATCTTCGCCCTGTGGCGTGCCAACTGCGATAAACACAAAATCGGCCTTAGAAACCGCGTCCTCGTAGCTAGTAGTGAATTTCAAACGGCCCGCATCGTAATTGCGCTTGACCATTTCTTCCAGTCCCGGTTCGTAAATTGGCAACTCGCCCCGTTTTAGTCCAGCAATTTTGCTTTCGACAATGTCTAAACAGGTTACTTCATTGCCCAGGTCGGAAAAACAGGTTCCCGTCACCAGACCAACATAACCAGTACCAACTACGCAAATGTTACTCACTCGAAAAACCCTCCGTAAATTTTAGTTCGTATACTACAGCTAAAACTGTATTCTTATAAATTTCTCAATCTGGCAATCAGCGAAACTTCAGTAAAGTAAGTTTCATAGTCATGCCCGGCAGAACCTACAATAATATAATTGATAAAGGCAGGCTTTTGTTTGAGCTGGCTCAAATCAATTTCAAATTGCTCCCATTTATTATCGCGCCATTGCTGGCTACCGAGCAATTCGTTGCTCAAGCGGTCATAAGTGCGGGTATTGGCATCAGCCGCCTTGAAATAAAAGCCCCTGAAAAACTCGCGTACCTGGCCGTCCCGGTCAGTGTAGTTAATTTTCATAAACAGGGGATATTCATTCCCGGCCTGTCCCCCCCCCGGCAAACTTTGCAAACGGACTCGTCCCTTGAACTTAAAAACCAATGCGGCATAATCCCGAACATCGGCGTTTAAGTCCTGGCGTAAGCTGGTTTCTTCAAAGTTCCCTTTGGATTCGTAGCGCAAAATGTGGGTGCGGGTAATTGTACCATCGTCAATTATTTCTGAATCGGGCAAAATCCGTCCTTCGATAGAACCACCGTCCCCGCCCTGGTCGTGCTGCACTCGCCAGTAATCAAAGCCGTCTATAAACGCCCCGTTATTGACTAGCTCCCGGTTGCCGCTCTGGACTACTGGCGGCACTCCCCGTTCGATTGTCACTCTTTCGCCCGGCAGTAAAGCCTGGACTTGCCCGCCGGAACGTACATCTACCGGGCGGGGATTACTTCGCAACGACGATACCCAGGCCCGGTTTGCGTTATTCCCCTCTAATTCCAGCGTAAAAGTGCCTTCGGGGTAATTACCGCGAGTGTAATCGTTTAGAAGGACTTCCGCCCCATCCAGCATCGTTGCTTTTATCAAAGAACGGTTGTAATCTTGCATAGGCAGAATTTTTGCTTTGAGAATTCCACGCCGAACCTGAAAAATAATCCGCTTTTCCTTTTGGACAAAGTTATTAACCCGAATTTGGTGTTCGGTCAGCACTACTTCAGTATTGGAAGCCAGTTCCAGAATTGTCCCATCGAACAAATTTAAACGAGCTTCATTGCCCTGAGCCGTCCGAATAACATCGCCTTCCGTTACGCTTTCAAGCTGATTTTGGCTAATCAGCAAAAAACGGTCTTGCCCTTTGTGCAAAACATTTACTTCGGAGTTATTGGCTGCCAGCAAAGTAGCTTTTTGGGGCTGCACTGAATGGCTGAAATAATCTATGGCAGTAGTTAAAATCAGGTAAGCAATCAGACAAAAGAGGCCGAAACATAAAACCAGCACCAGCCAGGCGGTTAGCTGCGGTGGAAAATGGCGGCGCGGTTGAGGTTTTGGGGACGGTACTTCGGTTTTTACAGTCATACCAATTAGTAGCTAATCTCGAAATGCTCGTAAAGGCCAATAGCCTCGACCCAGGCAAGTGTAACGGCGGTAACTCGCGCTCCTACCGGGCCAGCCCATAAACGGCGTTCCAGCTCTTCCAGCTTGCTTTGCAGCCCTTCCGCGACAACTTCCAGCTTTTCGCGGTCACGCCGGTCATTGCGAACGTAACCCCGCAGACCTAAACGACGAGCCTCTTCATATACAAATTGGCGAAATCCTACGCCCTGCACCCGCCCGCTAACCACTGCGCTTACTCGCTTATACCCGGCTTCGGCCATCTAAAACTTCTCCTGACCAAAATGTTACACTCGTCCTATTTTACCCCCATGTTACAGCTATAGTCAATTTTTTGGAAAAATCGGGAAAATCGGCAAGCTTGATTGGATTGCCAGAGCTTATCAGGCTGGTTATAATAGTTTTGCAAGAGGTTTTGTAAGTTGGCTGGTCAGCCAAAGAAAAGGCCGAATTATGTCTGTCCAGGAAATATTGCCGAACGAGGCGGAGGCGGGACAGCAATCAGGAAAAGTGGCAAGCGGGTTACACGGCGTAATCGGGATGCGTTTGGGTTGGCAGCTATCAGCTTATGTTTATCCTAACAATTTGGGCTGGGTCTTTAATTCCACTACTAATTTTGCCATGCTGGGTCAACCATCCAGCCGTCAGCCCGATGTGGCTTTCGTAGCTTTGGAGCGATTAGCCGAACCACCTGACGAAGAAGTACCATTTGCGCCGGATTTGGCGGCAGAAGTAGTGTCAAAAAATGATACGGCTTATGAAATTGAAAAGAAAGTAATTCAGTACCAGCAATCCGGGGTGAAGTTAATCTGGGTAATTTATCCGCTTAGTAAAACGGTGGCCGTCTACCGCCTGAGTAGCCAGCTCACCCCCGAAATACTGGATACAAGGGCCGAACTGGACGGGGAACAAGTTGTACGCGGTTTTAAGCTAAGGGTAAGTAATTTATTTTAGCCAATTATCCGGCGGTTTTGAAGGCGTTGCCAGAGCAAATACATTGGGCGATTATAGACTAAATCATATGCTCCGGCGTAGCGGATTACTTCGCCGCCAAAGCCTTGCTTGAAGCGATAAACCCCCCAAAGCCCATCACGGACGTTTTTGTTTTCGGCCTCGCTATGTTCGGTTTCTTCGCCTGCGCCAACTTCGTCCGGGATGCCCCAGAAGTCGTAAAACTGCGCTCCCTGCTCTTTGGCCCACTGCATTGCGGCCCATTGCAAAAGATAGGTCGGCATTTCGCGGCGATGTTCGTCGCTGGATGCGCCATAAAGATAAGCCGATTCTGCCCCAAAAGTAAAAATCATTACTCCGGCCACAATAGTATTATCGAATTCGGCCAGCCAGAGCGCACCCTTGCCCCCGTTGGGCGGAGCGGCGGCGAAAATCCGCCAGACATCGCGGTAATAATCGGCGGAATGAACCCCGAATTGGTCACGCTGCCCGGTGGTTTGCATCAAGTTATAGAATTTATCAAAATCAGCAGGGGAAGAAGTATCAGCCTTGCGGCAAATGACCCCGCGCCGCTCGGCCAGACGAATATTGTAGCGGGTTTTGGGCTTCATCCGCTCCAGAATTTTCTCGGTTGAACCGCTCAAATCTACCCGAATCGTGCTACGCGGCTGAACGGTTTCGGTGGAAAGCCGGAAATTAAAATCTTGACAAAGGCGAGCTTCTGTTTCGGGCGAATAAAGCAAATTTGGCTCAATTTTGAGGTAAATCGCCCGACGGCGGCGGGTGGCGTGGCGCATAGCCTTGAGCAAAGTTTCGACCAAATTTGTATCCGACCAATCTACTACCGGGCCTTTGGGAACGTAGGCAACCGAAAGCCCGGCCATTTGCCGGAAAAGGATTTGCGCCCCCGCTAAAATCTTCTCGCTGCCCGGTTCGGTCACGATTACTTTTAGAGAAGGCCAGCTATGGCGACGTTTGAAATCACCCCAGGCATAGCTTTGCAAAAGATGGCCGGTGGGGTGCGACAGCACGAATTCATCCCAACGCAAGCGCGACCCCGGCCCGGCTAATATTTGGCCCTGTAACTGTTTTTCGCTTATCAATCCGTCCCTCAGTTATGGGCCAGCCCGACGAAAGGGGCGGCTGCCGGAACATTGCGCTCGTGCATCCCATTGCCCATGTGAAGATTGCCCGGCCCGCCGTGACAGCCACCATTTCGGAAAATATCAGGGATAGAGGCAATTTCGGTAAAGCGGTCAACCAAACTGATAAGCTCATTCGAGGTACTGATGCCAAAGCTGATTAGCTCAAAGCGGACACCTTTATCCTGAATGGCCCGAACCAGCCGGGCAAAGTCCCCGTCGCCACTAACCAGCACTACCACATCCAGATTTTGAGCCATCAGCATCATATCCACCGCAATTTCAATGTCGAGGTTGGCTTTGATGCGGCCTGTATCGTATTTGTGAATATCCTTGCAAACCACCCGGTAGCCGTTCGCGCTCAGAAAATCTATAAATTTCTTCTGACTATTGTTTTCGGGGTCAATGCCAGTATAGGCACAAGCCCGAATCAAATCGCGGTCAGCACTGGCGTGATCCAGCAAACGACAATAATTAACTTCTACTCCCGCGCTTTTGGCGGAGTAAAACAAATTCGATACGTCAACGAAAACTCCTACATTTTGACCCATAGCATTTGTTCCTTATCTCCTGTAAAAAGGTTTATGTAATTTAATTTACTGTAAGTAACCTGATTTATTAAAATTTACGTTTATTCACTCTCTAATTCGGCCTGGATGACCTCGCCCAATTTACGCATACCAATTTCGATGTCCTCTAATTTTACCAGACTGAACGATAAGCGGATGCAGTTATGGCCCTGGTCGCTGGCATAACAAAACGCACCCGGCAAATAATTCACTCCGGCTTCAATTGACTTGGATAGCATTTTAACAGTATCTACCTTTTCTGGCAATTCCAGCCAGATAAAAAAGCCACCCTGCGGGAAAGTCCAGCTTGCACCGTCGGGCATATAGCGTTCCAGCCCAGCCAGCATACGGTCACGCTTTTTGCGGTAAATATTGTTCAAAAGGGCGGTATGTTTTGCCAGATAGCCTTTTTCGGCAAAACGAGCCGCCACAAAGCCAGCATAAGAACTGGTCGGCCCGCCGTCGTTCAAAGAGCTAATCTTACGGAGCAAATCAGCTCGCCCGCCAATCCAGCCCAAACGCAGACCGGGAGCAAGCGTTTTGGAGAAAGTGCCGCAGTGAAAGACCATTCCGCTCTGGTCAAGCGTCCACATCCAGGGCGGAATCTCGCCTTCATAAAGCAAGCCGTGATAGGCATCATCTTCGAGTACAAAAATCTGGTGTTTGTGAGCAATTTCCAAAACGGCCTTGCGCCGTTCCAGCCCCATCGTTATCCCTTTGGGATTTTGAAAGGTCGGGATAGTGTACAGGAATTTGACGCGCTTGCCTTCGGCCTTGAGTTGGGTCAGGGTTTTGTCCAGTTCTTCGACGACAATGCCTTCGTCGTCCATTGCAACTTCGGCGATATTGGCATCGGCATTGTGAAAGGTTTTAACTGCACCCAAAAAAGTAGGAGCTTCGACTATAATATAATCACCCGGCTCGATTACCAAACGGCAAAACAAAACAATCGCTTGGCCCGACCCGGCGGTAATCATAATATTATCGGCGGTCAATTCTAGCCCCTGGTCTTTGTTAATAGAAGCGGCCAGAAATTCGGCCAAATTTTCCGGGTAGCCGTATTGCAAAACTTCTGCACCCTGTTCGGCCAATACTTCTTCGGTTACTTCGGTAAGTTCCTTAGTTGGGAAAGACGGCTCATCCGGCAAGCCATAGGTAAAACTAATCAGGTTTTTGGGCAAAGGCGCGGAATTGTTCCAGGGCGGCGGCGAACCTCCGGCCCGGTGCGCCAGCAAATCATTTGCGGTGAAATTGCTTACATCGGTCACGTCTTTATTTTCTCCTGCTATAATTAATTTCTAGTACCAAATTGCCCGCCCAACGGGTTAATTGGGTTCTCGTGATAAGCTATTTCTTCGATAGCTTCCTGGGCCGCCTCGCGCACTGCCTCAGCTTCATCGGTGAGCAAGGTTTTCAAAATCCGGGTAGCTTCTGGCCCGCCAATCTGCCCTAAAGCCCAGCACGCTGCTGCTCGTACTTCCCGGTCATTATCCTGAGTAAGTTTGACTAAAGAAGGCAAAAGTTCCCGGCTGGCGAGTTCGCCACTGGCTATCGCCGCTTCGTAGCGCAAAAGAGCTTGAGTGCTGCTCATTTCCTTGCCAATTTCGGGCAGCCAGCGCGGGTTCAAATTGCGACCCATTGCCCGCAGTGCGGCAGCTTTAAGTAATTCGTTATCGCTCTGGTAGCTTCTTTCGATTATTTTAGTAACTTGCTCATCTTTATCGAAGTAACCTAAAGCTTCAACCAGCCTTCGCTCAACTTCGGGCGAGTTTGGCTTATTAAGTTGAGCCAGCAATTCATTGTGCAAGCGGTCACGCCAACGCTGGGGCAAATGTTCGAGTTCGGCCAAATACGCAAAATGACCCAGATTCTTGGCGATTTTCTCACGCACTTCCTGCGAAGAATCGCTATCGAGCATCCGCAAAAACTCGCCGAGTACCGCCCGGCTTTCGTCTTCGTCCAAACCTTCTACCGCGTAAGCCCGAATTTTAGCATCGGTATCCTGCAAAAGAAAAGTATAAACCGAAGTAAAATCCAGCTCGACCACTTCTTCGGTTAAATCATTCAGAGACGAAGCAATTTTAAGCCGTCGTTCGCTGCCCAGCGTTTGCCAGGCTTGTTCAAACCGGCTTTGCCGTTCGGGAGTCATGCTGGAAAGGGTATATAATGCGCTGAGGTGAAGGGGCTGGGTTTCGTCTTTTATTTTGGCTAAATTTTCTTCAAAAGTAACTTTTGGTTTTTTAGTTTTAGTTTTTTCTTTATCTTTTTCGATTGCCATATTTCCACAATTTCTGTAATGAACCTCTTTCGAGGTACTTATAATATAAATTTCTTATCAATAGCTCAAAATTCGCTAAGGTTGTTAGCCATATTTTACCACAAACCGCAAATACAAAATTGAATTTTAATAACCGGGAATCTATCTACTGGTTTACCACCATTTTTGTAACACTCCTAAAATGTGTAGCGGCAAATCTCCATCAGGAGAGATAGCTTTAAACAGGGCAAGTTTTAGCTCGCCCCTTTCCTACTTTATACTTCCTACTTCCGAGTTTTTACTTAAAGCGGTACGTTCTGGCGTTCGTCCAGAACCTCGATTTTGTCCAAAGGTGGATTCTTCAAATGTTTCTCCATAAAAGCGGTTAGTTCACCACTACGAACAAAAGCGGCGAATTCTTCCATAGTGGGGAAAACGCGGGTCGAATAAAATTTGATAACCCAGTTTTCGGTCATGGGCGAAATAGTGAAAACGGGTGTATCGCGTTTGGCCGCTTCCCAAATTTCGATAGCCGTCCCGTTGGAAGCGGTAGGAAAATAAGCTATAATCGCATCGGCGTTGGCGGCATCCTCGACCAAGCGTTCAAAGGCTTTTTTACCTGCATCAAACGACAAATCTAGCGCATCCGGGTAAAGCTCAATCGGGCAAAGCAAAACGTGTTCGGGATGCGGGAAGTTTTCGCGCAGCAAAGCTTTGATTTCGTCCCGGTAGGACTGGTTAAAAATACCCCGGCCAGGTTGCGAACCCTGAATAACGCCGGAAAGAAAAAAACGCATATTTCAAGTATCCTTCTAGTTGTTTTAATTTGACTTGTTTTCTTGTCTATTATACGAGAATGACAGCTCAAGTAACAGTCTTTATAAGCCTGTTTATTATTTTATAAAATTCTGACTGCTAAACAGGATTTTGGTCAGGCTTGCTACTTAGTCAAAACTAGGTTAAAATTTAATTACTGGACAGTTAGCCACGCCGCAGCCTTCATACTACCTCTATTTTCTCTCAAAAAGGTTTCTGGTTATGCAAGACGAAAATTTTCCGCCGCCATCATCGCTTACCGACAAAATTATTGGCCGCCGCTATCGTTTGGGCCGCTTGTTAGGCAAAGGTGCTTTTGGGCAGGTTTTCGAGGCCGAAGATATTAAATTTAACCCGCCGAGAATAGTCGCCCTTAAATTACTAAACTCGCAATTTTTGGCCGACCCCCAGGCGCGGGCCGAATTAGCACGTGAGGCTGGAACTTTGGCCCGCTTTAATCACCCCAATATTTTAAGAGTAATTGATTTTGAAGTTAGCCCCGAACAAGCTTATATTGTGACCGATTTGGCCGAAGGCGGCTCGCTTATGGACAAAATCCGGCCTGCGACGGGACAGCCTTTTGTCCGGCTACCGCTCCCGCAGGTGGTGCAATATATGGAGCAAATTTGCGAAGCTCTGGACGAAGCCCACGCCGTCGGTCTGGTACACCGTGATATTAAGCCGCTCAATATTTTGCTGAACAAAAACAATCGTCCGCTCTTGGCCGATTTCGGGTTAGCCGCCGCCCTTACCAGTTCCTCAACTTCGGTGCTGGTTGATACTAATACCAGTGGCACGCCGCTTTATATGTCGCCCGAACAATGGGCCGGACAAGCCGGAAAACCCAGCGATATTTACGCGCTGGGCGTGGTAACTTTCCAGCTTATCGCCGGACAACCGCCTTTTCAGGGTAATCAGGCGGCTCTGGCTTACCAGCATATCAACGCGCCCGTCCCGCGCCTGGCGGAACGCGCCCCCGATTTGAACTATCCACCCCGCCTGGATAGCGTGCTGGCTACGGCATTAGCGAAAGACCCCCGCCAGCGTTTCCGTTCGGCCACCGAATTTGCCAACCAGCTTAAATTAGCGTTGGCCGAAACTGAAAACCCGGTACAGCCCAGCTATAACCCGGCTCAAGAAAAAACGCAGGTAGCTTTACCGTTTCAGCCCGCCGAAAATTCTTTTTCGCCAACCCAACCAATTACCACTCCGCCCAATTTCCCGACACCTCCGGCTAATTTACCTGCGTCGGCTACTAACAGGCCGGGCGGGGGTAAGGCATGGATAATTCTGGGTGGGGCGGCACTGGCGATTATACTTGCCGGGCTAATCGGCTGGTTCGCCCTTTCTGGTAATAAACCAGCCAATAACAGTAGTAGTTTGCCGGGAAGCCCTACCGATGCAAGCGGTTTTGTGGTCGGGCAGGGCAAGCTTCAAATTCAGGTTATAGAAGCGGCAGACGGTACAACCGCCAGAGGTAACGATGTACAATTGGCGGTATACAAACCGGGAGACCGCAACCAAAAAGTTGCTTCGGCGGGCTATACCGATAAAGCCGAACTTAATCTGCCACCGGGTAAATACGAAGTAGTCGCCAAATATAGCGATAATATTGAAGTGACTGAGCCAGTTTTCGAGATTAAAGCCGGACAAATTTTGGCGCAAACAATTAATCTTGGCGTAGGCCGGGTACAAATACAATTGCAGGAGTCAGACACTAAATCGGCCCGCGATAACGATGTTCAGATGAAATTTTATAAACAGGGAGACCGCAATAAAGAAATTGCCAACGCCAGCTATAGCAGCAAGGCCGATATTGCCCTCAAACCCGGTAAGTATGAAGCAGTAATCAAATATGCCAACGCGGTTACGATTAACCAGCCCGCTTTTGAGATTAAAGAGGGGCAGACCGTCAGCCAGATTCTAAATTTGCACATTGGGCGGGCGCAAATCCAAATCTTTGAAGCACTTGGCAAAACCGCTCGTGATAATGATATTCAGATGAAGATTTACAAACCGGGTGATTACAATACCGTAATTGCCGATGCCAGTTATACTAACAAAGCCGAGGTTGCCCTGAGTCCCGGCACTTATGAAATAGTGATTATTTATGCCAACCAGATAAAAATGAGTGGCACAATTTTTGAGATTAAAGAGGGGCAAATTACTAGCCAAACTATAAACTTACAGGTAGGCCGCACCCAAATTCAATTATTCGAGGCAGATAACATTCCGGCCCGTGATGCGGATGTACAAATGAAAATATACAAGCCCGGTGATACTAATAATGTAATAGCTGATGCCAGCTATGCTAACAAAGCTGATATTGCCCTCAAACCCGGCACATATCAGGCCGTGATTAAGTATGCCAATTTGATAGAAGTAACTGCCCCAACTTTTGAAATCAAGGAAGGCCAAAGCTTGCCTCAAACGATAAATCTGCACGTTGGACGGATACAGCTACAGGTAACAGATGCCAGTGGCAAGGCCGCCGACGATAGCTTAATCCAGCTGAAAATTTATGCTCAGGGCAACCGTAACACCGAAGTTACCAACGCCAGCTACACTAACAAAGCCGACCTTGCCCTCAAACCCGGCAAATACGAGATTGTGTTAAAGTACGGCGATAAGCCCGAAATCGTTAGCCCGGTTTTTGAAATTAAAGAGGGGCAAACGGTAACTCAAATATTGAAAGTTTAGCTTCAACTAAGGATTTGTCAGTGTTTTAGCCTTAATCACAAAAGTGCAGCAATGAGTTTGGAGTTGCTCAATCAGTGGTAAACTCTACCCTGAAATGAATTTCGGGCTTATAAATTTGTGTCGTTTCCCCAATTAGTTTACAGGACTTATCGCCGCTTAATTCTAATGTTATAATAGCCCTGCAATTTATTAGTTCAAACTTATACAAAGGCAGAAGGGCAAAAGCGCGATGAGCGAAAAATACGATAAAAACCAAAAGCCGGATGCAATCCTGAACGCGAAAGATAAGCCATATGATGTAAACGAAGATGATGACGAAATCGAGGACGAGCCAAGTGCGGATGAAGCAGAACTGTATTACGATGAAGACGAAGAATATGAAGACGAAGAATACGAGGCTGCTGAAGATAGCGGGGACGACGAAGACGAAGAATATGAAGACGATGAGGACGAAGCAGGACAGGCCGCGCTTGACCCTTACGTACTGGCCCAGCAATTAGCCTCGTCTCCCATGTTTGCTCAAGTACAAGCTTTGCTTGGCGGGGGCGGGAGCATCGCCGCTAAACTTGGTACGGCCCAATTACAACAGGCCAGCGGCGATTTGGAAGGCGCAGCCGAGATTTACCTGGATGTTATCGACGAAGACCCCGAAAACCATAAGGCCAACGTTGCGCTAGGCCAGGTTTTGTTGGCGATGGACAAGCCGGAACAGGCCGAAACTTTCTTGCACAAGGCGATTGACCTTGACCCCGAAGATGCTCCTTCGCATTTATATTTAGGTTACGCCCACTACGCCCAGCAAAATTTTGAACAATGTATCGAAGATTTCCGACAAGCCACCGAGCTTGACCCCGGCAATATTGTCGCTTTTAATAATTTGGGCTACGCCGAATATTTGACCGGGCGATTGGATGAAGCCGAAAAAACCTTTATCAGGGCCGGAGACGTGGGCAGCAACCGGGCCTATTATAATTTGGGGATGGTGCGGCTTTTGAAAGGCGACGAACCAAAATCCCTTGAAGCTTATAACGATGCCGCCGAGCTTGACCCCTACGGCTCGCAAATCGATGACCATTTGGCCGATTTGGAACAAGCCAAACAACGTTTCCCCGAACGTACCGAATTGCTTGACCGGGCGATAGAACGCTTTCAGCTTATGGAAGACGCAGACGACGAGGATATTGAGGACGAGGACGACGAATACGCTCCAAAAGATTAGCTAAATCAGGAGGAAAGGTCAGAAGAAGATGAGCAGCCGCCTGGAAGCCGAAGCTTTATTGTTAGAGCAAGTCTTGAAATTGCCGCGTATTGCTGAAATGGAAATACCCGAAGATTATCTTGATTCAAACGGTCATGTTAATATGATGTACTTTACCCTGATAAGCAATATGGGCTGGCGGGCCTTTTTCGAGGAATTGGGCCTACCCCGTGAACATTTTTCGGCCCGCCAGCGCAGTACCTTTGCCCTTCGCCAATACATTTCCTATTTTAATGAACTTCGGGAAGGCGACAGGGTAGCCGTACACGGCGGTTTGCTCGGCTTTGATAGCAAGCGAGTACATTTTATGTATTACATTGTAAACCTGACTACCGGCAAGCTGGCTTCGGGCGACGAACGCTTAATTCTGTATGTGGATATGGTTAGCCGTCACGCCGCCAGCTTTGACCCCGAAATTATGGCTCATCTGGAAGAAGTCCACGCCCGTCACGCCAGTCTTGGTTGGAAACCCGAACTTTCGGGAGCAATGGGCGTGAAGAAATAGTGATAAATCTGGCAGTTATAAAAACAAAATAACTTAAATAAAGGAGATTATAATGTGCTACGACGATAATGCTCGACCACCAATGCCGCCCGGTGCAGATGGTCAGGGTAAAGGCGAAGATTTAGTATTAACAGCCAGCGATGGCACACAGTTCGCCGCTTTTTA
>JBBQGP010000150.1:0-13913 GCA_038323095.1 Chloroflexia bacterium | reverse complement strand
AACTTAACGCCAGCTTTCTGAGCCGCCAACATTTCGTCGGTGGTCTTGGGCGGGTTTTGTACTTTGGCTTTGTTGTAGTACATCGCTACGGCTTTGAGCGATTCGGGTACAGCGTAGGTTTTACCATCAACTTTTACGCCATCGTTGGCAACTTGCAAATTGTTGTCAAGTTTGCCTTTAACTTTGTCGTCCAGACCGAGCAACAATTTGGCGCGAACTTCGTCGCCGAGGCTGTCGTTCGGGGCAATGAACAGGTCAGGGCCACCGCCAGCCGCAGCTTCGGTTTCAAACTTCTTGAACAACTGGTCAAACGGAATGTCCAAAACTTCGACGGTTGCACCGGGGTTATCAGCCTTGAATAATTTCAAAGCTTCGTCCAGAGCTTTACCTTCGGAAGTACCACCCGAACCGTAGGCGTGCCATATCGTCAATTTGCCAGTTACTTTAGCAAGGTCGCCTGCGGGGGCAACCGCAGCAGCCGTAGTGGCGGCAGCCGTAGTGGCGGCGGCAGTGGTTGCCTTTGCAGTAGTAGCGGCAGCCGCGCTGGTGGTAGCGGCAGCAGCAGTCGTGGCAGCCGCCGCGCTAGTGGTAGCAGCAGCAGCAGCCGGGGCAGCCGTAGTAGCGGCGGCAGCGGCAGTGGTTGCCTTTGCAGTAGTAGCGGCGGCTGGGGCGGTAGTGGCCGGGATAGAAGTAGCAGTCGGATCACCGCAGGCTACCAGAGCCAGAGCTACTAAAATACAGGCTACCAGCGCGGCAAAGCTTCTTTGCAGCTTTTTGGTCACAGCTTCTCCTCCTTTAGAGAGTTGCAAACAGTACACGATAAAAATAGATTGGCTCTCAGGAGCCGGGTATCACAGGCAATAAGCCGACCAGCTTAAACTTTAAGCTGGTTTGCTATCCACCAGGTGTAATTTTTATTATAATTAGCACAACAGAATTTATGACGATTGCCCTAAATTCAATTGTGCCAGGTAACAAGCTACTATAACAGGAAAATTTGAGCAAAACGATCTGGCTATCCACCCGTGGTCGCGACTATAGCCGGGCCTTTGAAAATTTCTTGCAAAACCAGCGTCGCTGCACCGATTGCGACTGAATCGCGTCCCAGTTTCCCGGTTACGATACAGGTATCCTCGTAACTGGCTACCAAACTGCGTTGCCGGACAGTTTCTTTAATTGGGTTTAGGACTAAATCGCCAATCGCTGCCACTCCGCCACCCAGTATAATCATACCGGGATTAAAAAGGTTTATTAAGTTTGCTAGAGCAATTCCGATATAACGTGCCGCATCTTCGATAATTTCGCGAGCCAACCTGTCACCCTCATAAGCCGCCTTGCCAATATCCTGGGGCGTTAATTCTTCAAGCATAGCCCGATTTTTCAGGCTGCTTTCACGTCCTGCCTGAATTGCCAGTTTAAGTCGGTTCACAATCGCGGGAGAAGCGGCCATACTTTCCAGACAGCCATAGCTTCCACAGCGACAGGGTGGGCCGTCGCGGGTAATCGTGATATGACCGATTTCTCCGGCACTGCCGCGCTGCCCCCGGTAAACTTTACCATCCAGTACCAACCCGCAGCCAATCCCTGTACCAATTTTCACATAGGCTAAATGCTGCTGACCAATGCCCGCGCCGCGCCATTTTTCGGCCAGCGCACCCAGGTTCGCATCGTTATCTACCTGTACTGACAAGTTAAATTCTTGGGTCAGATATTTTTTTAAGGGAAACAAGTTCCAGCCCGGCATAATAGGCGGTGCAACTACCATCCCGGATGTATGGTCAAGTGGGCCAGGAACAGCTACGCCCAACCCCAGCAAGCGACCACCTTTTACCGCCGAATGGTGCATTAACTGTCGGATATGGTCGATTACGATTGGTAATCCTTTTTCGGGTCCCATATCAATGTTAAAGGACTGCGAAAGTTCGGCAACTACGTTACCTTCCAAATCGGCTAAAATCGCCAGTAAATGATTTGCCCCAATATCTACCCCGATTACATGCCCGGCAGAATAATTAAAATTAAGCATAATCGGACGGCGACCACCATTGCTTTCGCCCGTGCCAAAATGTTGTACAATACCTTCGTCAAGCAAATTGTTTATGATATTAGAAACGGCTGACCGACTGAGTTTGGTGCGCTGGGCAATTTCAGCCCGTGATATAGTACGTTCTTGCCTGATTATATTCAAAACTATACTACGATTTAGCTCACCCATCAAGCGGGCATCGGCACTTTCTTTGCGGGTGGAAGCCGCCCATAAAGTTTGGGTCGAGTCTTGCTCTCGCTCTTTAACCATACTTGCCTGCTTTTTATTAAATAATCCCAACTGTTTTTGTTTGTGCTGCTTTAGTTGTTGTTGAGATTAATATAGCACAGGCCGCTTTCTTTGTCAAGTATAATAACAAACTTTTTGGGGCTATTTTACAAAAACGTTTCGGATTTATAAAAAAAAGAACTTGTACAACCTTTGTAGAAGCTGGTTTCTTCCAAAAAATCTAAATGTTTGACAATTATAGCCGTATATACCATTCAATCGTAACTTACTATTACAAAGTGTTTTGAATTAACTTCCAATGCTCTTGTCCCCGCTACTAACTTGAATTTTGGCTAGTTATTAAGTTACAATTAAGATTAGCACGACAAGCTCAAAACCCTGAAAGGTTTAGCAAAAACTTTGACAAAAAGTTAAGCAAGGGAGAGAAAGATTTTGACTGTTAATGTTACCGGGCCGGAAACCGCTATCGGCTCTGACGACAACGCGCTTGAAAGCAAATTTGTAACTTTGGCAAGCGGCGTTAAGGCTCATTATGTAGAAGCCGGGCCATTAGATGCTCCGGCCTTAGTGCTAACCCACGGGTTTTTGGGTTCGCTGGCTCACTGGCGGTTTAACACCAAAGCTTTAGCCGAACTATCTGCCGCGACTAACCAGCCGCGCCGGGTGATTGCTCTGGATTGGGTTGGTTTTGGGCAAAGCGATAAACCCGCAGTTTATTATTCCTTGCACTACTTTGCCCAATTCCTCAAAGAATTTGCCGATGCGCTAGAACTCAAGCAATTTGATTTAGGCGGACATTCAATGGGTGGCAAGCATAGTTTGGCTTTTACCCTGTATTACCCGCAATATGTTCGTAAATTGATTTTGGTGGATACTGACGGTTTCTTGAAAGACCCCTGGTGGACTCATATTACAAACACCTGGTACTTCAAGCCATTGGCTAATTATACTACAGTTCTGCTCGGTAAGCCACGCTTTTTGAAGACAAGTCTTAAAAATGTCTTCTACAATTCTGAATTTTATCCGGCTGAAACTGAAATTGAGCAAGCTGCCCTGGAACTGCGCGACCCGCTTTATATGGCATCACTCCGCGCTCTAAACCGGGATTACCCCGATTTGAGCTTGCGCCTGACCGGGCTGTTTGAGCGTTTAGACGAAATTAAACAGCCCATTCAAATCTTTTGGGGATTGCAGGACAAGATTTTGAACATTTCGCAGGGTCATTTGGCTCAAGAAAATTTGCCAACGTCTAGTCTTTACGTTTTCGATAAGTGCAGCCATATGCCCCAGGTCGAAAAAAGCGTACAATTTAACCAATTAGTGCTGGATTTTTTGAATAAATAATTTGCCTGAATAATAAGTAAGAAACTTGAAGATAGTGTTATCTGGTCTATTACTTGCTAGGTAGGTAGAAGCAAATAAATTTTAGCAGGAGGTAGATTTGGCTTCGTTTACGAAGGAAATGGACGGAAGCGAAAATCCAGCTCAAGAGCAGGAAAACCAACAGCCCTGGCTAGTGCTGGCAATGCTCTCGGTTGGGGTAATTCTGGCTGCGCTCGATTTGACCGTCGTAGTAGCAATTTTAACTACGATGATGAACGATTTGAACGTAACTTTATTTGATATTGATAAAGGGGCCTGGATTGTGTCGGGCTATTTGTTGGCCTATACCGTTACAATGCCGTTTATGGGTCGGGTGTCCGATATTTTCGGGCGACGTTCGGTATTTTTGGGTGCGCTCCTGCTATTTGTGGTGGGTTCGATTGGGGCGGCTCTGGCAAGCACTTTGCCTTTGATGATTGCGGCGCGGGTAGCACAAGCTTTGGGCGGTGGGGCAATGGTTCCTGTCGCGATGGCGGTGGTCGGTGATTTGTTTCCACCCCGGCGGCGTGGTCTGGCTCTGGGTATCATCGGCGCGGCGGATACGGCGGGCTGGATTATCGGGCCACTTTACGGCTCTTTTATGCTCAAATGGTTTCAGGATGTCAAGCTTTTTGGCAGCGACCAGCCGCTTGCCTGGCGTTCGATTTTCTGGGTAAACGTGCCACTTGGTTTGCTTTCGGCCTTACTGGTCTTTTTTGCACTGCGCTCCTCTCCAAAATCTAAGGCCCGCACCAGCCGAAGCATTGACTGGCTGGGCGTACTGATGCTGGCTTTATTTTTGACCGGGCTAAATCTTGCGTTGGGCGGCGGCAAAGAAACTTCCGCGTTGAGTGGCGGCGGACTGGATAATCTTGACTCTAACCCGCTCAAGGCTTTTCAAATTCCTTTGTTTATTGGTACAGTGTTATCTCTTGTCTTATTTGTTTTTGTCGAATTGCGTAGTTCTCATCCTTTGCTGAATTTGCGGACTTTTCGCCGCCTGACCTATACTGCCGCCAATTTTACCAATTTGCTGATTGGAGCAGCTCTGGCAGTGGCTTTGGTGGGCATTGCCCTGTTTGTAAACGCTACCGACAAAAGCGAAGATATTATAGATATTGCCTTTCATAGTGCGCTGGCTCTTGCCCCACTTACGCTGGGTATGGCAGTCGGGGCAGTTTTGGGTGGCTGGCTCAGTGATAAATGGGGCTACCGTTGGGTAACTTTGGGCGGCCTGGTATTAGTCGCGCTGGGCTTTATACTAATGTCGCAATGGAACGCCAGTCTGCGCCCGCCCGATGCCTTGCCAGCCCTTATTCCGGCGGCGGCAATTGCCGGGCTAGGCTTTGGGATTGTAATTGCCCCGGTGGGAACGGCGGTAATCGATTCGGCAGAACGCGAGGATATTGGGGTAGCCGCCGCTTTAGTGCTGATTTTACGGCTTATTGGCATGACTGTCGGGATTTCGGTGCTTTCAACCTGGGCCTTGAACCGCTATAACGAAGTTAAGCCCAAAGTGACCGATTTGAGCAAATTGAGCGGTGCGGATATTCGCGGGCCTCTAGTGCAGGTTGTAACCGAGCTTTTTGTAGCTGCCGCGATTATTGCTGCTGTCGCCCTTATTCCGGCAGCGTTACTGCGTCGTTCTGCCGCTTTTGATGCCGATTTGAGCGAAGAAGAAATTGCCCGCAAGCGCGAGGTGGGCCGACTTTTATAATCAGCTCAAAATCTTTCCCGCCAATTCGCTTGCCTGAAAAGGTTATATGGGGTATTATAGGCAGGTGTTGGCCTATGGCTAACCTCATTTATTGCTAGTCATTCATTATTAATCAGTTACTTATTTTTTGTAGAAGTTCCGGGAGGGGCAGAAATGTCGGCTGATAATCCTGAAAATTCAGGCGCGGCCCAGAGTGGCCTGCCCAAAGCACCGCCCCGCTTTGCCTTTATGGACGCAACCGAAGCCGCCGCCAATTTACGGACTGACCGGGTTAGTGTGCTTAACTATATTAAAGAAGGCAAACTGCGTACCTATGGCGGACGGCCCAACAATCCTTTTGTCCGTAGCGAAGACGTGGAAAAATTAGCGGCAGAACTTTTCCCGCCCGAAGTGCTGGAAGCAACCCCTGCCCCCGACCCAAAGGTGGTGCATCGCAATGACCCGGTGCGAAAGCTCAAGCTCAGGATGCAGCAGGATGCCAAATGGCCGGAAATCGACGAAGCGGCTATCCGAGCCTGGGCTTTAGAAATTGACCGCATCGGTTACAATCGGATGCGTCAGACTGCCCGTGAAGCGATTGAGCGATTACAACTGGTAATAAAAGTGCTGGATGAAATTGAGGCTCAAGGCGAAGCAAAAGGGCCGATTTTGGCTCGCAAAAGTTAGCCATTTTTATCTTTTTATCTATCTTAAGGCAACAAACGGTAACAAATTTATGGGTAAAGTAATTTCGGCCACCGCTCTCCGCAGCCATCTTTCTACTTTACTGGACGAGCTACAGGCCGGGGAAAGCCACTTCATTATCGAACGCAACAACGAAGAAGTTGCCGTTTTGCTTAATATGACCAAATTCCAGGAAATTATGCAAACCCTGGAGCTTTTGAATAACCTCGAATTAATTGATGTGGAAGAAGTAACTAATTCTCCGGCGGAATTTCCCGAACCGTTACCCGTCAATACCAGCCCAACCCGTACTCACACTCACCGTCTGGCTAAAGAATCACCCGAATCGGCGGCAGCCCGCCTGGGTATTCGGGTAGTAAAATAAGCGTTTCACTAAAAGATTAAGCTAAATCAGGTAGCAAGCAAAGCAAAGCGAAAAGAAGGGTTGTACCAACAATGGATACCAAACTGGCCGATTTGATTAAAAAGAACAAAGAGAAATTGGTTGACCGGGCGGCTACCTCGCTCAAGGTAATGTTTGGGGTAGCTTACGCCGATTTAGCACAGGAAGAACTGGAAGACCGCCTTTACGTCTTTTTTGATGCCCTCCAAAAAATCGCCGAAAGCGATACAAATGATACAATGGACGACGAATTGCTTTTGGAAGTGGCCGAAAGTGTAATGGTTTCGCCCATTCAGCAGGGCTGGAACAACCGGGCCATTACCGAAGAGGTTTTGCGGGTAGTAGACTTTAGTGTCAACAAGCAAATCGACCTGGAATTTTTCAAGCCAGAGCAAGCTGCCGAAAAAGCAGCCAGCCTGGAACTTTTGGCAACGGTTATTCGTACCGCCAAAGATGCGGTAAATGGTCGCGCCCGCGCCCGTATGGAAAAGAAATTGCAAAAAAAGCGGCGGGGTGAACCCGGTGGCGACCAGGAGTTACGCGAAGCCAGCCTGATTAACGAAGCTGGCTCGTAATTTTCGGATAGAAATGGATTTTTAGATTAAAACAGGATGTTAGTAACTGAATTAAATTTACCCAAGATAAAAACCGGGTACTTTCTGCTAAACGAATTGTTTTATTCGATTCAGGGCGAAGGCGCGAGTATCGGCCAGCCCGCTATTTTTGTTCGGCTGCATTTGTGCAATCTGACCTGTAGTTGGTGTGATACCCGGTACACCTGGGACGTGAACGACCCGGCTTTTGGCGAATACGAGCGATTAACGCCCGCCGAATTGCTGGAACGAATCTTGGTTTTTCCTTGTCGTCGCCTGATAATTACCGGGGGCGAACCTTTGCTATATACTGCCCAAATTGAGGATTTGCTGAATTTGCTTTCTCCCGATTGGCAAATCGAAATCGAGACTAACGGAACGCTGCCCGCTACACTGCTTATCCGGGAACGTTGCCAGCTAAATATCTCGCCCAAATTGCCTTCCGCCACTAACCGCACCCGTACTATTCGCCCTAAAGTATTAAGTCAACTCGCCACCAGTAAAAACTTTTGGTTCAAATTTGTAGTTTCTGGCGAGATTGATTTTGAAGCAATGCAACAAATAATCGTCGAATGTAATTTGCCCAAAGATAAAATTATTGTAATGCCTGAAGGCCAGTCAATCGAAGCTTTGCGGGAACACGCTTTGCCCATTGTTGACCGGGTGCGCGATGCTGGCTACAGGCTATTGCCGCGCTTGCACGTTTTATTATACGGGAACAAAAGGGGGATTTAGGCCAGTGGCGGATTTACGAGCGGTGGTTTGTTTTTCGGGCGGTATGGATAGCACTACTTTGCTATATGAAGCACTGGCCCAGGGTTATCAGGTGCATACCCTGAGCTTTGATTATAACCAGCGTCACCGTATCGAACTGGAAGCTTCCCGCGCTATCGCCGAAGGTTTGAATTTGCCCCACAAAATTTTGAAAATAGATTTGGCCCAAATTGGCGGGAGTGCGCTTACCGACTCAAAAACCGACGTTCCGGCTCAAGCCGACAAAAAGCAGGAAATAACGGTTGTACCGCTTCGCAATACCCTTTTCTGTACTTTGGCGGCGGCCTATGGCGAGACGCAGGGTTTTGACGAAATTTTTTATGGCCCGGTCAAGGAAGATTTTCAGGTTTATAGGGATTGTCGCCGGGTCTTTTTCGATAGCCTCGAACAAAGTTTGAGTTTGGGGTCGAGCTATGACCGTCGGGTTTTGATTCGGACTCCCTGGGCCGAAAAAACCAAAGCCGAAGTTCTGCGGCGTGGCTATGAACTAGGCGTTCCCTATGAACTAACCCACACTTGCTATCGCGGGACGCGCCCGGCTTGCGGCAATTGCGATGCTTGCCGCGAACGCCTTGCCGCCTTTGCCCAAATTGGTATCAAAGACCCCTTACCTTATCAGGAATAATTATTCTGCTCCCGAAAAAAGCTGATTGGCTGCAAGTTTGCCGAGTTGAGGATTGAGCTTGAGAGCGGCCTCATAATCGCGGCGGGCATCTTCTTGCTTCCCAATCTGGCGATAAGCTTCGGCGCGGGCCATGTAAAGTTCGGCGGGCGGATTGCGGGTCAGTTCAAAAGCTTGCTCGAAATCTTCCAGCGCAATTTTATGATGACCCAAAACGGTGTAAACCCGTCCGCGCTCGTAATAGCTCCGCCACCACAAACGGCTACAGGCAATCGCATGGTTAGCGTCAATTAAAGCACTGCGAGTTTCGCCCAAAGCCAGCCGAGCGGCAGCCCGCCCAGCGTAAGAAGTCGCCCCTTGCGAAAAGCGCATACCCCGCGTGTAATCTGCTTCCGCAGAGAAAAAATCGCCAAGCTCGTAATAAACGCGGGCGCGGTTATGATAAAGCGAAGCGGCGCAGGGGTCGAGTTGCAGGGCATGGGTAATCGTAGTCAGGGCGGCCCGGTGTTCTCCGGCCTGCACTTGTTGCCGGAAGCGGTTTTCAAGGCGGTAAAGCCGGATACGCTGCATAGTAACTATCGCAATATAACCAATTCCGCCAATGGTAAAAAGCAGCGAAATTATCGGAAGTAGCATTTCAAACCACCTGGTCAATGCTGTACTCCTTCTAGCCTAAAGAGTTGATTGGCCTAGTGGCTCAAATCGTCGTCGTCCAGTTCCAGATTGCCGCTACGAAAGTTTTCAACGTGAATCTTGGCCCAATTATATTTGTCGGTCAAATTCCAGTGGTCGGCACTGCTATCATAAAAATAATAGAAAAAAACTTTAAGTTCTTCCGGGCTATAACCTTGCGTAGCCAAATTCACCACCATCAAACTTTGGCGAAAGTGGTCGGTATTCCAGTAAGTCCGCATACTCTTACCTTTCCAACTTTAAACCTATTTAACCAGCTTAAATCCAACACCAACTCCTGAACCTGCCGGAAGATGCAATCAGGTTTATTTTTAAACCCCAACCTGGGCTGCCTGTAGCAAATAAAGACTACCCGAATTATAACAAACATTTCTTTTCAAGAAAAGCGTTAAGCGGCTCTATTTGACCGCTAACCCCGATTATGGGTAAGATAAGGCGGCGATTTAACATTAACAATAGGAGATTATAGATAGGAGCTTATAAAAATGACGGTTAATAAAGAAGTAACTTTTTATTTTGACCCGGTTTGCCCCTGGGCCTGGCGTGCTTCGCTCTGGATACGGGAAGTAGCGAAGGTGCGCCCGATTACTTTGCAATGGCAGTTTTTGAGCCTTTCGGCTGTAAACGCAGGCAAGGACAGCCTAAAAGATACCCATTCCCAAAGTGACAAGAGTTTTCGCCTGATGGCTCTGGCCCGGCGTTCTGGCGGTGAAGCGGCGGTGGATAAACTTTACCTGGCTCTGGGTAAAGCTCGCCATGACCGTAAAGAAGATTTAAGCACTACCGAGACGCTGGAGGCAGCCATTCAGGAGGCAGGGTTAGATAAAGCTTTGCTAAACCAGGCTCTCGAAGATGATTCGACTTTTGAAGAAGTAAACGCTTCACACGGTTTTATCGTTTCCCAAAAAGGCTTCGGTGTGCCGACCATGATTATCGAGGATGGCGAACACACCAGCCCGGCAATGTTCGGCCCGGTTATCACCGAAGTGCCGCAAGGTGAGGCTGCCGGAGAACTTTGGGACAGAATCGAATGGCTTATGTGGCAGCCCGAATTTTTTGAGCTAAAACGCAGCAGATAAGGCGATTGACGATTGACGATAAGATTTTCAGGAAAAGGACGAGACAAAATTTGTGATACTCAAGCTAAAAACTAATCCAGGAGCTTGTCTAATAAATCAATGGGCCGAGCCACATCTTACAAAATCAGGCTCACTTGTAAGATGCTGCTCCGCCAGTTGACTACTACAAACCATTTATTAGACCCGCTCTAAGGTATTTTATTCTTTTTCTTGAGAGCCACAGTTTTTAATCGTCAATCGTCAATACCGAGACGCTTTCCATATGATAGGTTTGCGGGAACATATCAACCGCGCGGGAACGTATCAAGCGATAGCCACCGTTAATCAAGATTTTCAGGTCACGCGCTAAGGTGCTGGGGTCGCAGGAAACATAAACCAGCGTGGCGGGCCGGGTTTTGAGCAGGCTATCCAGCAAGGCCGGGTCACAGCCGCGCCGGGGCGGGTCAAGCAGCACCGCTTCGTAAGGTTCACCCCGATTCTCGATTTCCAGAATGTACTCTTCGGCCTTTGCCGCCACAAATTCGGTACGCCTTTCTAATTGGTTCAGCTTCGCGTTTTCTTCTGCCGCCTTAGTTGCGCCCTCATATTCTTCGATGCCCAGCACTTGCGCCCCACGTTGAGCCATTTGCAGGCTGAAAGTGCCAACTCCGCAGAAAATATCCAGCACTTTTTTACCCTTGAAATTAAAGTTGACTGCTTCAAAAGCTTCAAACACTTGATTGATTAATTCTTCGGCCATTGGCGAATTGGATTGGAAAAAAGCCAGGGGTGGCACATGATAAGTTATCCCGTTTAATCTTTCCTCAAGGTAAGCCGGGCCGCAAAGCACGTCCAGCCGTCGCTTTTTTCCTTCGGCGATAATAGTTAGTTCGGCGTAACGGTCAAGGGCAATTTGCATTTCCTCGACAAACGGCCCTAAATCGGCCTGACCTAACATCCGCAAAATGAACATAATCGCTGGGCGTTGGGGCTGCATCGCCATTTCAAGCGGGGCAACTGCCGTAAAACGTTCGAGCGCACCCAACCGGGCCGCTTCGTCCGCACCGTAAGGGGCAAGGGCGGTTATTTCTTCGGCGGCAATCGGGGCATCTGCCGATACTGGCCCAACTCTGACCGTTACCTGATGAACTTTGCCTGGCAAGTGCTTTATCAGGGCGGCTTCCAAAGGCTGAATTGCCAGCGTTATCAAGGGGTGGGCGATATGACAGGATTCAACCGGGACGAGCCGGATACTGTTCTGGCGGTGGTAGCAAAGCCGCCCGCTATTACGGTCAATCTGAAATTCAACGTTGTTGCGGTAGGCCCATGCGCTACGGGCTGGAACGGGTTCGAGCAAGGGCGGGTTTTCAATGCCGCCAATCCGGGTTAATTGGTCGTGCAAAATCGAAGCTTTGTAGCCAAGTTGGGCCTCGTAATCGGCGTGCTGCCACTGGCAACCGCCACAATTCGGCCACTTCTCGACCCCAAAATAGGGGCAAGGGGCAACTGTCCGGGCCGGAGAAGCCTCTATCACCCGCGTCACGTTCCCGCGCAAATAGCTTTTCTTGCGTCGGTAAAGCTGGACATCTACCAATTCTCCCGGCAAGCCACCCGCTACGAAAACCACTTCATTTTGGGTTGTCGGTGGTTGGTTGTCGGTTGTCGGGGAAATAGAGTTGTTAGTTGTTAGTTGTTGGTTGTTAGAGGGAAGAAAGTCGCGAGTTGCGAGCTGCGAGTTTTGAGTTAAAAGCTGTAAATCCTCTGTGTCCTCTGTGGTGAAAATGCTTGAGTTGTCGGTTGTTGGTTGTTGGTTGTCAGTGAATGATTGCGAGTTACTTTCGACTTCATACTTCAAACTTCCGACTTGTTCGTTAATTCTTCCGACGCTTTCGCCACCGTAGGCCATATCTTGAAGGCGCAAATCGTAGGCGAATTCGGGCGGGGCGGGCTGTTGTTTCCTGGCTTTTCTCGACATTTGGCTAATCCTGTAAAATTTTGGCTTTCGCCGTAAACTATAAAGATAAATAACATTGACAAAGTTTGCAGGCAGATTGTAGCATATCCGAGACCGCATGTTGGCGGGTTAAATCAACAAACCGAAGGAAGAAGGCAGAATGATTAAAACAACTGAAAAGACAATATTATTAACGGGTTATCCGCCTTTTGGCAAGCATACCATAAATCCATCAGGGATGGTTGCCGAGGCTTTGAACGGGCGCGAGTTTTTGGGCTACCGGGTGCAAGGGGTAGTTTTGCCCTGCGATTACCTTGAAATGCCGCCGCTTCTGGCCGAATGGATGCAAAAACTAAATCCGGCTCTGGTAATTGGGACAGGCTTGGCATATGGTGAAACAGGCATACGACTGGAACGAGTCGGCCTTAATTTGCTGGATTTCGGGACAACGCCCGATAACGGCGGGCATCGCATGAATGGTCAGCACGCCCTGAAAGGTGGCCCGGCGGCTTACTTTAGCACTTTGCCGCTTGAGCATATTGAGCAGAAATTGCGAAAAGATAATATTCCAGCTTACATTTCTAATCACGCGGGCTGTCATTTGTGCAACCATATGCTTTACACTGCTTCACATTTGGCTCAAAGTTCAGGTAAACCTCTGGTGGGCTTTGTACATCTTCCGGCTTTGCCCAACCAGGTGACAGAAGAAGCGGTTCGGGACGGAATTCGTACCTGCGCTGCCAGCATGAGCTTTGAAACAATGACACTCGCGCTCGGAACAATTTTAAAAGAGGCTATTACTCATCTCGAAAGCTAAGTGAATTATTTTGAGGCCAAAACTTTTATCTTTCATTCTTCATCCATCTTGCCTGCTTTTTGCTCTGGCCCTGACGGTGCGGGTAATCTACGCTCTCCAAATCCAGTTCCCGCCACTCGACGACCCAGCTTATTACATTCAGGCCGCCCGCGCTTTGGGTGGCCCGCACCCGCTTAATTTCGAGCTTTCGATTATTTGGAATTTCGAGCCACTTTTCCCGCAAGTGCAGCATCCCGGCATGGAGTTCTGGATGCCGCTTTCATCTTTTGCCATTGCTTTTTCGATGTGGCTCTTTGGCGATAATTTCTTTGCGGCCCAGCTTCCGAGTATTATCAGTGGTTCGCTTTTGCCAATTTACACCTATTTCTTTGCTCGCCGCTTTTTCTCGTCCCGCCTCAGCTTCGTTTCGGGCTTGCTCATCGTTTTTAATCCTTTGCTGGCTTACCAATCAGTTTTGCCGGATAGCTCAATGCTTTACGCCGCCCTAATCTGTCCCGCCCTACTCCTGATGACAAGTCGGAAGAAAGTATCAAGTATCAAGGAAAAGTCGGAAGTCGGAAGTATGAAGTCGGAATTAGCTCCCGAACCTTCTAACAACCAACAACTAACAACTAACAACCCTTTTACTGACACCCGACCACCGACAACCGACAACCCTTTCCTAACTCAAAACTCAAAACTCAAAACTCAAAACTTCCTAATTGGCTTGCTAATCGGGCTGGCGTACCTTGCCCGCACTCCGGCGGTTTTTCTGGCCGCCACCTACTTTTTATTTATGGGTAGGCACTGGTCAATTTTACTAACTCAAAACTCAAAACTTAAAACTCAAAACTTTGTCACCTTCCTTCTCGGTGTGGGCTTGCCCGTAATGTTCTGGTCGGTCAGGAATTGGCTGCTTTTTGGTTATATCAGCTCTCCGGCGGGGACGCAAACCATTTTCTTGTTTGACTATCAAGATTTGTTTAACTACCGCAACCCGGTT
>JBBQGP010000149.1:0-14108 GCA_038323095.1 Chloroflexia bacterium | reverse complement strand
GGCTATTTGCTGACCGGGTATTGTACTTTGCGAAAGCAAATTCGCTCTTTTCGCTCTAGCCGGATTAGTAATCTGCGAACTTTTATGGAAGGCGAACCGTTTGAGCCTAATCGCTTTTGGCGACCCGATACCAAAGCTTTGGCTGGTTAGTAGGATGTAAAAGCTTGCTTCGCCAATAAATCAAACCAGCATCCATTAACGAAGTAACGCCCTACAAAACCTTGAATAATAAAACAAATTTGTAACAATTCAGCCAGTCCCCGTGTAGGAGGGGATTTCCAATCCCGATTTTACCTAAATCCATCTTTATTAGGATTGAAAACCCCTTCTGCACCTGAGCAGTTAAACAAATTTCTAGGTTGCCTTAAAACCCTAGGTTTTCTGCCAATTCTTCATTTGCTCGATTTCTGCCCCCTGCGTTTTAACGATGTTTTCGCCTAATCCCAGAAGTTCGGGACGTTTGGTTTTGCCGGGCAGCAGTTTTGCCATATCTACCGCTTGCTGATGATGGTCTAGCATCATTTTAACGTAAGCCTCGTCAAACTGAGCATCTTTCAGGTTCTTCAAAGGACTATCGAGGCTGCTCGTGTCGTTTTGGCCGGTAAGTAACTGCGGGTTGGCGGCGGGCTTGACATCAAACCATTTTACCAGCCAATCTGACATATCGTTTATTTCTTTGGTTTGGCTGGAAATAATGTTGGTGCTAAGTTTAAGCAGTTCAGGCCGCTTGGTATTGCTTGGCACAAGCTGCGAAAGCATTGTCGCCTGCTGATGATGAGCAATCATATCCTGCATAAAAGCTACTTCAAAATCTTTGCCATTCAGCCCTTGCAGCTTCTTAACCTCATCGCCCATGCCCATTGTCATGCCGGGCATATTTCCCATTGCTGCGCCGGGCGTGCCAGCCGCTTCAACCGCCTGAGTATTGGCCGGCATAGTGGTCATATTCGCGCCAGGGGTCATGTTCATCCCGCTCATATTAGTCGAACCCGAATTATTGGCAACATTTGAGCCGCCCGAACCACCCGAATTGCCGCTTGAGCTTGCCCCTGCCGTCCCCGCCGAACTAACCGTCGCGCTATTATCACCACAGGCTGCCAAAGCTAGAGCCATTAGCAAAGTCGCTAATAATAATCCGAAATACCGTCGCTTCATTCAAAATCCTTTTCCAGGGTTTGCACCATTTTATAATTTTGCTTACGATTTTGTGTTTTCAACTCGTTATTTAGTTTTGCATAAACTAAACCACTATTAGACTAATTGTTCCGAATGATATACAATATCAATCAAGTGTTAATTTACCAAATGCAGAAAGACCGGGTTTGATTTATAGTGAACGAGCTAATTAACTGGTTCAGCCTGCCATTAGAGCAAGAATTTATGCGACGCGCTCTGCTCGAAATAATTTTGCTGGCCTTTATTAGCGGGGTAATCGGTACATTTATTGTCCTCAAGGGCATCGCCTTTATTGTGGATGGCCTTTCGCACGCGATTTTACCCGGCATTGCGGTAGCTTATTTGCTTGGCTCTAACTTGCTGACCGGGGCGTTAGTGGCCGGAATAGTGGTTGCGCTGGCAATTAGCGGCGTTAGCGGCAATGCCAACCTTAGCGAAGATTCGGCGATTGGCATATTTTTCACGGGAGCTTTTTCGCTGGGCGTAATTTTGATAAGTCAAAGTCGCTCACGTTCGCTTTCGGAAGTTTTGTTCGGCCAGATTTTCGGTATAAGCGAAGCGGATTTATGGACGACGCTTTTACTGGGCGGGGCGGTAATATTAGTGGTGCTGGCCTTACGCAAAGAATTATTGCTGACGGCCTTTGACCCGCTATTGGGACAAGCTCTGGGCTTTTCGGTCAAAGGCTTAAACATAGTGCTTTATGTGCTGGTTGCCCTTACGGTGGTAGTTTCGCTTCCGGCAGTCGGCAATATTCTGGTGTTATCACTTTTGATAACTCCCGCCGCTACTGCCCGGTTGCTGACTGACCGCTTTTACCCGATGCTAATGCTTTCAGTGGGGTTCGCCGGGCTTGCCGGAGTTGCCGGACTGCTATTGAGCTATTATGCGGACTGGGCGGGCGGCGCATCGATAGTAATTCTGGCGACGCTTTTCTTTCTGGCGGCTTTGGTGCTATCGCCCCGGCACGGCTTACTCGGCTATTTGCAAACCAATTTGGCCTATCGGAAATTACCCTCAGAAGAAAGTACAAACCGCTAGATGCTGGATTTTTTTCTAAAACCGCTCGAAGCTCCTTTTGTGCAGCAAGCTTTAGCCGAAATAATCGTTTTAAGCCTGATAGTCGGGGTAATCGGCGTATTTGTGGTCTTGCGTGGGCTTTCTTTTTTTAGTCTGGCTTTATCTCACGCGATTTTCCCGGCAGTAGTAATCGCCTATGCTATCGGGCTAAGTTATCTGCTGATTAGTTTGCTGGCGGGGGTGCTGGTAAGTATTTTAATCGGGTTAGTTAGCCGTAACAAGCAAGTTGGGAACGAAGCGGCGATTGGCTCGATTTACACCGGGATTTTCGCAATTGGAATTGTCCTGATTAGTGCAGCTAAATCCAACCGACGTTTATCCGAGATTCTGTTTGGGCGGCTTTTTGCGGTAGGTTGGGACGATGTGTTTAGTGGGCTGATAATAGGCGCAATTGTACTTTTGATTTTAATCGTTATTCGCAAGGAATTTTTGCTAACCAGCTTTGACCCCAACATGGCCCGCTCAATGGGTTTGCCCGTCGCCCTGCTCGATTTAATTTTCTTTGCGCTTATGGCCGTGACTGTAATTGTTTCGCTGCCCGCCGTCGGCAATATCCAGATAATCGCCCTGCTGGTTACGCCTCCCGCGACGGCTCGCCTCCTGACTGACCGTTTGCGGGCGATGATGTTAGTCTCAATTGCCGATGCCGTTTTGGGGGGCGTAGCGGGGATTTATCTGGCTTACTATCTGGATTTAGTGCCGGGAGCGACGGTAGTAGTAACCTTAACCGGGCTGTTCTTGCTGGCCTTAATATTCGCGCCAGGCAAAGGCTTATTTCGCCAACGCTTCGCCACTCTGCCAGCCAGCTCCTTTCACAAGCACGACGGGATGTAGAATAGATAGAATAGAAAAGGAAGCTTTGGCATAAAGAAAAAGCGAGGTCTGATTGACCTCGCTTGGAGAAAAAACTCTACTTAAGATTTTGGTTGACTATCAAGCCAGATTCCCGGCTATAAAGGGTTGGGTAGTTGGGCCACTCGTCGGGCTACCGCCGCGTTGCTCCACCGTAATAGCAAATAATTGGTACTGACCAAGCGATTTTGGCAAATTTAGCGAAACTATAGCCGGTTCGGTTGCGTCTTTTCGGCTAAATACCGCTACGCTTTGAGGCTTGCTATTCTCGCCGCCAATTGCCCAAACTTCGTAAGATTTGTCGTCCGGCAGACTTTGCAAATTGTAGGAAACCAGCACAACTTTATTAGTGTCGGGGTCGGCCAACACTCGCGCATTTGCCGCTTGACCCGTCCCGGTAGGCTTCAGTTCACTAACTTTCAGGTTAGGCGAGGCCAACAGGCCAGCCAGAGCTTGCGTCGATTGCTGCTGCTGGTTCAAACGCTGATTGGCATCTAGCAGCAAACCCCCAAGAACTCCCGCAATTACAGTTACTAATAAAGCTGCTGCTACTGCCCAAATTGGGTTAAAGCGGCGGCGGCGGGCCTGTTCAAAAGCAATCGGCGGACGAGGGGCAGTCGTAGCAGCGCGGCTAAAGGTAGGAGCGACCCCGGCTTTAGCCCGGAAGCGTTCCAAATGCCCGGCGGGTAAATCCATCGGCTCAAGGCTAAGAGCCAAATCACTGGCAACCCCCTGTAAAGGAGCGAGGTCGGCCTGACAAGCCGCACAGGTTGGCAAATGAGCTTCCAAAAGCTTTTTCTCTTCCACATCAAGTATATCCAGCGCGTACCCAGCTATTAACGCTTGTAAATCGTCGTGCGACATTGTTACCATTTTTTTCTCTGTTTCTGTGTTTGTTTCAAAAGGCAACCACCCTTTGAATTCTAACCCACTAGGGATTGTAGCCTAGCTGCGATTTTTGCAATATATCCTTTAATTTTATTAAACCAAGCCGAATTCTACTTTTGACCGTACCAAGCGGTTGCCCGGTAGCTTTGGCGATTTCATTTTGAGTGTAACCACCAAAGTAAGCCAATTCCAGCAAATGCTTTTGTTCCTTTGGAAGCTGGTCAAGAGCTTTGCGAACTGAATCGCGCTTTATGTTGGCCCAAATTTCCTCTTCTAGTGACGCAGCGTTTTGAGCTAAAAAATTTAACTTCTCCTGGCTTTCTTCCTGGTCAAAAGAAAGATTTTCCCGTTTACGCTTACGAACCTGGTCGATACACAAATTATGCGTGACACTCATTAGCCAGGTTGGAAAGCGTCCCCGCGTCGCATCGTAGCTGCCGGGTTGTCGCCAAACCCGCACAAACACTTCCTGCACCACATCTTCGGCAGTTTCGGCATCATTTAATATACGTAAAGCCAGGGCAAAAGCCATCCGACTATAACGGCTATATAATTCTTCTACCGCTTCAAACTCGCCTTTTTGTAAACGGTTTAAAAGCTGTTCATCGCTGTTACTTGTTTCCACAGCGTCTCGCAATCCACACTGATTTTCCATCAATAGTTATACGCACAAAAACCTCAATTGGATTTTACCAGATTAGCTAAATTTCGTTAAATCTTTGCTGTTAATTTTTTGCTAGTAGTGCTAACTTTATAATACCTGATTGTTACAAGTTATACAAATTTCTGGCGATGTTGCAGGGTTAATTGTAGCCTAAGTTATTTCACTTTGCCGCCAAAAAAGCTTATAATACGAACCTGTAACTGTTTTCACCGTTCGTCAAATGCTTAAAACTGGAAATTCTGCGATTACTAATCCTAGAGGAGGAAAAATACCTTGCACACCAAGCTAATTCGTGCCTGGATTTTGAGTGCAGTAATTGGGTTGATTTTGACGCTGGGGCTAATCGCCTGTGGCGATGTGGATAATAATTCGACTTCGGTCTCTGGTACAGTTCGCCCCCAAACTATAATTGCGGCGGCCCAGCAAAATAATCAACCTAACCAAGTTTCTTTAGACCCAACCCGCAATCCCACTTTAGTAGCGGGCGCAACCGCTACCCCAATTCCGCCGCAACCTACCGCGGCTCAAGCTGCTCCGGCTCAAACTACCGCCGCCGCTAATCCTCCAACCAACGGCGGCGCGGCTGCTCCGGCCCAAACTACGGCGGCGGCCGCAGACCCGGCTTTAGCGGATGCGGGAGCAAAACTGTTTAGTAGTGTGCAACCGAGTTGCGCGGGTTGTCATCCCAATGGCGGTAAGAATAAAGGGGTTGGCCCGGTATTACTTGGCACCAAGCGGGATGATGCCTACATCCATAACCAGCTAAAGAACGGCAAAGGGGCCATGCCTGCTTACCCAAACCTAACCGACGAGCAGCAAAACCAGCTCATCGCCTACATCCGCTCTATCAAGTAACAAGTCGGAATTCGGAACTATAAAGTCGGAAGGAAGTAACAAATATCAAGTATCAAGTTCTTACTTGGTATTTGATATTTGTTACTAATTTTCTAACAACTAACAACTCTACTTGTTACTTGGTTCTTTGCTGCTTTCAGGACGTTGTCGAAAAGGGCGACAGTGGTAGTTGGGCCGGTGCCGCCAGGGGTAGGGGTAACGGCTTTGACGATAGACTTGACGCTATCAAAATCCAGGTCGCCGCGCATCTTTCCATCAACGTAAGTTACCCCAAAATCTACCGCGACAATATCCGGGTGCAAAAGTTCACCTTTAATCAGGCCGGGAACACCTGCCGCCGTAAAGATAAAATCGGATTCTGCCGCCAAGCGTCGCAGCACATCGGGTGGGGTGGGACGATGAACTACCAGCAGGGTTGCGCCTGCCGTTAGCAAAAGCGAACCAAGCGGACGGCCTACCGTTACTCCCCAGCCGATTAAAAGACAGGTTTTGGCTGCTACCGAAAAGCCGTAGTGTTCCAGCAAGCGTATTCCACCCTGGGGCGTAGCCGGGACAAAAGTGTCAAGTTTGCTCATTAATCGCCCAATCGAGGCCGGGTGATAGCCGTCTACATCTTTGGCGGGGTCAAGCGGGTCGGTAACGTCTTCCAGCTTTAGATGGGGCGGAAGCGGCCACTGCGGGAGTATACCGTGAACGCTAGGGTTATTGTTCAATTCCTGAATGGCCTGAGCCAGTTCGGGACGGGTAGCATTTTGAGGCAACTGTACCAAATGAGCGGCAAAACCCAATTCTGTGCCATTTTTAATCAGCACCCGGCTATATTCGGTAGAAGGCGGGTCATCGCCGACCAGCAAAATCGCCACTCTCGGCTGTACTCCTGTTTGCTCCACAAATTCGGCAGTTTCAATTTTTAGCCGGGCGCGATTTTCTTTGGCAAAAGTTCGCCCTTCCATAATCAAAGCCTCGTTTTGAGGCCCAGCCTTACCGCTATCTTCCAACAAAATCTCTCCCCTGAAATAAGTCGGAAGTATGAAGTATAAAGTCGGAAGCAGAGTTGTTAGTTATTAGTTGTTAGAAAATTAGTAACAAGTTTCATGTTTCAAGTTCCTACTTGTTACTTGTTACTTGTTACTTGTTACTTGTTACTTTATTCCGACTTTATACTTCATACTTCCGACTTGCCTAAACGTAGTTGCCGAATAATTGGTTGATGAATTTCCAGCCAATGGTAAAAAGCAAATTGAGTAAATCGGCAAAAAGCAAAAACGGCCCCCAGTGCCAGACCGCACCGCCAAAGACCAGTACCAAAACCACTCCAAGACAAAGGCTAGTGCCGTAAGGAATAAAATCACGGCGTTTGCGGCGGACTAGCAAATAGCCAACTGCCACTATCCCGCCCAAAAGTGAGCCGAGCAGCAAGGCCGAAGCCACACGAGGGAAACCCAAAATCAGGCCAATCGCAATCGCCAGCAGCACATCCCCGTAACCCAAGGCTCTTACCCGGTAGACTGCAATTGCCAACCAGTAAATCAGGTAAAAAACAACTGCCCCAAAAGCCGCGCCCAACAGCGAACTACCCAAACCATCCGGCATCAAATTGTCAGGATGCGCCCCGGTTATAAGTGTGCCAATAAGGGCAATTATTCCGGCTATATACAGCATTATGGGGAAAATAAGGCGATGCTTCCAATCGATTATACCGACTGTAATGAGAATAAAGATATAGAAAGCGTTAAAGGCATAGGCAATCGGCTGGCCTTCATAGAGCGGCCAGGCCAGCGCAAAAGCCAGGGCCATACCCGCTTCCAGCAGTGGAAAGCGCAAAGGCAATTTTTTTTGGCAGTAGCGGCAGATACCACGCTGTGATAAGTAGCCATAAAGAGGGAGTACATCATACCAGCGCAAGCGTTCGCCGGAACGAACGCAATGCAAAGAGCCGAAAAGAGGTTTGTCAAGGTCTTCGCTGGGTAGACGCTGGGCGATTATATTACCAAGCCAGCCCGCGCCTAGCCCCGCCAGAATTACGATTAAATAGGGGATGATTGCCACGACGTTTATTTTTCCTATTTTTGTGATGCAAGAGCTGCTTTTGCTGCCTCCAACATTTGTTGACGCGGCGCGGGCAAGCCCGTCCAAAGTTCAAAGCTGTGCGCTCCCTGATAAACCAGCATAGTCAGCCCGTCTAAGGTACGCGCCTCAGCTTCCTGTGCCATTCGCAAGAACGGCGTATCGCCATAAGTTAAATCCATAAAGATAGTCCGCCGCTCCGGGTTGCGTCCGGCCAACGCTTCCGCCGACACCGGGAAAGCTTCGTTCGGTGCAGTCAAAGCCTGGGAAGTAGCATTGACTATCAGGGTACGAGGATTGCGGTTAAAAGGCCACGCTGCCGGGTCTAAATCCGTCCCGTACAAATTACATTGCGAGAATTGGGCTGAAAGCTCCTGCGCCAGCGCGTCAGCATTCTCGTAGCTACGGTTGGCAACCGCGATTTCAGTCGCGCCCGCCGACAGCAGAGCATAAACTACCGCCCGCGCCGCGCCACCTGCCCCGATAACCATTGTACGCTGCCCTTTTGGGTCGTAATCGGCTTCTTTCAGGGCTTCCAGAAACCCGTCTACATCGGTAGTATGTCCGGCCAATTGCCCTTCGTGCCAGAAAAGAGTATTAACCGAATTCGCCCCTGCCGCTTCTTCGCTCAAAATATCAACTAATCCCGCTACCGATTGCTTGTGCGGCAAGGTCAGGTTTAGGCCCATAAAGTTTTCAGCTTTAAAGCGTTCGATAAAATCGGGCAATTCTTCCGGTTTGACTTCCCATTTCTGGTAGCGGTGCGGCAAATTATGGTACTCAAAGGCCACGTTTTGAAATTGTGGCGACAGGCTATGCCCGATGGGATAGCCAATCACGCCTACCGCGCGGGGCGAATTATCTTCGTTATAAAGTTGTTTTTGGTCTAAGCCAGATTGTGCAGTCATAAAAACCTAGCCCCCCAGGTACTTTTTAATATTAGCTTTGTGTTCTTCAAACGTCCGGGCAAAGGCGTGACTATGGTCACGGTCTCCTGTTGCTACAAAGAAAAGATAATCGGTAGTATAAGGCTCGGTGGCGGCTTGTAACGAAGCCAGACCGGGATTACAGATTGGCCCTGGCGGTAAATCGCTCACCTTGTACGTGTTATAAGGCGATTCTATATCCAAATCTTCTTTAGTCGGTGCCGTCCACCACTTGTTAAAATTTGGGTCTTTTAAATACTCGCGAGTATCGCGGGCATATTGAACAGTTGGGTCGGTTTCCAATTTCATTCGTTTAGAAAGCCGATTGTAAAACACGCTGGATATAACCGGGCGTTCGTCCTCTTTGGCGGCTTCCCTCTCGATAATCGAAGCCAGCGTAACCACCCGGTAAATGCCTGGGCCTTCACGGGCTTTCTGGCGCAAGGTAGCGTTATACTGGTCGCCAAAGCGTCGCAGCATCATCTCGATAATTTGCTTTTCATCGAAGCTGGCCGGAATTTTGTAAGTATCCGGGAATAAAAAGCCTTCTACCGATGCACCGGGCGGCTTATCGTTCAAAAAGCCGAATTGCCAATCATCCTGAGTTACAGCTGCGATAAACTTGTTTTTATCCCAACCTTTTGAGGCAAAGACCGCAGCAATTTCTTCCAGCCGCTTGCCTTCGATAATCGTAACTTCGCGGTCATTCAGGCGGGCTTTGGTCAAGCCTTCCAGCACTTCGTCTACCGTCATATTACGTCTTAATGAAAAATCGCCAGCCTGTACTTTTGGTTCAACCTGTAACATCCGAGCGCGAATCCGAAAAACAAAAGTATTGCGAATTAAATTTTTGTCGCGCAAATTATTAGTAATTTGCGAAAAACTTTCGCCGGAACTGACCCGGAAAGGTACAGTATCATCTTTAATGCTGGGCCTGGCTCCCAGTTCAAAAAAGAAGAAAAGCCCTACGCCTACCGCTACGACGACAGCAACCATCACTAATCCAAAAAATACCTTGAAAATCTTGCCAAAAACGCTTGATAGAAAATTTTCCAAGCCAGGTTCTCCTTTGCCCTAAAAACCGTTCCCGGTAGTTTGGCCCATTGTAACAAAGCTGTAATAAAAGGGCAAGCTTTTTTTAACCCTAAATTTAGGGGTCGCAAGCTGTCAGAGCTGTGGTATCATATAATCCTGTGAAAAAGGTATCAAAATCTTTATGCCGGTAGGCCGAAAGCTATTGGCCTGGGTTGGGAGAGAAGCAAGCGTGGCAATAATCATAGTAGGGGCAGGGGTGGCAGGGCTGACCTGCGCCCGGATGCTGGACAAAGCCGGGAAAGCGG
This sequence comes from Chloroflexia bacterium, assembly GCA_038323095.1. Taxonomy (GTDB): domain Bacteria; phylum Chloroflexota; class Chloroflexia; order Chloroheliales; family Chloroheliaceae; genus L227-5C. The sequence goes on along the minus strand of JBBQGP010000149.1, from coordinate 4,260 downwards.
TGCTGGTGTTGGAAGCCAGCGACAAGGTAGGCGGCAGGGTTAATAGCGACAATATTGACGGGTTTATTATGGAGCGCGGTTTTCAGGTGCTTTTCACGGCCTATCCTGCCGCCCGTCGCCAGCTTGATTATAAAAAACTGGATTTTCGCTATTTTGAGCCAGGCGCGATTATTTGCAAAGGCCAGCGTCGCGAGGTTTTGACCGACCCTTTGCGTGACCCCGGTTCGGCTTTACCCGCCGTCCTGACCAATATTGTTACTTTGGGCGATAAACTTCGCACCGTTCTTTTGGCAATCGAAGTTAAAAGCAAAAGTATTCGACAAATTTTGGCCGGACGCGATGAAAGTACCGAAAACTATTTGCGTCGTAGAGGGTTTACTTCGGCCTTTATTGATTATTTTATTCGGCCTTTTTATGGCGGGATTTTTCTGGAAAATAAATTGCAAACCAGCGCGAAAAATTTTCGCTTCGATTTCAAAATGCTGGGTGATGGCAGTACCGTAATTCCAGCCAAAGGAATGCACCAAATTCCAGCCCAGTTAGCCGATTCGCTCCAACAAAAGGGATTACTCCGGCTAAATACGCGGGTAGCCGAATTGCTGGAAGAAAACGGGCGCGTCAGCGGGGTAAAATTGGAAGATGGCGAAATTATCGAGGCCGAAGCGGTAGTAATTGCCACGCCCGCCCCCGAAGCGGCCCGCCTGACAAATTTGCCCATGCCACAGGGCCAAACCAGCACGATTAATTTGTACTGGCAAGGCGAAAAACCTTTTTACAAGGGCAAGAAGATTTTGCTAAACGCCAACCCTAATTCCTTCGTCAATAACGCGGTACTGGCAACCAATATTTCGCCCGAAGCTGCTCCAAAAGGTAAAACTTTGCTTTCGGCCACTATTTTGGGGGTGCCAGACCTGGACGACGCAACTTTGTTTGAAAAAGCGATGCTTGATTTGCAGCGTATGTTTGAGGGTAATGCCGAGGCCCAGCAAATTTTGAAAACTTATCAGCCTCTAAAAGTTTATCGTATCCCTTACGGCCAGTTCGCCCAGCTTCCCGGCTACCATCCGCGCTTGCCACTCAATCAAACCAATCGTCCCGGCTTGTGGCTTGCTGCCGAATTTACCGAAGCCAGCAGCCTTAATGCTGCAATGCTCAGTGGCGAAAAAACGGCTCAGGGGATTTTAACAAATCGGAAGGTTGAATTAAGTAACAAATAATAAGTATCAAGTATCAAGTCGGAATTAACTCCTAACTCCAGAGGTTTGGTGGTAATCAGCCCTAAAGGGTGGGAGTGAGTTTAACCAGGTTTAGATTGCCTCGCCGCCTCATTTTCATGACACTAGCCCGGACATTCCATGTCCGAAAGATTACCCAGATTTACTAATTCAGAACCAGGTATCAGGTAACAAAAAAAGGGGAGGGTAAGCAATAATCTAGCTCACCCTCCTCTTTTTAACTCAGTCCTCAGTGCTTTAGAAATTGACCTTGAAGGGGTAGCCAGCTTGCAAAATCTGGAACCACTTGGTACGATCAGCCGCCGCTTTGGACATATAGTTAGAAGTATCTTCCAAATAAGTAATGCGCCCGGTATCAAAGAAGCGATCAATACTAACTCCGGCTTCCCGAATATCGCTGGCGTAATCCAACCCAACCTGATGCAACTGCAAAGCTTCGACGGGCGGGTTTAGCTGGCGGAAATCAGCGGCGAGTTGACCCATTAACAAGGTAAAGTAGGAAACTTCGTATGATTTGGAAATTGGCACACCGGGTGTAATTTTACCTGACTTATAAGGCTGCACCACAATCGTGTTTATCTGGCTTTCGACAAAGGCCATTTGAGCAATTATATTGTTGGCATCGTTCACATATTGCTTGACCGTATCAGGAATAACCGCGCCGGGGGCGGGCGTAAGAGTAATCCGAGGCGGAACAATAGTTACTGCCGGGCCACTAACCCGCGTAGTCGCCGGAGCAGCCGTGGTCGCTGCTGGAGCAGCCGCCGTGGTCGCCCGTGCTACGGTTGGAATAGAAGCGGGAGCAGCCGTTGCGGTTGGCCCAGTGGCGGTAGTTGGATTCGCAGCAGGAATGGCCGCCGGAGCAGTAGTCGCGGTTGGCCCAGTGGCAGTAGTTGCCAGAGGATTAGCGACAGTTACCGCCGTTGTCGTGTTTGCCAAAGCGGTAGTAGCGGAAGCCGCCGTCGTGACTGCTGCCGGGTTCTGGGTAACGCCCGCCGTAGTAATAGCCGAGGTCGTGGCGGCTTCCGTAGTGCTGGTAGTGGCAACTCCCCCGATTGGAGTAGCCTCAGCAACAGTGGTTACAGTTGGCCCTTTAAGAGCGTTCAAGCCTACCACCGCCGCCATAACCAGCACCAGGGCGGCAAGGGCAATCCAAAGCAAGTTACGGCGATTGTTACGCGGTTTGGTCTTAACAACTGTTGTCTGACCCGTCGGAATTTCTGCCCCAATCCTAGCTGGGCCGCCGGCAGGGGGTGGCGGAGCGTTCTCGCCCAACAGACTACGTCGAATTTCCGAACCGGGGTCATAAGCTCTCATCCCGGCTTGCTCATCTATCCGGGCCTGAGAAGCCGCCGCCGCCGCCGCCGCCGGGTCTAGTTGTCCAAAGCGTAAGCCGGTACCACCCTGAAAAGGTGGGGGTGGCGGAATATTAACCGCACCAGCAGGTATGGCAGTCGTAGCGGGGGAATAAGGGTCATAAGAAGGCGAAGGCGGGGGCATGGGAGTAGGTTCACCAAAAGGCGGCGGTGGTACATTCCCCATATTATTAAAAGAAGGGGGCGGCGGGAAATTAGCCCCATAAGGCGAAGATGAGCCGTAGGGGTCAAAAGAGGGTGGCTGAGGCGCACCAAAAGGCGGCGTAGCCTCACCACCCAGCGTGGCCGGGTTCGGCATAGCACCGCCCCCGTTAATTACCTCAAGGGCTTGCCGGGCGCGAGTATGATTAGGGTTAATCCGCAACACCCGGTCAAGACAAGCTTTAGCTTCGCCCGGTTGGTCGGTGGCGGCTGCCAGATAAAACCAGGCTTCATCCGATTGAGGCTCGGCTCGCACTACCTGCGCGAGAATTCGCGCCCCTTCCCGTTTGTTCCCAGCCCTGACCGCGCTAATCCCCTGATTTAAAAGTTCCTCATTTTCCGAATTCATTCAATTGCTCCCCCGCGCTTTCGGCTTGCTAAAATATCTGCCATTATTTTAGTTATGTTTAGCTGATTTTTATTATAAACCCGATTTATAAAACAATCAAGTATTTAGCTCCTTGTAGTATTAATCTGGTACTTTTTTCACATGTTCTTAATTCGTTTAAACCATTTTGGGAACATATATTGCAAAAACACCCTTTAAAAGCAATAATAAATCAATCGACAAATAGCAATTTATGAGGATAAAATGAGCCAGATAAAAGAAACCGGGAACAAAGTAGATTTGGGCAAAGTTCCGGCAGCTTTAATTGTAAATACTAAGGCGCGACGCGGCCTGGAAATGTACCAGCAATCCCGGCAAGTTTTGTTCGATGCCGGAGTAAACATAGTGGAAAACTATGCCTTAACGCAGGTACGACGCTTGCCCGAACTGGTACAAACTTTGGTTAAACGCGGGGTCAAAGCTATTATTTTGGGCGGTGGGGATGGCAGCGTTTCTTCGGTAGTAGATTATCTGGTGAACAACGAAGTTGCGCTGGGCGTAATACCGCTCGGAACGGCTAACGATTTTGCCCGCACTCTGGAATTGCCCAACGATGTAGAGCAAGCTTGCCGGATAATCGCGCAGGGTCATACGGCTCAGGTAGATTTAGGAATTGTCAATAAGAATTATTATGTCAACGTAGCCAGCGTCGGCTTTGGCTCACAGGTGGTTGAATATACTACGCCCGACCTTAAAAAAATGCTTGGCCCTTTGGCTTATCCTTTGGCTGCCGCTCAAGTTGCGCTCGAACACCGACCTTTTACCGCCCGCCTGACTTTTTCAAACCAGGTTATCGAAACTCAGGCTATTCACATTGCAGTTGCCAATGGCCGTTTTTATGGTGGTGGGGTCATAGTCGCACCGAGTGCCGCGATTGATGATAATGAATTGGTAGTAACTATTTTTGAACCAATGAGCGCGGGTGATTTACTGCAAGTAGGACGGCACTTGCGAGATGGGCAATATGTGAAGCATCCTAGTGTACGAGTTTTCCGGCGAGTACGTTCGCTCAAACTTGAGATACTTCACGGGCATCAACAACGGGTTAATGTAGATGGCG
>JBBQGP010000148.1:0-14108 GCA_038323095.1 Chloroflexia bacterium | reverse complement strand
CCTCAAATTGCAATTGATACTATGCGTTCGCTGGCCGAGCTTCAAGCTACCGAATTGGACGATTGGCGAGATAGCGAACCGGGCAAAATTTTGCACGAGATGCGCAAAGGTGATATGGCTTTGGGCGAAGAAGTGCCACACCGCCCCTATTATGGTTCGGTAGATAGCACTATTTTGTATATTTTGTGCTTTGCCGAGACAATGAAATGGGTGGGCGATATTGCTTTATTTACCGAGCTATGGCCTTCGGTTGAAAAAGCTTTAAGCTGGTGCTACAACTATGGCGAACTGGACGGGGACGGCTATATCAAGTACAAACGTCGTTCGGCAAAAGGGATTTTGCATCAGGGCTGGAAGGATAGCGACGAATCGATGGGTGGCCCATTTGGGCCGCGTCCTTCGCAACCGTTGGCTCTGGTAGAAGTGCAAGGCTATTACTACGCCGCCAAAATTGCTCTAGCCCAAGTTTTGCGGCAGGTTGGTAACACCGAGCAAAAGCAATTGGCCGAAAAACTGGACGCAGAAGCGGCCCGGCTTAAAGAAAATTTTAACCGCGATTTCTGGTGGGAAGAAGAGAATTTTCTGGCTCAGGCTCTCGATGCCGAAGTAAATTTGGTACGGAACATTACGTCCAATCCCGGTCATTGTCTTTGGAGCGGGATTGTTGAGCCGGATAAAGCGGCCAAAGTTGCCGCTCGGTTGGTGCAGCCGGATTTACTTTCGGGCTGGGGTATTCGGACAATGAGTGCAAAGGACATTACCTACAACCCCATGAGCTATCATAACGGCAGCATTTGGCCGCACGATAACGCTCTGGCGGTAGCAGGGTTACGCCGCTACGGTTTCGATAAAGAAGCCTTGATGGTGGCGAACCAGCTTTTTGAGGCAGCGACCACTTTTGAAGAATATCGCTTGCCCGAACTTTACTGCGGCTTTGCCCGGCAGGGCGCAACTGAACGCGCTCCCGCCGCCTACCCGGTAAGTTGTAGCCCGCAAGCCTGGGCTGCTGGAACTTCGATTTTGCTTTTGCAAACCTTGCTTGGTTTAGAGGCTAATGCTTTTAAAAATGAATTAAAGGCTAACCCTTTACCCTTTGAGGGAACAAACGAAGTGTTTTTGCGGGGGGTGCGGCTGGGTAATCGCCGTCTGAACTTATCTTTCCGACGTGAGCCTTCGGGCCGCGTCATTGTTAGTTCCAACCAGGAGTCCTAACAAGGCTTTTGATGGTATCAGGAAACTGGCTGCAAAGTAATTTGGCCTTTGCCCGATGATGGCAGCTATCACAGGATGAGTGATTCAACAACATGAGCAATAACAGACTCAAGGAGGAGACACGAATGTCGAATGAGAAACGGACGCTGGGCCGGGTAAGCATGATAGGCTTGCTGACCTTGCTAGTCGCCTTATTACTGGCGGCTTGCGGTGACAATACCGCCACCAATACTGCCGCACCCGCTACCACTGGCAGTACCGGTGGGGTAGTTACTACCGCCGCTGCCGGAGCAGCCACTACCGCCGCCGTTGCGACGACAGCCGCTGGAGCAGCCGCAACTACTGCGGCGGCAACCACCGCCGCCGGAGCAGGGGCAGCTACTACCGCCGCCGCAACTACAGCAGCAGGCGCAGGGGCAGCTACTACCGCCGCCGCAACTACTGCGGCGGGTGCTTCAACTGCGGCAGCAGATATTACCCCTAACCCGGCTGTTAGCGGTACGGTGAAGTTGGCTACCGCAACTTCTTCGCCGGAAGAAGACAAGATTGTAGACGACCAGTTGGCGAATTTTGCGAAGGCTTATCCGAACGTAAAAGTTCAGCGCAATACTATCGCCAGCGACTACGATACCAAGATTAAAACCCTGATTGCCGGTAATGACGCGCCTGACATCTTTTATGTAGATAGCTTAATTGCGCCGGATTATATCGCTGACAAGGTGCTTGAGCCGTTGAACCCGCTGGCGGACAAGTTCAAGGTAAACATTGGCGATTTCTACCCGAATTTGACCAAAGCTTTCACCGGCTCGGATGGTAAAGTTTACGGTTTGCCTAAAGACCATAACACTTTGGGTATGTTCTACAATAAGGATTTGTTCCAGAAGGCTGGTATTACCGATGCGCCTAAAACCTGGGAAGATTTGCGGGCGGCGGCTACCAAGCTGAAAGCCGTGATGGGCGCGGATGCTTCGCCAATCGTAGCTGACCCGGATTTGGCCCGTTTGCTGCCTTTTGTTTATCAAGCGGGTGGCTCAATGCTTACCGACGATGCCAAATCTTCCAAAGTAACTGATCCTGGTTTCAAGAAGGGCCTGGATTTTTACTACGGTTTGCGTAAGGATGGTTTGTCCAAGAAAGCCAGTGAAGTTGGCGCGGACTGGGCCGGAGATGCCTTGAGCAAGGGCAAAGCAGCTATTGTATTTGAAGGTGGCTGGCTTGTCCCGGTAATGGAAAAATCGACCCTTGCCAAATCTTATGGTATTGCCGAATTGCCCAAAGGCGACCAGCAGGCGACGATGGACTTTACGGTAGCTTACGTAATGTCGGCCAAAGCTAAGGACAAGGATGCTTCTTTTGCCTTGTTGAGCTTCCTGACTAGCGAGAGCCAGCAGCGTTTGCTCAGTGACCGAGGGTTGGCTTTGCCTTCCCGCAAGGCTTTGACCGAAGCTTTCGTTGCCAAGTTCCCACTACGTAAGCCTTTGGTAGACGGCACGAACTACGCTCGACCCTGGCAGTTTGGAGTAGGCTTTGGTGGTTTCGCCGATAAAGCTAACCCGGTTTTGCAGAGCCTTTTCAATAACAGTATTAACAGCGACGATGCTGTCAAGAAAATGGACGAGCTGGTTAAAACTCAGCTAAAGAACGCATAAACGCGGTTAATTGTCAGCTATTAGTTGTAGATACTAATAGCTGACAATTTTTAGCATTTGCTCAAGGAGGAGAGTATGGCACGGACTTATGACCAGGCACAGGCTGAAGTCGGGTTTAAGACAATGGCCCGCCAGAAAACCGAAGACCGGGTGGCAGGCTATCTTTTTATCGCTCCGGCGATGGTTTTTTTCCTGATTTTTACGGTTTACCCGGTGTTTTATGGAGCCTATCTTAGTTTTTTCAAGATTAGAACTGTCAATATTGATGAACGTACCTGGAACGGCTTTGATAACTTTTCTACGGTGCTGGCAAGTGAGGATTTTCACATTGCTCTCTGGAATACCGCCCGCTTTTCTTTCTTCGTAGTAATACTTCAGACAGTTCTGTCTCTCCTTTTAGCAGTAGCGGTTAATCAAAAGATTAGAGGGAAGACTTTTTTCCGTACCGCTTTTTTCTTTCCCTCAATTAGTAGTTCGGTAGTAATTAGTATTATCTTTTTGTGGGTGTTTAACAAATTTGGTTTGCTAAACTATTTCTTGTCAATTTTCGGAATTAACGGGCCAACCTGGGTAGATGATACCAGCACCGCTTTACCAGCGATTATGGGCCTTAACATTTGGACAACCGCCGGAACGATGATGGTGATTTATCTGGCGGCTTTGCAGGATATACCCGTCCATCTTTATGAGGCTGCTTCGGTAGATGGAGCAACCCCGGTTCAGAAATTTTTTGGAATTACTGTACCGCTTATCGCGCCAACTACTTTCTTTATTGTAACGCTGGGCTTGATTGGAACTTTCCAGATGTTCGACCAGGCTTTTGTAATTTCCAACGGTGGTGGTGGCCCTGAAAAATCTACCCTGACGGTGGTGTTTTACATTTACCAGCAAGCTTTTAAAGAGCGTAATTCGATGGGCGTAGCGGCAGCCGGGGCGGTTATCCTGTTTGTGATTATCTTTGCCCTGACGCTGGTTCAAAAACGCTTATTCAGAACCGAACAACAATAATAAGGGAAAGGAGGAAAATTATATGGCAACCACCGCACCTATTAGTAGTGCTACGCCTAAAGGAACTACCTTGAATGGCGGCTCAATGTGGACAAAAAGGCTGGTCAAAGTGTTAGTTTATGCTTTGCTTATCGGCTTTGCTCTAATCGAATTTTTGCCGTTTTTGTGGGCTTTGAGTACCGCACTCAAAACGCAATCCGAAATTAATGTTGGCTTTCCACCCAAGTGGATTCCGGCTAACCCGACCTTCGAAAACTTTGGCAACTTGTTCAATAACTCTCAAATTCCGTTTGCCACCTGGTATTTGAACAGTATTTTCGTGGGCGTGCTAACCACTATCCTGACCCTGTTTTTTTCGGCTACGTCGGGTTATGCTTTTGCCAGAATCCCTTTCCCTGGCAGGGAAGTTATTTTCCTGGCAATTTTGGGAACAATGATGATACCGGGCGTAATTACGATTATCCCGATTTACATTTTGCTCCGCAGTTTGGGCCTGATTAACAGCTTGCCCGGCCTGATTATTCCTTTTATGGTGACAGCTTTTGGTATCTTCCTGATGCGTCAGTTTTTCCAGTCAATCCCGGCGGAACTGGAAGAAGCGGCTAAGGTTGACGGGGCGGGCCGCCTCCGTACCTTTAGTCAGGTAGTCTTGCCTCTGGCTCGACCCGCGCTTTCGGCTTTGACCATTTTTACTTTTATGGGTCGCTGGAACGACTTTTTGATGCCCTTGATTATTATCGGGGACAGAAGTTTGTTCACCCTGCCGCTCGGTATGAGTACCTTTCGCAGCCTTTACAAAACCGATTGGGGTTTGTTAATGTCCGGCTCACTTTTGGTGATGATACCAATCGTAATAATGTACGTTCTCTTTCAGCGTTTCTTCATCGAAGGTATTTCGTACACCGGCCTTAAAGGGTAAATTTCAACAGGAACAAAACAGCTTTAGCAGGAGGGACACGGTGAAGTGTTCCTCTTTTTTATGCAAGCTTTTTAACTATTTTTGTAAGTTTGACTGTAATGTTAGTATTATATGATAAGGACGCTTCAATCGGTAGTTTATAATATAAAACGTAGCAAGTTGGGTATACAATGTCTACTCTCGTACAGGTTACTGAAACTGTCCCTAAAAATGAAAGTTTGGCCTTGACCCTTTGGAAAAAATGGTGGCCTTATTTACTGGCCGCCCTGCTTTGTTTTCTGGCAAAACTGCCTACCCTAAATAATTATATTTTGTTTATTGATGAGCCAACCTACCTGATTTATGCCCGTCGTTTATCTTCGCCCGAAACCTTTTTTTATTCTTTTAGCTACCTGACCGAGCCAAAATTCCCCCTTGGAATGTTACCTGATTTGCTGGCTCTAGCACTTAGTCCCGCCAACGCTATTTTTATAAAGCGTTTATGCGGGCTTGTGGCGGTAATATGCTCGGCTTGTTTGCTGCTAGGTATTTCAAAAAGAATGTTTACCACCTTCCTGCCAGGGTTTTTAAGCCTTGCTTTCTGGCTAGTTTTGCTAAATAGCAACATTCCCAATGCTGCGCCTTTGCTGGAATATTATCAAACTCCTTTATTGCTACTAAGTTTCTTGTTTTTTATAAGCCGGAATGAGCATAAAACTTTTCTGTTTTGGAGTGGGTTTTGTCTGGGGCTGGCAACTTTGGTCAAGGCAACGGCGATAATAGTTGCCCCAATATTTTGTTTGGCTTTAATTTTGGGGAGTTACAGCCTGACGCGGTGGGAGACTGCGGAATTTGTAAAACAAAAAATAGTCGAAATTTTTATTTTAGGGTTGGGAATTGCTTTACCATTGGGCCTGTTTATCTTGCCTTATCTGCTTCGGCCTGAAACGCTAATTGATTTAAAGTTTAATTTGCTGGATGTAAGTAGCAGTTATGGTGGAATTGGCAATAAAACTATACTTAACCGCCTGTTTGAGCAATTACCGTTTTTGAGCTTGATAAATTTAGTGTTGATAGCCGGAACTATGCTTGTTTTCGCCTATTCTTTGCTTAAAAAAGTTAAATCAGGCCAAAGCTGGTCAAAAACCGATGTCTCTCAACTATTATTACTGGCAACGGGCTGGTTTGTATTTCTAGGTTATTCTACTGGTCAGCCCAAATTACATTATACTATCCCGGTACTGCCTTTTCTAATGCTGTTTGTCGGTTATCGTGTGAGATTAATTTGGCAATCTTTCAGGAATCCACGACATCGTTTTTTATTTACATTGGTACTGACTTTATTTATTGCAATCGGACAGATAGGAAGCCTGATTTTTTATAGTTGGGTTGGAATTCAGGAACAGAATTATTATGATAGCCAGCTAGAAATACAAAATCAGAGTGCTTTGGTAAATTATATTTCAGCTAATAGTCAAATACAGGATTCGATTTGGGTATATTATAATATGCCGGAATTATACTGGCAGGCTAACCGTCGCCCCGCTACTAACGACCCGGTAGGTAGCTGGCTGGTTCATATTAATACACCTTTTTGGTATCAAAAAACCTTGCAAGAACTTGAAAAAGAGCGGCCTGCTTTGGTAATTGGTATCGAAAAGCCCCGCTTTGTCGAAACACAAGTTCCCGGCTTGACCCAATTGCCCTTGATAAAGAATTGGTTGGCCCAAAATTATAGCTGTGAGGATAGCTTGATTGCGGGGGCGACTGTTTGCAAGCGCAAGGTTTAGGCGGCCCGTTCGAGTACGCCATGACGCTCGATTAATTCGACCAATTCTTCATAAGTGCTAACGGTTTTGGCGGCATCGCGCAAAGCGACTGCGCCGGGAAAGCCACTAAAGTACCAGGTCAAATGTTTTCGCATTTCAATCATACCGTGTGGGCCTTTGTATTGCAGCATCAGGCGGGCGTGTTCGAGGGCGGTTTCGATGACTTCGCGCAGGGGAGGGCGTTCGGTACGGTTCTTGTTGAAAATCCAGGGATTGCCCATCGCGCCGCGTGCTATCCAAACTCCCTTGATACCAGTTTCAGCCACATAGCGTTCGATAGCGGCCCGGTCAGTTACGTCTCCACTTCCACCAACGGGGATTTCCACCGCTTCGACTACCTGCCGGGTAACTGACCAATCGGCCTGACCTTTATAACCCTGTTCTTTGGTGCGTGGATGAATGGCAAGAGCTTGCGCTCCGGCGGACTGCATCCGCAAAGCAAAAACGGGCTGCAAGTTTTCGTTCTCGGCAAAGCCCGAACGCATTTTGACCGAAACCGGGATATTAACCGCGTTTGCCATTGCTTCAACGATGCGGGCGGCGGTATCAGGATGGCGCAGCAGGGAAGAGCCACAGGCATTGCCCACGATTTTCTTTTCCGGGCAACCCATATTGACATCCACGCCATCAAAGCCCATACTCTCGATGAGGCGGGAAGCTTCAGCCATAATTTTGGGGTCGCCGCCCATTACCTGACAAATAATCGGGCGTTCCATTTCTTCATAATGCAAAAAGGCTTCGTTCCGTTTGGGGGCATTTAGCATCATGTTCGCGCTTGCCATTTCGGTAAAAAGCACTTCTGCCCCTTCACGTTTACATAACTGACGAAAAGCGGTATCAGTTACGCCGACCATTGGCGAAAGACATTCGTAGCCGGGGGTAAGGTCTTGCCAGGAGAATTTTTGATTATGATTTACTTCAAGTTCTTTATCAAGCATTGTCATTTTAAGAATAATCACTATAAAATAAAAGCAGTGCCGAGAGCCAGAATTGAACTGGCGACACTGCGATTTTCAGTCGCATGCTCTACCAACTGAGCTATCTCGGCACGTTCTAAACGAAAGATTAACCGACAGCAAATTTTGATAATACTTTGGTTGCCACTTGCGCCTTGAACAGCTTCGCAAGTTGTGGTTGTCTTACGTGAAGTGTAATATACCACAGGTTAGAAATAATTTCAAGTTTTTAGAGGGGTTTTCAAGCCCTTTTTGGAAAACTCTTTCAAAGGAATTTTGAAACTCTTTATGCCAGTAGATATTGTAACCAAAATTGAAGAAGCCCGCTATGAGCTGGAACAATTGGCGAATTTGCTGACCCAGTTGGGCCAAAAAGAGCAGGCTGGCGAATTACTCCAGCTTTTTCAGGTTGGGCGCGGGCAGGCGGTGCGGGTCGTAGTAGTTGGTGGCTTTAATCAGGGCAAATCTACGCTGGTAGATGCTTTGTTGGGTGCGAAGGTTTTGCCGATTGCGCTTGTCCCGACTACTGCCGTACTAACGCTGGTAGTTTCGGCTTTACCCGAAGGGGCAACCTTGTATTTTAGCGACAAACGCCCGCCGCTTGAAGTACCTCTGGAAAAAGTTTCGGATTATTTGGCCTTAAACCCGGAGGGGAAACTGAACTTACCTTTGCGCCTAGTCGAAGTGCGCTTTCTTTGGCGGGAAGGCCCAGGCGAACTTGAGCTATACGATACTCCCGGTTTTAACGATTTGCCGGAACAGGCCGAAGCTGCCCGTGAAGCCATTCAAAAAGCCGATTTGCTGATTTTTATGCTGGATGCCCGCCAACCCTTGACCGAGCAGGAGGAATTTATCTGGCAAAGCTGGGGTATGCAATTCGGGGCGAAGCCGCTTTTCTTGCTAAATTTTCTGAATTTGCTGGATGAAGATGACCGCGAAAAAGTGTCTGAGCGAGTACGTAGCAGTTTGCCGGAGCGGTTGGGCCTGAAAGATGAAGTTGATTTGCTCGTAATTGACGCGCTCAAGGCTTTGCGGGGTCAATTGCGGAATAATCCAGAGGAAGTAACCGAGTCGGGTTTGCCAGAACTGCGCGAAAAATTGGAATATTACGCTAACGAAGGGAAAAACCAGCTTTTCAAAATTAGCCGGATTGGACGCTTGCAGCAATTTTTTGCAGGAGTTTATACCCAAAATCGGGCGAGTTTGACCGAAGCCGAAGATAAGTTGCAGGTTTGGCGCGAAAAACAGCTTCGTCAAAATACCGCTCGTCAACAAAGTGAGCGGGCGGCCAGTGTTTTCGGCAACGTTGAAGCTTTTCAAAGGCACAGCCTGACCGAATTTGAGTACAAACTACTGGCGGAACTGGAACAAGCGGTAGAACGCTGGCCCTTGCCCGAATTAAAAACACAGGTAGAAGGACTAACCGGGCAACGTATGCGGGAATGGCTGGCTTTTTTTGAGCGTGAAGCTAACAAAATGCTTGTGCCTGTCGCGCCAACCGCCGCAAAACCCCTGAAATTCGTTCCGCCGAATGTCCCGGCTTATTCCTATAAATACGTGCCGCCGCCTCCTCCTCCTGGCCCTGACCCCAATACTTTTGAATCGCCCTTTGATTTTTTGGGAAATGCCGTCCGGGAAATAGGCCAATTTGCTACTAATGTTGCCGGGAATTTGTTTGAAGCCGGGCCAGACCCGCAAACAATCCAGCGTGAACGAATAATCGCCCACTCCCGGTTAGCGGCTTTTGTGCGGGAAACAGTGGTGCGGCTGGAAAAGCCGATACTTGAGGGCCTCAAAACGGCCCGCCCTGCCTATGTTCCCAAACTCAGCCAACCTGAAATAATTCCGCCTACTCTGGAAAGCGAAGTTAAACTTCGCCGTGAGTTGGATGCTTTGCTTTCAAAATTGGCGATAAATTTAGCCGGGTAAACCTCAGCAATGATTTTAATTCGTTTCTGATGCTTTATAATGCTCCTAATTCGGGTTTGAACCGTATCATTTTAATAGAACTCTTTACCAAATCTTCATACCATTTTAGCCGTGCTAGTCAGAAGAATGTGTTAGGATAGTGCCGTAGCCTGTTTTATCTTACAATTTCTACCGCTACTTATCGGCTTGTCAAAGAGCGCACTGTCCGCGAGTGCCTGATTTGATTAAACTTTGGATTAAATAGGAGAGAGAGAATGCTAAAACAGCGCGATATGTCTGCGCTCGACGATTTGAACCAGATGCAGCGTTATCTGGCCGAAGAAACTTTTGATGATTACGTAGCCGGACAAATGCCGCGCCGTCGAATGTTGCGTCGGATGCTTCTAATCTGTGGTAGTGCCAGCGCGGTTTGGGCTTTATTGGCGGCTTGTGGCGACCCGACTGCTACCACTGCCCCTGCTCCTGCAACGGCAGCCTCCGCTACTACCGCCCGCGCTACTACTGTCGCCAGTACAACGGCTGCGGCCACTACTGCTGCCCCGACAACTGCGGCGGCTACGACGGCAGTCGCCACCACTGCTGGTAACACAACCGCGGCCAGTACAACGGCTGCTGGAACAACCGCCGCTACTGGTACGACGGCTGCGGCTGGGGCGGCCACTACTCAACCGCCCGCCCTAACTCCTGGCGCGGCCCGTGGCCCACTTACCGTAGCCGCGACTGACCCGGCTATCGAAGCCACCGACGTTAGTTTTGATAGTGATACCAAAGTTATGGGTTATCTGGTAAAGCCAAAAGGGGCTACCGGGCCGTTTCCGGGCGTTATCGTTATCCACGAGAACCGGGGTTTGACCGACCACATCAAGGATGTCGCCCGACGTTTGGCGAAAGCGGGCTATATCGCGCTTGCCCCCGATTTGCTTTCCCGTCAGGGCGGTTCAAGCAAGGTGACTTTTGACCAGGCCGCCGGGATTCTGGGTCAAGCAAAGCCGGAAGATTTGGTAAAAGATTTGAAGGCGGCGGTAGACTTTTTGGGCAAGCAAAGCGATTTGAAGGCTGGCAAACTTGGCGTGGTCGGCTTTTGCTTTGGCGGTGGCTATACCCTGCGTTTGGCGGCGGCTAACCCTAAAATTGTGGCGGCTGTCCCTTATTACGGCCCTGTACCAACGCCTGTCACGATTATGGCGACCACCAATGCCGCGATTTTGGGACAGTATGGCGCACTCGACCAGCGCGTAAACGTCGGTATCCCTGACCTCGAAAAAGTGATGAAGGACAACAACAAAACTTACGAGAAGCGGATTTTGGACGGCGCGAACCACGCCTTTAACAACGATACGGGTGCAAGTTATAACGAGGCCGCCGCCGTCGCTGCCTGGAAAGATACGCTCGGCTGGTTCGACAAATATCTCAAAAGCTAAAGAGGCTATTACTTTAGAATCAAAAAAGGCTGTTTCTACAAATTCAATTTGTAGAAACAGCCTTTTTTAGAAGAATTATTCGAGGTAATCTTTAAGCTTTTTGGAGCGGCTAGGGTGGCGCAATTTGCGAAGGGCTTTAGCTTCGATTTGGCGAATACGTTCGCGAGTTACCCCAAATTCGCGGCCTACTTCTTCCAAAGTGCGGCTACGACCATCGTCCAGCCCAAAGCGAAGCTGCAATACCCGGCGTTCGCGCTGGGTCAGGCTATCCAGCACATCTTCAACTTGCTCTTTGAGAAGCTGGTGGCTGGCGGCATCGGCGGGGGCAAGAGCCTTTTGGTCTTCGATAAAATCGCCCAAGTGCGAATCTTCCTCTTCGCCAATAGGAGTTTCCAGCGATACTGGCTCTTGCGAAATTTTAATAATTTCGCGTACCTTATCGGGCGGCAAGCCCATTTCTTTGGCGATTTCGTCCGAAGTTGGGTCGCGGCCTAATTCCTGAACCAAACGACGGCTGGTGCGTATCAAGCGGTTGATAGTTTCGACCATATGTACGGGGATACGAATGGTGCGGGCCTGGTCAGCGATAGCACGGGTGATAGCTTGCCGAATCCACCAGGTCGCATAAGTCGAAAATTTGAACCCTTTGTGGTAGTCAAACTTTTCAACTGCCCGGATTAGGCCGATATTGCCCTCTTGAATTAAATCCAGCAAGGACATACCGCGCCCGATATATTTCTTGGCAACACTAACCACCAAACGAAGGTTAGCTTCGGTCAAGTGGCGGCGAGCCTCATCATCGCCTTCACCCATACGCTGCGCCAGCTGAACTTCCTGAGCTGCCGAAAGCAAGGGAACCCGCCCAATTTCACGCAAGTACATTCGCACCGGGTCATCAATGCTCATCCCGTCCATATCGAGGGCAGTTTCGATGTCTACCTCAACTTCCTCGATTTCGGGGTCTTCTTTTTCGCTGACAAACTCTTTCGATTCTTCCAGAACCTCAATGCCCATTTCCATTAGTTCGGCGTAAACCTCTTCGATTTGCTCCAAATGCAATTCGGGTTCGGGAACTAATTGCAAAATCTGGTCTTGGGTAACGTAGCCCTGTTTTTTACCAGTATTTAGCAATTCGCTAATATTGGTAACAGGCGCAGCCCCGTTCAGGTCAACTATTACCTGAACATCTTCACCTAATACTGACTCCTCATCATCGAGTAACGTCACCTCGCTACTGAGCGTATCCGGGCTAACCGCGTCCTTGTCGGTTTCAACCGTTTCTAGCTCAATTTCTACCGTTTCGGTTTCAATAGCCGGGCTAAGGCCGACAACCGTATCGGTTTCTTCGTCCTCATCGTAGCGTTGTTTGCGCTTTGCACTCGCCATTACAATCACACTCCCTGAAGCAGATTATTTATATTAAAAAGTCTTGCTCAATTTCGCCATTAGATTAAAATAATAAAAAGATAAACCCTCCCTGATAAAAATACTACCCTCTGATATATTGTGCTACCTAACGGGTGCGGCTGTCTTTGAAAATTGGGCTAGGTTTCGGATAAAAAACCTTTAGCCGGGAAGCTACCCCGTTAACCAGTTCCCACAGTTCTATCTGTGCATCCGCGCCATCACTACCATCATCTTCTTCGAGGGCCACTTGACCCTGCTCATAGACTTTCCGTAAGTTCCGTTCGCGTACCCGGTTTAGCTGGAATTTCAAAGCTTCTTGAACCGAATACATATCAGTAAGTTCTGGTTCGGCCTGAATATGGTTCTGCAATGCCGCCAAATGAGTTATTAACTCAGGCGCAAGTTTTTCTTCAATATCGCTGAATTGGCCTTTTGCTCGTTCTATCTCCAGTAATTTCTCAAAAATCAAGCGGTTTTCGCTCCGTACAAAATCACTTGCTGCAACATTCGTGCCGTCCGCCGCCTCAACCTCGAAACCGTCAGGATAACGCAGCAGGAAGGCTACCAAATAATCTTCCGGGCCTAGCTCGTCCCAAACCCCAATAGGAGTTGGCGGTTTTGTTTCAGGTCCAGCCTCACCCGCCAAAGCCGCCTCGGTTTCGGATACAATGGTCGGACGGGGACGGGGAGTTTCGGCCCGGACTGCCCGGTTAATTTCAGTCCGAATGACATTATCCTGAGTGCTGGTCAGGCGGGCCAATTGCTGAATGTAATGTTCGCGCTGGATACGGTCACGAATTTCGACGATGGCCGGGACAAGCCGTTCCACCGCTTCGCTTTTGCCCCGCGCCGAGTTCAAATCTACCGAAGCTTTGACCGCCGCAAAATAATAATCTACCGTTGGCAAGGCTCGTTCGATAAGCTCTCGCCATCGGCTGCCGCCTTCGCGTACCACATCATCCGGGTCTTTACCCATCGGCAAAGTCGCCACTTTTATGTCGGCATCTACCTGCTGTTCAAAACGGACTAAACCCCGTGCCGTCGGTACTGGTACGATTTTGGTATCAAAGGCATTTTTAGCAACTTCGATGCCCCTAAGCGTCGCCATTTGTCCGGCGGTATCGGCATCCAGAGCCAGCACAATTCTTTTGGTCAGCTTTTTTAGTACGCCAACGTGCTTCTCGTTTAAAGCCGTACCAAGTGGGGCAACCACATTGGTAAACCCGTGTTGATGGGCGGCGATTACGTCCACGTAACCCTCGACGATAACCGCCCGGTCAGCCCGCCGGATACCATCTTTGGCTAAATCCAGCCCATAAAGGGTGGCACTCTTATCGAAAAGCGGGGTTTGAGGCGAATTCAAGTATTTAGGCACGTCTTTGGGTGCGCCTTCCAATACCCGTCCACCGAAAGCAATAATTTGTCCTTGCCTGTCCCGGATTGGGAAAATCAGCCGCTCCCGGAAGCGGTCATAATAACCGCCCGCGTTTTCGCGTTCGCCAATTAGCCCGGCAGTTACCAAATCTTGTGAAGTAAAACGACCTTTGGCGGTCAGATGGTTAAAAAGTGCGTCCCAGCTATCCAGAGAATAGCCTAATCCAAAAAGCTCGACGGACTGTTGCGAAATTTCGCGCTGCCGCAAATATTCGCGGGCGGCTTGCCCTTCTTTAGAATTGAGCAAAAGATGGCTGAAATAAGTGGCGGCGGCAGAATTGATTTCGAGCAACCGCTCTTTTTCCTGCTTACGTCCGCTGCTTTTATCATCGTCACCGTCGGAACGGGTTTTATCGGGAAGAACT
>JBBQGP010000147.1:0-14142 GCA_038323095.1 Chloroflexia bacterium | reverse complement strand
TATCCAGTATTTTTTGCGGCAGGATTATGCCGAAAAAGAATTGATTATTGTGGACGATGGCTCTGATTCAGTAATTGATTTAATCCCGGCGGGAGACGAACGTATTCGTTATATGCGGCTAAATCAAAAGGAATCCATCGGGGCGAAGCGCAACCGGGCCTGTCAGGAAGCACGCGGCAGCATTATTATGCATTGGGATGATGACGATTGGATGGCCGATCGTCGAATTAGCTCTCAGGTCGAGCAATTATTAGCGCAAAAAGCGGACGTTTGCGGCCTGAGCCGGATGTTATATTACGATCCGGCTAAAGGGCAGGGCTGGCAATATTGCTACCCGTCCAATCAACGCCCCTGGGTGACGGGCAATACTTTGTGCTACCAAAAAAGCTTGTGGCAGCAACAGCCTTTCCAGCCGCTTAATTCGGGCGAGGACACCCGCTTTATCTGGGGGGCGGGTTCGATTAAAATTGCCGCCTTGCCCGATTACCGTTTTTATGTGGGAATAATTCATTCCGAAAACGCCAGCCCCAAGCAAACCGCCCAAAACTGGTGGCAGGCTTACCCCGCCGCCGAACTGGAACAATTACTAGGGGTAGATTGGACCTTTTACCAGCAATTCTCCGAAGCAGTTCTTTCGGTGTAAAAGCTATTTACAAGCTGTGGTTAATTGCCCGCGCCGCCCTGAGCCGGGATTGGTTCGGATACACTACC
Organism: Chloroflexia bacterium; assembly: GCA_038323095.1. GTDB lineage: Bacteria > Chloroflexota > Chloroflexia > Chloroheliales > Chloroheliaceae > L227-5C. The sequence continues at coordinate 13,431 of JBBQGP010000147.1, read as the reverse complement.
GCCGATTTCGAGTGAAAGGACGCGAACGGTGCGGGCCGGAAGGCTGATATTCAGGGTGGCAGGGCTACCGTTAGCGTTAAGGGTTAGCTTGCCATAGCTGACCGCCTGTTTTAGATTTGTCCAGTCGTACAGGCGATAGGTTTGACCCGGCTTGAGGCCAAGCAAAACCGGGTTAAAGCTGATGGTTAAATCCTGCTTAATGGTAGTCGGGTTATTGGCAAGTACAAAACCTTTGCCGCCTATAATATGACCGCTTGCGTCGGCGCGACTGGCATCCGGCACGGGCGACAATCGCTGGTAAAAATCAAAATAATTGTCGAACTTTTTGCGGAAAGCAAACAAATTACGCAAGAAACTACGCAATTCGGGCCGGGCTAAACTCTGGTCAATTGTGCCGCCCGCTTCTTTTATCCCCTTGCTCAACATACTCAATTCGGCAAATTCGAGCTGGCTTTCAGGTAAAAGCAAATTGGCGTTATCCTTGCGCTCGTTATAGGTCAGGCCGTACCAATCGCTCCAGATTGTACCAAAGGGCATAATGTAAGACATACCGTAATAAGTTTTGCGGCGGGTAGTTTCGGCGATACCAAGTGAGGCGGTAAACAAATCGGTGACTTGCTCCTGGTCGAAAACGCTCAAAAGATGGGGGTCGGCCCAGGCGTTCCAGCCTACCACCACCAAATCAGGCCGAACGGCGTAAAGCTTATCCATAATTTTCATGAGCCGTTTCATCCCCAGCACCCGCAAACGCTGGCGGGCGGCCTCGTCCAAATAATCTACTTCGGCATCCCGAATATTCCAATCCGCCCCGTCCCAATAAAGCATCCGAACATCATAGTTTTTGACCAAATCAATTAACTTTGCTTCAACATAATCACTGTAGGGCGAAAGCACCTGAAACGCCCCGCGATTAAAATTTTGCTTGGGCAAAAAACCTTCGGTCAAGACTACGTGCCAATCCCGGTAGTTGCGGTGAAAATTCTCGTAGTTTACATAACCGAAGTAACTGTCGCTGTAAGGGTTAATCCAGAGACTCAAACCCAGGTTCTGGGATTGGGCTTTTTGCTGAAGATAATCCAGCCCGCCCGGAAATTTGATTTTATCTACTTCGAGAGGAGTATTGCTTTCCCAACCTGCATCCACATGCAGCACATCATAATACCCGGCCTGCTGGGTTTGGGCAAAAGCTTTGTCGAGTACGTTTCGGTCAATTCGACTTGTCCAGGGAATCCAGGTATTAAAGAAAACCGGGGCGACCTTATTATTACGGGTCATGCGGCTCACAAAGCGGGTTTGGTAATTTACCAGCCGGGTTGCGCCCATTTCCAGCCCACCCTCCCGGTAATAGCCAAGCGCAGTTGGGCCAGCCTCAAAACCCTCGCTCAAGGGCTGGTGGTCGTACTGGTCGAGCGTAAAAACGTTGTCCAGCGAATATTCCCGGCCAAAAGGCGAGTTGCTAAAGCCGTAAACGCCCGCCCCGTCCGACCCGATAATCCAGTTAGTTGGAATAGAGCGTGGCGGCAATTTCCAGCGTTTTTGATAATATTGGGCCGCGTCCAGCGTCGGATTTTTGGGTGGCACAGTCATAGTCGGGTTAGGTTTCCAGCGTGTCGCAGCGTTAGTAACGACCCAGCCTTCAGCCTCGCTGGTGGCATCCACCGCTACTTTAGTTTGAACAAAATCGTCGTCAGGGTAAAGGGTATAGCTAAGGCGGACGCGAATTTGCCGGTTGTCCCAATTTAGTAAACCGCTCAGGCTCAAACTATTGCCAAAAATCAAGTTTGTCGAGGTACTACCCCCAATTTCTCCATAAAGGGCGGTCATGCTCTCGACGCTGGTCAGGCTGATTTTATCGAAGCGTACTTCACTCGCCCCAAATTCGATTTGCTGCCCGCTACCGGGTTGCAGGAAAGTCAGCCGGAACGCCCCGTGTCCTTCGTGCAGATTTAGCCCATTGGCAATTACTCGACCATTGCTTTTGTCGATGAAGCTAACTTGTTGGAGATAATTGTTTTCAAGCTGAACTGAAAGCAAAATCGATTTATTTTGGAGGGAGTAACTGGCATTGCCGCTAACTGCTTCTTCACAGGTGCGGTTGGTGCTGGGGCAAGCATAAGCCGCCGGGCTGATTCCGGCAATCCATCCAAAGCTAAAAATTAGCATGAAAATTCCAACTACCGTCCGATAACCGATAGAAAATCGTAGCGACGACACACCGTACTCCCGCTTTTACCTGTTAAATATTCCTCTGGTATAAATTACCGATTGTGGGAAAACCTATCCGACATGAATAAAATATAAGGCATGAAAAATGGTTTGTCCAGCCCTAATCGTGCCAATTTAGATTAGAGATTAAATTAGAAGATTTAATATTCCAGATGATAAATTTGCACGTCGTTCCATTCCGCCAAAAGTTTGTAACCGGGCGCGGTTTTAGTCGCCGCTAATTCTTCAAAGCTGTGCGGATGGCGTTGCAAAATCATAAAACGCGCCCCGTAACGTCGGGCAATTTCTAAATTAGTGGCAAGCGAATCATTAGCCATTACGATAGCAGGTTTCTGGTTTACATAATAATAGGCGGGGACATCGGGGGTCATAACGATAGCATTGGCCGCCCCGTTACGGTTGAGCCACTCGCCCGCCGCCTGTAAATCCTGATAATCGTCATCCCAATTTTGCGAAAGACTGTAGGTAAAGCCTAGCGAGACAACCGCCGCCGCCGCAACCAGCAAGCGGCTGTAAGTGCGCCACCGGGCTGGGCCAGCTTTGGGCCGCGAGATTGTGCCAAGCCATTCTACAAAAACATCTAGCCCGGCCACAATCGCAATATAAAAGAAAGGCAACAACCCGCCCGAAGAATGAAATAAACTGCCACGTGTGCCGGGAAAAGTAAAAATTAGCGACATGGCAAAGTACAAAACCAAAAGATACAGGCTAAAGGGCAAAAATTCAGGTCGCAACCAAAGCCGGGAAGCTTTCGCCTTCTTTTCGCCTTCTTCGCCCGCGCTTATCTTGCTGAAAAGACCGAGTATAAAAAGGGGCAGCATAAAAAAGAGGGTAGCTCGGCCAAATACGGCCAGATTTTGAAAAAGAGCCTCCAGCTTGCTACCCAATAACGGGCCAATTCCCCAATTCGAGGCGGGGTCGGTCTGGTTGAAGTAATAGGGTAAATCCAGCGATTTGGCATAGCTGAAAAAATCGTCGTATTCGCGCAAAAAAAGCACTTTCAGGCCACCGCCGGGAAAAAGCTGTCCGGCTTCGATTAAATTGCGGGCCAGCCAGGGAACCAGGGTCAGGCCAAAAGCCAGCCACATCAGGCCAATCGCCGACCAATTCAAGGCACTTTCCCGCTTGAGCCAATAGCGGTTTAGCAGCAGGGTGAGCAGGGCAATACCAAGCAGCAAAACGCCGTCTACCCGCGTTAAATAGCTCAAGCCGCTACAAATCCCCGCCAATACCATAAATTTTCGGGCCAATTTTTCCTGACCGGGCGGCAAGCGTAAGGCTTTGTAGTTAAACATTAGAACCAGCAAGGTTAGCAGGGCAAAGGGGGCGAAATTATCGGGTAAGCAGAAATAGGGGGCATAAATCCCGCAAAAAATCATCAGCAAACCGGCCAGCCAGCCGTAAATTTCGCCCTTGCCCGGCCCGAAAATATCTTTAGCCAGATAATAAGTCAGAGGGGCAAGGGCGGAGGATATTAACATAATCGGGATTTGCGAAGCTAAAAAAGATGGCCCACCGCCCAGCAAATACCCGGCGTAAATCAGCACCGCGGTAAGCGGCAACCAGTAAACACTAGCGGGATTGTTGTAAACGCTTTGAGGGAGGGGACGGCCTAAATAATTCCAGATGTAATCTTCCCGAAAGCCGCGCCCACGCCAGAGGCTTTCGGCCACGTTGCTATAGTAATAAGCATCGGAATAGCCGGGTTGCTTGAAGAAAAAGCTGCAAACCAGGCGGAAAAGCAAAGCCAGCCCGAAAAGCAGCCAGCAGGGATGACGGCGGGCCAGATTGGTCAGGGCATTGGAAGGGGAGGAAGCTAAAACTACGCCCGTTTTCACAAAATTTACTCCAGCTAATTTACCTCAGTATCAGTAATATCCGTACTATCCGTAAAAGAAAGTGGTTCAGGTTCGGGTAAATTAAGTTCGGTAGAGGCCGCCATTTTTTCCAGAATTCGGGTTACAATTTGCGAATGAGCCACAAAAGCGGCTTCACTAATACTTTCGGTGTCTGCATCAAGGCTAAAGTATTCGTCCGCCACGCCTAACCCAATCACTGGCAAATCCGAAAGAGCTTCTTTAAAGAAAGCGATAGGCTCTGCGCCGGGAGAAAGCGGAATTATCAGGGGAGCGATTTCTGCCCCTTCGCTGGCAGCTTCGATTACGATTTTGGCGAAAATTTCGGTATGGGAAGTATAGGCCGGTTTGAGGGGTAAATCCACTGGTTCAATCGTTACGTCTTCAAAGCCTTTGGCCGCCAGATGAGTTTTGAGCAAATCCAGCACTTTGTCAGGGGTATGGTTAGGGACGAGCCGGAAATCAATTCTGGCTCTGGCCTGCGCGGGCAACCCGGTTTTATCTGTACCAGCCTGAAAACTGGAAATATTGGCGGTAGGTGTGAAAAATTCGGTTAAAAGAACCTGCGGGTCGCGCAATTCCATTAAATAAGCTTCGATGCCGAAATCCTTGAGGCGGTTCGCCAGCCGGGTTTTGTGGTCGCGTACACTGCTCATTAAAAGTTTAATATCAGCATTAGGAATAGATAAATCGCTGTCACTTTCATCACCAAAGCCGCTAATCCGAATATCTTCACTTTCGCCCTTGAGCGCGTTCAAAGCCCAAACTAACCGCCAGGCCGCGTTCGGTAGCACCCCCGCCAAAGCAGCATCGGCATCGTGGGACATGGTATGGCTACCAAGTTCTACCGTCAAAATTCCCTTTGACCCAAGATTAACGACGGCCCGTCCATCCGAAGCGTATTCGCCTGTCGCCCAAAGACAGCCGTCCGCCTTTAATTCTTCGGCGTGTTCCCGCACCATTCCGGCCAAATCCGGGTTAATCTTGCCTGCTTCGCCCTCGATAAGCCACTTTACATTTAGCCCGGCTTCGCCCGCTTTTTCGCGCCATTTATCCAGAGCCTCTAATCTTGCCACAAAACTCCCGGCAGCCATAATCCCCGGCCCGCCTAAACGCCCGGCTTCGTCCGTTACTTTGGCTTCTTTAGCTGATAATCCGGCAAAGTGATTATAAAAAAGGATAGCTGGGGCATTTTCCTGATGAGGAAGGGTTGCGAAAAGGGCAGTTACGCCGCCCGGCATCGTCCAGCTTTGTACCGTAAAACCTCGCGCCTCTAACTGCATTTGTTCGATTTGGCCGGATTGAGCATTAGCATAAAAATCGCGTAGCTGGCTGACTAAATAATCTGAATTAATCAGGCCGGAGTCACGTGCCACATCATCGGGCATACAGGCTTCCTCTCCAAAAAGCTTTTAAGCAAGATAACTGCTTGACTTTTATCTAACTTTTATCCAACTTTCCATAATGCTTGCTACCACCCTCAGTTTAGCTTATTCCCCTTTTGAACGCAAGAGGGAAAATCTTGTGGAGTGTGACTGATAATTGGCTCGGAGTAGTCAACTGGCGGAGCAGCCTCTTACAGGTGAGCCTGATTTTGTAAGATGTGGCTTTGCCCATTGATTTATTAGACACGCTCTAAAACTAATATTATTCTTTTATTTGTAGCAAATACGCAACCGGGTGCTCACTCCGAATTGTTCCCGTTTGCTTTAATACCTGGTTGATTTTAAGGTCATCGCTTTCGTTGCCGCCGTATTTGGCTTGATTGCTGGATAAAACAAGCTCAAAACTTTTGCCTTTGGGCGGGCGGGTAATTTCTTGCTCGTTCAGTTGCAACTCCAAATCGTTTTTGAGATTGATTAGCACCAACAAAATTTTCTCAGAATTGGGTAAGCAATAGCGTATGGCAATCGCGTCTTCGGCTATACAAGCGGCCTGAAAATTCTGGCGGGTAGGAGTTTGCAGGAAAGGCGAAGTTTGACGGTAGTTTAGCAAATGGCGGTAAAGGGCCAACGTTTGAGCGTGTTCGCCCTGTTGAGCTTCGGCCCATTTGAGTTTGGAAGCTTCAAAAGTGCTGATTGCTTGCGGGTCAGGAACTTGCTCACCGCTAAAGCCGGAAAAATGGGCGAATTCGGCCCGCCGCCCTTCTGTTACCAATCTACCCAATTCCGGGTTAAAATCGGTAAAAAACAGGAAGGGAGTGCTGGCGGCCCATTCCTGCCCCTGAAACAAAAGCGGAGTATAGGGACTGAGCAGCAGCAAGGCAGACGCGGCCCGATAGCTCTCCAAATCTATGTTGTCGTTTAAGCGGTCTCCAATTGCCCGGTTGCCAATCTGGTCATGATTTTGGATACAATAGACAAAATGGGGCGGGTCAATCTTGGTGGCGTTTGTGCCGCGTGGTTTGCCCGAAAAATCCGAAAGCTGCCCGGCATAAAACCAGCCACCACCCAGCGTTTCGGCTATATCCTCAGCTTTGCCACTAAAATCGGCGTAATAACCTTCGTTATCACCCGCTACGGACGAGCGTACCTGATGATGAAAATCGTCGGCCCAAACCGCATCCAGCCCCAGCCCGCCCTGCTCGATTGGTTGCACCAAATTAACTTCGTTACGCTCATCCTCTGCGAAAAAGATAAAATGACGGTCTTTAGGCAAACTTTCGCGTACCCGCCGGACGATTTCTTTCAAAATATGTTCGGGGCTGTGGTCTAAAATGGCATGAGTGGCATCCAGCCGTAAGCCATCCATATGATATTCGTATACCCAATGCAGAGCGTTGGCAACGAAAAATTCGCGGACTTCAGGATTAGCGTAATTCACGGCATCGCCCCAGGGAGTTTTCTCTTTATCGGTAAAATAATCCGGGCTAAAATCGCGCAAGTAATTGCCATCTGGCCCAAAATGATTGTAAACCACATCCTGAATAACCGCCAAACCGCGCAGATGGGCTGCATCTACCAATTTTCGCAAGCCTTCTGGCCCACCATAAGGGCGGGCGGGGGCAAACAAATCTACCCCATCATAGCCCCAATTGCGCTGGCCCGGAAAATCAGCCACCGGCATAATTTCGATAGCGGTAATGCCCAGCGACTTTACATAATCCAGTTTTTCGATAAAAGCCTCGAATGTTCCGGCTTCGGTGGCTGTTCCGATATGCACTTCGTAAATCGCCATTGCTTCCAGTGGTAAACCCTGCCAGTTTGAATCGTGCCACTCAAAAGCAAAAGGGTCAACTACTTGCGAATAGCTATGGACGGTATCGGGTTGGTAGCGGCTGGCGGGGTCAGCCCGTAGCTTGTCCCCATCCAGTCGGTACATATATTGCGTTCCGGCTTTGAGACCGGGCGCAAAATCAGAAAAATAGTTTTTTTTGTCAGGCTGCAAAATTCGGCTAAATTTTTCCTGGCCGTTTTCGTAAATTACCACTTCTATTTGTTGGGTGTTTTCGGTCCAAACCCGAAAGGTTACGCCATTTTGGGCTACCCACGCCCCTAATTCTGTTTCGTAACTCATGTTCCTAGTCTACTCTGTTTCTAGTTTTGGCTGGCGCAAAAGCACCAAAGAACGTGGCTTGAGTTCAAAAAGCTCACCACAGGCCGCGCTACGCCCTTCTTCGTGGCCGGGAGTGTTGGTATCAAGCAGCACTTCCCAATGTCGCTCACCGCTCTCACCGGGCAATACAAATGGCATTTCCTCCCAATGACCATTGATAAGCATCAATAGCACATCGTCTTTGATACGTTCGCCTTTTTCGTTATATTCGTCCATTACTTCGCCGTTAAGCAACATCCCCAGACAGCGCACAAAAGAGGTAGTCCATTCTTCATCGGTCATATCCTCGCCCGTCACACTGAGCCAGCGAATATCGCGCACATTCTCACCGTGAATTGAGCGACCTTGAAAGAACTTGCGGCGGTGCAACACTGGAAAAGAATTCCGAATGTTAATTACCCGCCGGGTATAATCAAACAAGGCTTTGTTAGTCTCGTCCCAATCCCAGTTAAACCAGGCCAATTCGTTATCCTGACAATAAACGTTGTTATTGCCGTTTTGAGTGCGCCCGTATTCGTCGCCGTGAGCTATCATTGGCACGCCCTGACTAAAAAGCAGCGTTGCCAGAAAATTACGTTTTTGCTTTTCGCGCATTTCGCAAATTTCCGGGTCATCGGTTGGGCCTTCTGCCCCACAGTTCCAGCTATTGTTATTGCTTTCGCCGTCTGCCCCACCTTCACCGTTAGCCTCGTTGTGCTTTTCGTTAAAGCTGACCAAATCATTCAGGGTAAAGCCGTCGTGGGCTGTCACAAAGTTAATGCTGGCGTAAGGCTTGCGCCCGTTGCCCTGATACAAATCGCTTGAGCCGCTAACTCGGTAAGCCAACTCCGCCACGCCGATTTCATCGCCTTTCCAAAATTGGCGGACGGTATCGCGGTACTTGCCGTTCCATTCCGACCACTGCACCGGGAAGTTACCGACTTGATAGCCGCCTTCGCCCACGTCCCAGGGTTCGGCGATTAGCTTGACCTGCGAAATAATCGGGTCTTGATGAATAATATCCAAAAAGCTGGAAAGTTTGCCGACTTCGTGCAGACCCCGCGCCAGCGTTGAAGCCAAATCAAAACGGAAGCCATCTACGTGCATTTCCGTTACCCAATAGCGCAAACTGTCCATCACCAGTTGCAAAGTGCGCGAATGAAGCATATTAAGGCTGTTACCCGTGCCGGTGTAATCCATATAATAGCGCGGGGTTTCCTTGACCACCCGGTAATAAGCTTCGTTGTCAATCCCTTTAAAGCAAATGGTTGGGCCAAAGTGATTACCTTCGGCGGTATGGTTATAAACTACATCCAGAATCACTTCAAAGCCTGCCGCGTGCAAGGATTTGACCATTGCCTTAAATTCGCGGACCTGTTCTCCTAAATAGCCCGAACTGGAATATTCTGAATGGGGGGCGAAAAAGCCAATCGAATTATAGCCCCAGTAATTCCGTAAATCTTTGTCCAGCAAAGTTTTGTCGTGGACAAAATGATGCACTGGCATTAGCTCGATTGTGTTCACGCCAAGCTTATTGAAGTATTCGATTGCTTCGGGTGTGGCAAGCCCGGCATACGTTCCGCGCAATTCAGAGCTAATACTTGGGTGACATTCGGTAAAGCCTTTTACGTGCAGCTCATAAATAACCGAGTCGTGTAAAGGTATACTGGGCCGAATATCCATTCCCCAATCAAAAGAGGCATCAATGACAACGCTTTTGTTCATAAAAGGGCCGCTATCCTGATCGTCCTTTAGCAAATCGCGGTCTTCGTCCTCATCGGCCACCGGGTAGCCGAATAACGTATCGTTCCAATCTATTAAGCCGCTAATTGCTTTGGAATAGGGGTCAATCAGCAATTTGGCAGGGTTAAAGCGATGGCCTTGCTCCGGCTCGAACGGGCCATTTACCCGGTAGCCATAAAGCTGTCCCGGCTTTATATTCGGAATGTAGCAATGCCAAACATAATCGGTTTGCTCTTTTATCTGGATGCGGTCAGTTTCCACCGCGCCTTTTTCCTGGTCGAACAGGCACAATTCCACTTCGGTAGCGTGTTCACTGAACAAAGCAAAGTTTACACCTTGCCCATCCCAGGTTGCCCCTAACGGGTAGGGCTTACCCGGCCATACTTTCATCGTTTCCTCCAAACTAATCAAGTAACAAGTAACAAATGAATTCAGAAGATGAAATCCGAGGCAAGTGAGCGTTAATAACCTTTCTTCCAATTCAAAACTTAGAACTCAAAACTCAAGACTTTTTTGTTACTTGTTACTTGTTACTTTTCCAATAGTGCAACGGGGAAGGCGGCCAAAATTTCTTCCATAGGCAAGGCCGGTTTTCCCAAATATTCCTTGACTTCCAGTTCTTCGCCGGTGAACTGGTTATGATACTTATCGCCGACGGTGGCGTTAGGTAGAACTAGCCACGACCCGGCCCAGAGTTTGCCGGTAACGCTGGCGTTTTCGTCGGTTTTACCCGTCAAGCGGGTGAAAAAGCGTGGCGCAATTGTAATGGCGGTTTTGCCGTTGAGAGCGCGGGCAAAGGCCAAAATGTTTTCGGCGTGCGTTCCTTGCACGTCAGCTGGGGTGTAACTACCGCTTTCGTACAAAGTGCAATTGTCGCGGCGGTAGCTCAAGGCGCGGGCGGTCACAAAAAGTTTGATACGTCCATCTTCTTTATGCTCAATCAAATTCGCCATTTCCGCCGGGCTACGCATCTGGCTTACTTCGTCCAGCATCCGGGAGCGCAAGCTGTAATCAATCGGGCGACGGTTATCAGGGTCTACCAAACTAAAATCCCAGGTGTCGTTCCCCTGATAAATATCCGGCACGCCGGGACTGGTCAGCTTTATCAAGGTTTGCGAAACGGCGTTAAACGCCCCGTAGTGAGCAATCCGCTTTTGGAACGTTCCCAAATCGGCCAGAAATTTCTCGGATTCCTTTGGGTCAAGAATCGCCGCCACGAAATTTCTAACCGCTTCTTCGTAAGGGGCGTTTTGATTGACCCAACTGGTATTAACTTTGGCCTCTTTCATGGCCTTTTCCATATAAGCCTGCACCCGGTTAATCAAATCCTGATGAATTTCGGGGTTAGCAAGCGGGTTATGGTTAAAGGGCCAGATACCGAGCAAGGTTTGATACAGGAAATATTCCTCGTTGCGGCTGGGGGCGGGCTGCCCGTCCACGTTAATTTTCTTACGGCGGTTCATTCTGGCCCATCGTCCCAGGGCCGCTTTCCATTCTTTAGGGATTTCGGAAAGCACGTTAATTCTGGCCCGTACATCTTCGCTACGCTTGGTATCGTGGGTGCTGGTGGTTAGCAAGGCGTTAGGCCAATTGCGCTGCCGTTCGATTTGCTGGCGATGGAAGCCGCTAATAGTTGCGCCGAATTGGTCGGGTTCGCCGCCAACTTCATTAAGCGAGGTCAGGCGATTGTAGATGTAAAAGGCGGTATCCTCTAACCCTTTGGCGATAACTGGCCCGGTACATTGCTGGAACTTCATCACAAAGTTATAGCGGGCGGTACGGTCTTCTTCGCCCAAATATTCGGGATATTTCAGCAAAAGCACATCCCGCAGGAAATCAAAAGCGGTGGTATCCTGGGCAGGATTGCGCTTTTTGGCCTGTTTTACCGCCGCTTCGATATTGGCCTGGTCTTGTTTTGAAGGCTGTTCTTGCTGGCGGGTAACATAAGTTCGATACACCGGGAAACAGGCGATTACTTCCCGAATCGCCCCTCTCAGCGAATACAGGGTCAAATCACGATAGTAGCGGTCTCTTTCCGAGATTTTGTTGAGCAAGTTAGTCAAAACGTTGACCTCGCTTGCCAGTGACGAAAGCATAATCTGTCTTTTGGTTTGATAAATCAAATCGGCAAACTTGATTTTGTTCCCGGTAAAAGCAGCGTAAAGCTGGTCGAAAGCTTTCTGGTTCGCGCCATCCACAAAAAGCTCGTTTACCTGATTGGTAAAATCGTAGCCGGTAGTCCCAAAAGTTTGCCACTCACCTGGCAAAGGCTCACCCCGGCCCAAAATCTTTTCGATTACCACATAAAGCGCACGGGCTAACTCGCCCTGTGGACTGGCGGCACATTCCTGTTCGTAGCGTTCGCGCAAAAGGGCTTCGACGATTTCCCGTTCTTCGCCTTTTAGTTCGCGGCTATCCATTTCGGCCCGGCAAAATTCCAGAAAATAAGCGCACTGCAAATCGTTCAAATACTTGTAGGGGTTACGCAAGCCGTCAATGTGGTCAATTCGTAAGCCGTTTACTTTACCTTCCCGCACCAATTTGAGAATCGTGCGATGGGTTTCCCGGAATACAAAAAGCTGGTCAACCCGCACCGCCGCTAAATCGTTTACATCAAAAAAGCGACGATAGTTGATTTCTTCGGCGGCTACTCGCCAATAGCTCAAGCGATAAGCCTGATTTTCCAACAGTTCGGCCAGCGCATCAAAGCTGCGCGGTTCGCCTTTTGTACCGTTAAAAATAGTGACACAACTTTCTACCGATTCGAGAAAGCGCGGCTCACTTTCGGATAAGGCCGCCAATCGTCGCTTGATAATTTCTTTTTCGCGGTTGCTTTCGATGCGGGATTGTTGTTCAGTGTCCTCTAATCTGGGCAAATTGCGAATAGCGGTCAAAATACTTTGGTACTCAAGGGCAGCTTCGGTTTCTTCGCCCAAATTTTCCAAAATTTTAGTCTGGCAGTGTTCCAGAATAATTTTATAGGAACGCGGGTTTACCGGGAAAATATGGTCATAATAATTTAGTTCAAACGCGCCCCGCTCAGGGTAAAATTTTAGCTGCAATTCCTGATTTTCCAGCACCCGGCCATACATTTCGCCCAGCACTGGCAACAATACTTTATTTTCTAATTCGTCTTTTATGGGATGCCAATCAATATCAAAGAAAGGGGCATAAATCGAAGCCGGGCCGTTTTCCAGCACGTCCATCCACCAGGTGTTAGTGGTTTCGCCAATGCCCATATGATTTGGCACAATATCTAATAGCTGGCTCATGTTTTTGCGGTGGAGTTCTTCCACCATTTGATTATATTCTTCTTCTGTGCCAATGGCCGGATTTAGGTGATTGTGGTCAGCTACATCATAGCCGTGCATGCTATCTTGCCGCGCCCGGAAATAAGGCGAAGCATATAAATCGGTGATGCCCAATCGGTACAGGTAATCAATTTGTTCGCGGGCCTGATTAAATGTGAAATATTTATTGAATTGAAGGCGGTAAACTGCCGCTGGAACGTGCCGTCTTTGCTCCAACACCGTTTTGATTTGTCCAAAGATTTCTTCGGTTATTGGCAGCAAAGCGGTTACTTTATTTTCTGGTTCTTCCTGCTGATTTTCGTCCTTATTCTCATTCTTAGTTTCGTTCTCGTTCTCAGTTGAAATTGATGCTGTCATACCTAACCTTATCTAGCCGTTATTTTATAATATTCAAACTATATTAATAACACTTAAAGCGGATTTTCGCAAATCCAAACCAAAATTCTGGTTGTTAAACCAGTTCCGTTTCCTTTTCCGCTTCTTTGTCAGAAAATCAAGCACGAGCAATACTCGTCGTCGTTCATGTGCAAGATTAGTACCACAAAAATATTATTCTCACTATCAGGTGTGCGGACGAAATAAAAATTCATTCGCATCAATCTATATCAGACCCAAAAGTGCTTTGCGGATTGCTTGTGGCTTGAATATTGCGGTAAAATTGCACTTATCCGGGAAGTTTATTGGCCTTAAAAAAACAAGAAAAAGGGTTGGACAAGTAGAGGTTAAATGAGCGACGAACAATGGTATAAAGACGCAATCAT
>JBBQGP010000146.1:0-14154 GCA_038323095.1 Chloroflexia bacterium | reverse complement strand
GCCACCAAATAGCGAATAACGGCGGAATGAATACGGCTCTGGCTCAATTCTTCTCCTTCCCACTCGTGGGTATCGTAATAGCGTTCAATCTGGTTAGCCCGAAGTGTCATAATTCTTCCCTTTCGCCTGATTACTGCTTTCTCACCCTAATTATAACTTACTTTGAGGCAGGGTCAATCCAGCAGGAAAGTAACAAGTAACAAGGAAATGCTGTTTCCCTTGTAATACCAAGTCTGGAAAGATTATGTACAACAAAACTTACATTTAGCGGTAAGTGGTAAGGTGTAGGAGGGATTTCCAATCCCGATAAAGACGGATTTAGGTAAAAGCGGGATTGGAAATCCCTCCTACATGGGGGCTGGCTGAATTGTTACACTTAGCCTTAAATAACCGTTTTTATATATACGCCTCTTTAAGACTTGGTATAAGATGCTGCTCTGCCAGTTGATTCAGATGGGTAAAATCAATGAGCAGAGCCACATCTTACAAAATCAGGCTCAGTTGTAAGATGCTGCTCCGCCAGTTGACTACTCCCAACTAATTATTAGACCCGCTCTTAGAAAGCAGGTAAAGCTCTATGCTTGACTACGGGTGTGTTTGTAGATGGGGTTGAGGGCTGAATTGAAGCCCGAAAACGGGAAACCACTTTGCGGGCCTGTTGCTTTTCGCTCAAGGCTTCCTGACCGACCTGAGCAATTGCGACTTTTGGCTCGGCCTGAACTTGAACTAAATCTATTTGCAGGCGACCCCGCTCAAACCACTGTACCAGCTTTGTACCTACGGTTTGCGGCTCGGCAATCGGGAAACCAAGTTGAGCTACCCCGCCAAGTTCTTTCCAGGTTTTCACAAAAGCCTCTGACAGCCGATGCCCGGTTTCCTTAAAAAAGATGGCGTTGTTTTCCAGAGCAGGGGCAACTTTTAAGCCGTCGTCAACCTGATTGGCGACCCGGCCCAAATTGCGCTGCATTACCTGATAGCCCGGCTTGTTTTCGGGGTGATATTCCAGCACACCCCGCTCAAAATACTGCACAATCTGATTATATTCGTATTCCTGATTGCCTATAGGTAAACCTAGCGTTTTTAGTCCGCTACGAATTTGGTAATAATCCGCAAATTTTGCCCCCAGTACAAAATTGCTGCAATCGCAAGCAGGATTATCACCCAGCTCAAGCTTTGCATCGGGTGCATCTTTCATCACGGTATCAACCCAATCCATTACCTGATTCATATAAAGGGTTGTATCGTTTTCAAATTCTGGAGCATAAATTGGTAAAATGTCGGCCAGGGTATGAGCGTTCCGAAATTGGAAATAGCCTTCTTTTATTAGTTTGAACCAATCTTCCATACCCGCCGCCCAGGTTGGGTAAGCCCGCCAAATGCCGTCAATTGTCGGATAGCCCGGAGTCCAGCGTATATTGCCGAAATTATGGGAAGCCAGATTATTGCCCGCCGTACCGCAGCTCGATTCTTTGGTAAAAAAGGCTACCGCATAAGCCGGGTTTATGCCATATTTCCAGCCCAATTCAATATAAAGTTGGCCGATAGATTTATCGGGACTGGCTTCCGCTACTTGCGGGCTTTGGCAGCGTAATAACCATAAATCAATGGCGGTAGCATCTGGCTGACCAATGTTCAAAACGTGGTTTTTAGCCTTTTCCAAAATCTCTTTTTTGGCTTTTTCCTGTTCTTCCTTCTTTTTGGCTTCCTCTTCCTCTTTTTGCTTCTTAGCCTGCTCCTCTGGCGAAAGCGGAGTTGGCGTAGGAGTGGGGGCTATTGTTACTGTCGGCGTAGGGGTAACGGTAGCAATAAGAGTAGGCGTGACTGTCGGGCCAGGGACAGGAGTTTGAGTTGGAATCGGGGTAGTCCGGCTAATCGGCGAGGCCGTAAGCGTAAAAGGAATGGTTATAAGGGAGCTGGTATCAGTTAAAATCCGGGAAACCTCCGGCGTAGGGGTAGGAGTCGGCCCACTTTCCGCTCTGACCGGGATTGTCGGAGAATTCAGAAAACTATAGCCAAAAAGAATAATAGCCAATCCGAAAAAAATAAAAATAATCCGAAGCTTTGGGCCGTTAGACCCAGCCAAAAAGTGCATTTAGAAACATTCTCCTCGTGCAGAAAAATTCTGTTCAACTACAACCCGATAAAAAGAATTACCCTTTACTCCTGTAAGCATAGCAAAAAATCAGAAGTAGTTGTTAAAAACTTGCTTAGAAAATGTAAAACTTATGTAATTAGTATATCATAAAGCTTTTGGGGTTGCTTTAGTGCAACAAGCAGGTGCCGGAGAGAATTCTAACCTGATAAAGCCAAATTTGGGTAAAATCGGGATTAGAAATCGCTACTGTCTAAATCAAAATGTATCAAAAAAGGATGAAATTACCAAATTTAGTAATTTCATCCTTTTTTGATTTCTATAATGGGTAAGGCAGGAAACTAAATCGCTTCTAACCTTTGCTGCCTCTAGCGGTTGGGGCGTTCGACATTATGGCTGGTCAGCAAGCTTTTCTGGGTTTGCTTGTCAAACATGTGCAGATGGCCCAAATCGAAAGCGACACGCAATTTGTCATTTGGCTTTGCACGGGTACGAGCATCCATTCGAGCAATAAATGAGTGTTTGCCACTCGATAGATAGACGTAAACTTCACTACCCATCGGCTCGACTACTTCCACGTTCACATCGGCCACGTTTTCGCCTTCGACCACGTTTTCGGCAAACTGAGCGTTATTGATATGCTCAGGGCGAATACCAAAAACCAGCTCTTTTTCCATGTAAGGCGCAAGGTCGTTGCGATACTGACCCGGAATACGAAGCTGGAAGCTGCCAGCATCCAGAACCATATCAGTCTGCGCCCCTTTCAGCACACAGTCAAAGAAGTTCATGGGCGGGCTGCCGATAAAGCCAGCGACGAACATGTTTTCCGGGAAATCGTACAGATTCTGTGGCGTATCCGGCTCTTGCTGTAGTAATCCGTCTTTAAGAACCACGATACGGTCAGCCATCGTCATTGCTTCGGTCTGGTCGTGGGTTACATAAATAACGGTAGTCTGCAAGCGTTGATGCAGCTTGGAAATCTGGGTACGGGTTTGGACGCGCAACTTGGCATCCAGGTTGGAAAGCGGCTCGTCCATCAAGAATACTTTTGGTTCGCGCACGATAGCCCGACCCAGCGCGACGCGCTGACGCTGACCACCGCTAAGAGCCTTTGGCTTGCGGTCAAGCAATTGGCCGATTTCGAGCATATCGGCAGCTTCACCTACCCGCTTCTTGATTTGCTCTTTTGGCAAATGACGCAATTTAAGACCAAAAGCCATATTGTCGTACACGCTCATATGAGGGTAAAGCGCGTAGCTCTGGAACACCATCGCAATATCCCGGTCTTTGGGAGCTACGTCATTCACGCGCCGCCCGCCAATCCGCAATTCGCCATCACTAATTTCTTCCAAACCGGCCACCATTCGCAAGGTGGTAGATTTGCCGCAACCCGAAGGCCCAACCAATACCAAAAATTCCTGGTCTTTGATGTCGAGATTCAGGTCTTTTACGGTTACAAGGTCGCCATAGCGTTTGGTGATGTGTTCGAGGGTAACACCAGCCATTGTGTTTCTCCTTTAGTAAATAACTCGTTTTTTGGCAGAAATTAAAAAACGAGCATAACCGACTGAGGCCGGTAGCCCGAAATCCTGCCCAAAAGCCACAGGAGAAACGAGCAAGGCATCCTTCGGCAAAAACAGAACTTTTCGGCAAACCCGGCCAGCCAACCCAAAACAGGGCCGGAAAATACCGGGGGGCTTTCCCAAAATGAAAAGCCGGAAGCCGCTTTTTGCGAACTTGCTTGCGCTGGTTCACTTTTCAAAAAATAACGCTTCGTTTTAGCAGACGAATTCGTTAAAGATATTTTAACTCAGATTAAGCTTTTGTCAAGCCCAATTAGAGCGGTGCTTTGCCTTTTTAGCCGAATGTGATAAGCTTCATTTACATAATTGCTTTTGAAGTCATACTGATTTGGATAATAATTTGGAAAAGTGGTAGAATTGGTTTAGCAAAAGGGATTAAACTTTTTATGAAAACTTTTTGTAAATTCGGGTTTTTGGCAATTTTAATAATTATAACGGGCTTGCTGGCGGCTTGTGATAGCGATACTACCCCTACAGCTGCCCCTACCCCGCGCAATTTAAGTATTTTGAACGGTACGCCAGTGGCGGGCAGCCCGGTTTTAACCCCGACGCAACTTCCTAATCAAAATGGTACGGCTCAAAGCGGCGTGAGCAATCCGCCGGAAATTAGCACCGTCCCCAGCCTGATTAGTGCAACCGCTACCCCTGTTATAAGTAATCCGGCCATTCAACCTACTGCCATTACTACGGTTGCATCCGGCCAACCTGTACCTCAAGCTAACCCGCCTTCGACTACTGCCGCCCCTGCCCCAGCCTCGCCTCCTGCAAGTACCCAGGCGACGACAAGCGGTTCGGCAAATACCGAAGATAAAGCAATTGCGCTACTGGTTCAAAAGCTGCAAAAGGATAGCGTTTACCCTGACCCAAATTGTTTATCTTATGCTAAAGAAAGTGAAACCGCTACTTATTTTGATATTACGGTGCGCGAAAAACACGGCGGTGGCTGTTCCGGCGATCCAGCAATTGCCCCGGTTTTAGACCGCTTTCGGGTTATAAAAACCGATGGTACAATTCAATGGCTGGATTTTCTTACCGGCAATTATGCCAGCTATGATGAATTCAAAGCCAGTAGACGAAAATAGCCGGGCAATCTTTAGAACCTAAGTGAACAAGCGGTTTGGTCTGTTGGCAAAGCAGTAGCCTGCAAATTAAACCGCTCGAGTGGGTAAGCTCTTAGCCGGGTAGAAAATTTTGGAAAAACTGCTCGGCTAACGAAACCTGGGCAGCGTTTACTTCGTGCGAGGTGTTTGGCACAATTTTGAATTGGGCATTAACTCCTAATTCAAGTAAGCTTTGGTAAAAACTTTGCCCCCGCGCTACCCGGTTATTACCAATATATTTGTCGTAGGAGCGACCTACCTGAGCCGGGTCGTTATCCAATGCCCCGACTTGCACCTCAAAAGAAATTTTACGAAAGCTCTCCCGGTCAAATTCATGATGGACGACCTGGTTAAAATTAGCTAAACCAAAAGGAAAATTCAAGATTTCGCCCTGCGATTGAGTTTGGGGCAAGGTATAAGCCCCACCCGAAAGAACGGCGGCGGCTAAAACTTGGTTGGGATAAAACAAGGCAAAATGATGAGCTAGTTGCGCCCCTCTGGAAAAGCCGAAAAGCAGCAATTTGCCCTGAACGGGCGAACCCAGAGCATTGGGCAATTGTCGGAAGACCTGGGTTAGCTGGTTAGTTAATTCTACATCTTCATTAGCAATAACTTCGGGATTTTTATAATTCACGTTATAATTAAAAGTTGGGGCGATTAATACTAAATTCTTTTTTTCGGCAAAATCAAGCAAAGGCAAGCAAAAATCACCGCCGTTATCGAACATGCCGTGTAGCACCACCAATACCTGTAAAGGTTCGCGGCTTGAACTGGCGGTGGTCGGAACATAAACTGTGACTGGCAAGTTAGCAATTTTGAATAACTTTAAACTTGGCGGCAATTTTGAAACTGCGTCCACCCGTTTATCTGCCGGGCCGGGAGTGCTAGGCGCAAGGGTAATTGCCCCGTTTTTGGGAGTGCGTGAGGTGGCGGGGGTGGTTAAGGCCGGAGCTGCCGGAGTTGGCGTGCTATTGTCACTGACTGCCACCGGGTTAGACGGTTTTTGGGAATTGCTGCTGGTGTCCGCGATGCTATCAAAAACCCACTTTTGATTTTTGTTAATATAAAAAGCAAAAACAGTTAGACTGGTATCGCCGTTTTGGTCAAAACGCCAGCGTCCCGAAACTCCTGTAAAGTTTTTGAGGCCCGCTACCGCTTTCAAAACTGCCCCACGCTCTTTTGTTCCAGCTTGCTGAAGGGCGGTTAGACCTGCGCTCATGGCATCATAGCCATAAATAGAGCTAGACTGCAAGGTATCGCCAAACTTATCCCGGTAAGCTTTCAAAAAAGCCGAGCCTTTGGGCGAAAAGCCGGAAGAATCAGTACCGCTAATGCTGGAATAAACGCCCTCGGCGGCTGGCCCGGCATCCTGCACAAAGGCATCATCCTGGATACCGCCCCCACCCAGAAAAGCCGCCTTATTACCATTAGCCCGCAATTTGGCTACCAAACGGGCGGCGGGGCGGCTACCTCCGGCAAAAAAGACTACTTCGGGGTTGGCCGCTTTAATATCGCCGCTTACTTTATCGGCATTGTCAGCATTAGCAGAAAGCGAAGAATGTCCAAGTAGCACCAGATTATAATAAGTTGCCGCCAGTTCATAAGCTTTGGCAAGCCCCTGCCCGTAATCCGTGCCGTCTTCTACTACAAAAACTTTGTGCAGTTGCAACTTGGCTTCGGTGTAGCTGGCATCGGCCCGACCCTGCAATTCGTCGGTAGGCAAAAGCCGAAAATAATTGCGGACACCAGAAGGATAATACCTGGCTGGTTCGTCGGATTTGGTAATACTTTGAATAGATTTGGTCAGGCCCGGATAAGTTGTGCCGGGACTAATCATCGCAATGTTGGCTTTATTCAGGATAGGGATGGCTACCTGAGCGGTGGCAGTGCTGGTTGGGCCAAGATAAAGCACCGTCTCCGGGTCGTTGGCGGCTTTATTAGCATTAATGGCTTCCTGAGCGGGGTCAGGCCCGGTAGTATTAGCCGAGCCATTATCAAGCGGTACAAAATCAATTTTGAGTTTACTAATATAACCTGTCCCGCCGGTAACATCGGTCAGGGCCAACCGCATGGCATTTTCAAGGCTTTGCCCGACAATTTTGGACGCGCCGCTTAAAGGCAAACTGGCGTAAATCCGTATGGTTTGAGATGCGTTGCTAGTTTGCGAAACCGCCGGGCCGGGAACGTTTGAGGGTGAGGGCGGAGGAGGTTGGGTTGGGACAGCCGTCGCTGAACTACAGGCAGTAATTAATAAACTTAGTATTAAAAGCGGTATTATCCAAAATTTTGCGGCCAAATGGCGCATAACAAGAACTCCCGTTAAACTCAGACACTAGCCCAAAGATAAAGCTGGTTGAGTGCATCAGACCAGCTTTTCAATTTTTATCTACCTATTATAGGGCAATTTGTGTTCCCCGGTTACTATCTTTTGGGCGGATTTAGCTTGCGGGTGCGCGGTTTTTGAGGCTTGGCTTCATCGCCCTCCTCGACTTGCTTTGCCTCTGGCTTAAGAATTAGAATTCCGAGTGGTGGCAAAGTTAATGAAACCGAATAGGGTTGACTACTAAAGGGAACAGCTTCACTTTGCTTACCGCCATAATTACCCACGCCGCTACCCCAATATTCGCCCGCGTCGCTGTTTAGAACTTCGGTATAGAACCCTTCACGTGGCACGCCGACCCGGTAATTGTTACGGGGAACAGGGGTAAAATTGCAAACTATAATCAAAAAATCGTCCGGGTCGATAGCCATGCGCTTAAATACGATAACGCTTTGTTCGCTATCGTATAAATCAATCCACTGGAAACCTTCCCAGCTATCCTCCACCTGATACAAAGCCGGTTCGTTGCGGTAAAGTTGGTTCAAATCGCTTACCAGCTTTTGCAAACCCTTGTGCGAGGGGTAATCCAGCAAATACCAATCCAGCCCACGTTGCTCGTTCCATTCCGACCATTGCCCAAATTCACCGCCCATAAACAGCATTTTCTTGCCGGGATGAGTGAACATATACCCAAACAAATTCCGCAAATTGGCGAATTTTTGCCAGTCATCACCGGGCATTTTTTCAATCAGCGAACCTTTCAGATGCACTACTTCATCGTGAGAAAGCGGCAAAACAAAATGTTCGGTAAAAGCATACATAAGCGAGAAGGTGATTTTGTTGTGGTGGTAGCGACGGAAAACCGGGTCGCTTTCCATATAATCCAGCATATCGTGCATCCAACCCATGTTCCACTTGAAATCAAAGCCCAGCCCACCCACATAAACCGGGCGCGAGACCATCGGCCAGGCCGTAGATTCTTCAGCAATGGTCAGGGCCGAAGGAAATTCGCTATGAACCTGAATGTTTAGTTGCTTGAGAAATTCGATAGCTTCCAGATTTTCACGCCCGCCAAATTTATTCGGTATCCATTGCCCTTCTTCCCGCGAGTAATCCAGATAAAGCATAGAGGCTACCGCATCCACCCGCAGACCATCAATATGATATTTGTCCAGCCAGAATAAAGCATTGGAAAGCAGGAAGTTCTTTACTTCGGTACGACCATAATTAAAGATTAGCGTCCCCCAGTCAGGATGAAAACCTAAGCGCGGGTCGGCGTGTTCATAAAGATGCGTCCCATCGAAAAAGCCCAAACCGTGTTCATCGGTAGGGAAGTGAGCCGGAACCCAATCCAGAATTACGCCAATATTATTCTGGTGGCAATAATCCACAAAATACATAAAATCTTCGGGTGTACCAAAACGGCTGGTCACGGCATAATAGCCGGTAGTCTGATAGCCCCACGAACCATCAAAAGGATGTTCGCTAATTGGCAAAAGCTCAATATGGGTAAAACCGGTAGTTTTGACGTACTCGACCAAACGCCGGGCTAATTCGCGGTAATTTAGCCAATTGCCGTTCTCGTCGCGTTGCCACGACCCGACGTGCAGTTCATAAATCGAAATTGGGCTATTAAAGGCATCGTTTTTGCCCCGATTTTGCATCCACTGCGAATCTTGCCATTGGTGCTTGCTCAAATCGGACACTACGGAAGCGGTTAGCGGGCGTACTTCGCTGGAAAAGGCGTAAGGGTCAGTTTTGGAAACAGTATAAGCATTGACGTGAGAATGGATTTCATATTTGTAAAGGGTATATTCGGCCAAACCGGGAATAAAAGCTTCCCAAATGCCCTGCGCCGGGTGTAAATACATCGAATTGCGAGTGCCGTCCCAGTTGTTAAAATCGCCGACCACGCTAACTTTTGCGGCGTTGGGCGACCAAACCGCGAAATGTACCCCCTTAACCCCGTTTACCTCGCGCAAATGCGCCCCCAGCTTTTCATAGGTGCGATAGTGCGTACCTTCGCCCAAAAGCTGTAAATCAAAATCACTCAACAAAAGGGTATAACCATCCACCTGCTGCGTTTCGCCTTTACCCGTCGTTTCCTCAATCATTATCTTGCCTTCCATCGTTCCACATACCGATTTTTGTTTCCCAACTAAAATTATTTTACGCGGGAGATGATACCCTTTTGAACCTGTTGAGTCAAGACGAAACTGTTACTACGGACTTTACTTTACCTTACCTGCTTAACTTTGGGGCTTGATTGCCCGGATATAGGTGATTAACTGGTTTAATTGCTCATCGCTTATTTGTGGATAAGGGGGCATCGAACCGCGACCCTTGCGAACAATGTTTTTTATGGTCTCATCGCCCAGATTGGTGGTACTGAGGCGCGGGCCAACCCCGCCCGCCCGCCCTTGCGAGGGATGACAGCTATTACAGTTGTTCTGGTTAAAAACGTTTATGCCCTGTACCGCAACTGGCGGCAAATCCGCCGGAGCAGCAGTTTCAGTCACATCGTTGCGGGTGACTACCAGCATAATCACAACGAAGGCAAAGACTACCGCCAGCACCAGTACGCCTACCAGCCCATATGGTACAGTGCTTTTCGGGGCGTTATTCTCAAGTTTTTCCGACATTTCTCCTTGCTTTCCAGCTTACTTTAATTTAATTCATTCAAGATTGGCAATAATTCAGGCCCATCATCCGGCAAATTGGCGAAACGCAGCAAGGCCCGCAATTCCTCCCGAACACTGGTTGGGCTTGAGCGGAGCCGGGCGGCCAAAGCGCGGGCTTCGGTTAAGGCTTCGGGTTTGCGGTCAAGGGCGTACAGGGCAAAAATCATAAACAGTTCGGCCTGTTCGTCTTTCAAGTCCAGCAAGGTATCCGCCGCTTTCAGAGCGGTATCGTAGCGTTCCAAACTAATTGATTGCCAGAAAAGAGCGCGAATCCCCTCCTGCTGCTGGTCGTCCAGTTCGGCGGCCCGGTAAAGCGCACTATAGGCACTTTCGGCAGCGTTTTTGAGACGATAGCGCAAGGCCAAATACAGAGCAGAATGGGAAGCGGCCAGCTTTAGTTCGGGCATTTCTACGTTAGTCGCCAGCACTCCCTCATAAAGCGGGGCAGCTTTCTCATACTGTCCGGCCTCCTCGTAAACCTGAGCTTGCAGCCACTGGACAATTCCGCGCAACTCAGCTTCGGCACTACCCTTGCTGGCCGGAAGTTTACCCAAATTTTCGCTTTTGAACCAGCGATTACGCCCGTCTGTCCCGATTTTCTCGATTTTTTGCAAGGCGGCCAACTTATCGTCCAGTCCTTTTCGGCCCAGCGTATAGCTGTCGCGCATCAGCAAGCGCACCAAAGGCAGCAAATCTGCTCCTTCAGTGTAAAAAGTTTGCTCCATACTCTCGACAACTGTTAGCAAACGATAGGCCAGCGAACGATTATAAGCCAGAGCCATCACCCAGCGTGGCAAAAATAGCACCCAGCCCACGGCCTCATCCAGCCAAAGCCGATAGTAAACCATATCGGCTACCGCCTCACCCCATTCCGGGTGATTGGCCCGCGCTTTCAGGCTACCCAACTCTTCCGGCTCGGCCACCAATTCTTCTTCGATAGCGTTAAGATTGGCAACGGCCACGTTACGGGCTGGCTCGACAATCCCTTCCTGAATAGGTTGCGAAAATCGCCGCCGTTCCAGCATCAAATAGCGGCGCAAGCGTTCGCCCAAAACTGGTTGCAAATTTGGCAATTCGGCTTCGTCCACGCTTTCGGTTTGCTCGGCCAGCCACGAATAATCTTTCAAAAGTTGTTCGGTTAAAGTCGGGTCGTAGGGATAACCCGCCGCCTTAACCGCTTCTTCGTATTTTGCCAAAAATTCCTGGCTGGGATGGCGCATAATCGCCAGAGCGTAAAGCCGTTGGCGGGCTTCCTCGCTCAAACGTCCGCTTTCCTCCACAAAATACAAAAACAGCCCACCCGATTTATCGCCTTGCGCCCGCTCTATCGCCGCATCCAAATCAGTTGGGGTCGCACCGTTGGCGTACAAATCGGCGGCAATCGCAACGGCAAGCGGCAAGCCTTCGGTTAATCTTTGCAGCCAGGAAGTTTCATCGGCGTTCAAACTTCGTCCATATTTAGCTTCAAAATAAGCTTTAACACCACTTTCAGTCAAATTTTCAAGCGGAAGCTCGGCGGTTCGCTCTATTCTTTCGGCCCAATTAGGGCGTTGGTTTGCCGTAAAAACCCACAGCACATTTTTAGTTTCTTCTATTACCAGCTTTAGCAAACGGTCATTTTCGCCGGGATGATAATCATCGAAGCACAGCAGCAAAGGGCGGTCACGTAGCACATAAGCGTTAATCGCCTCGGCCAAAGTACGGGCCAGCGTTTCCTCCGGCTTGAGGTAAAAATCCCATTCCTGGTCGTTAAAGCGCGGGCGCAATTCTTCGTCTACAAAAGCCCGCAATTGCCCCAGATTGGTCGCGTTAAGCTGGATAATATGTTCCAGCCCGGTCTTGAAAAAAGCTGCCGCCTGTTCGCTTAACTGGTTTGGAGTGTAAAGGGTATAAAGGCGACGCAAGATAAAATGCAGGGCGGCGGGCGGCAAAGCCTGAACAGTGCGAAATCGAGCCGGGTCGGGTGTTTCGCCCCAAGCCATTTTCTTCAAATCGGGTAGGCCAAGTGAAAGCTGGATTTGTTCGATGCGCGTTTCGAGAGCTTTGGCTCGTTCCAGATACTCACGAAAGTTTTCGAGATAAGGATAAAGCGGGCTAAATTCGTCCTTGCCCAGCAAATAATTCAAAACGCTAACCCCACTCCGACCCCCGCTAGGCGGCCAGCGAAAAGCCAGAGACCGGAGCTGGATACTATGACGGGCTTGCCGGGCCAGAAAAGCCAAAAGCGAACTGCGGCCCGTCCCTTCCGCCCCGGTGATAAAAATAGCTTGCGGGGCGTTCGGATTGCCGCTACGCAAGGCATCAAGTGCGCCCTGTAGAAAAATTCGCTCTCGTTCACGTTCAATCAAGCTGGCTTCATTCTGGTTCAGCATTACTTTTCCACTTTCTAACTTGCTTACTTTGCGCTACTAATCTACGGACATCGGCTTATAGCTATATTATATTCCTTTCGGGCTAATTTTTCCATTTTTGAAAGTGTCCTCTTTCCCCCAATTTTCAGCGTTATACTAAATGTAAGGCAAGCGAATATCCAAAGGAGATTAGCTTTGTGGGAAAGTGATAACCAATTTAATTGCGAAGCGTTGAGGCGGCAGGACGCGCTGGAATTCGAGCGGCTTTATTACGCCTACGCCCCCGCCTTGCGACTATATTTGACCCGGCTTTGTGGCGATAAAGAAGCAGCCAGCGATTTAGTGCAGGAGACTTTTGTGAAAGCTTTCAAGGCTTTGCCCCAGACCCGGCCCGACTTAAAGCCGCGCCCCTGGCTTTACAAAATCGCTACCAATACGGCCCACAGTTCGGCCCGCTTGCTGCGCTGGAAACGAATTCTGCCCTTTGGTGATAATACTTCGGAACGGCCCGACCCAACCAGCTTTGAAAATTGCTATGCTGAAACCGAAATGGTGGAACACGCGCTGGCCGCTATCAAGCCAGATTACGCCGCCGCCTTGCTGCTGCACTGGCGGGAAGGCTTTAGCCTGGATGAGCTTTGCCAGATTTTAGGAGTTTCCAAAGAAAATTTGAAAAAACGATTATACCGGGCCAAAAAAGCTTTTAGCGCGGCTTATCTCAAAGAAGCGGCGATTCAAGAGAAGGGAGGGGCGTAATTATGAGTATTCGTACCCGTATCACGCTGGGCGAACCGCATCCCCATCTTGGGCCGCTAATTTCCAGCTATCAGGACAATTGCACCACGCCCGAAGAAACCCGAATAGTCGAGCAACATTTGCGGGAATGTGAGGGCTGCCAGAATTTTTACGCCGGGTTGCAGCAAATGCGCGGGGTTATCACCGAATTGCCGGGCCAATTGCCTGATTTGGAGCAAATGCGGGAGGAGTTCCGGCGCATTAACGCCCGCGCCATTTATCCGGCTGAACTAAAAAAGGCCGTCCAGAAAAGGAGCAAAATAAGTGATTACTTGGGACAGGATGCGGCGGATGCTGACTCCGCTGCGGCGGATAGTGAACCGAAAGCATCAACTAAACCCAAAAGGAGAAACTAACATGGCAATAGATTTTGAGAGATTTACCGAAAGAGCGCGAAAAGTGCTGACATTGGCTCAGGAAGAAGCCCAAAGGCTCAAGCATAACTATATCGGGACGGAGCATCTTTTGCTCGGTCTTGTCCGCGAAAGTGGGGGTGTCGCCGGAATTGTCCTTAAAAGAGAAGGCATTGAACTGAACAAAGTACGTGAGGTGGTATTACAAATCATACAGCGTGCTGACAAGCCGGTAACTGGGGAAATCGGCCTGACTCCACGCAGCAAAAAAGTTGTTGAACTAGCGGTAGAGGAAGCCCGTAGACTCGGACACCCTTATATCGGCACAGAGCATCTTTTGCTGGGCCTGGTTAGCGAAGGCGAAGGAATAGCTTCGGGCATATTGAGAAATATGGGCGCATCTTTGCCCAAACTGCGCGACGATGTCCTGAAAATCCTCGACCAATCGAATTACAAAGAGCCAGACGCAGGAGATAACAATTAGTATCAAGGTATAAGTATAAGGACAGTAAAGGGTAACGTATAAGCTGTAAGCCTGTAACTTACAGCTTAATTTTAATCCTTTGGCGGGTGCCAACCAGCTATTATACACAACTGTCTTGCTCGTATTAATTCCTCACGGTTTAATTCAAGTGTAATTACAGTGGCACGTTCTATCGGAGTTTTACCTATTATTTCATCTCCTGCAACCGTCCAATTAAAATGTTCGTTCCAATCTTGAGTACGGGGATTAAACAATCCAACAATTTTACCTTCAGTAAGCCCCCCAAAAGATTTAGGTACAATATGGTCAATTTCCATTAGAGTGCCGACAATTGTTTCTGAGGTAAGGCAATAACCGCAACGATGGTGGGCTTGATTCGATACTTTTTGACGGAG
>JBBQGP010000145.1:0-14361 GCA_038323095.1 Chloroflexia bacterium | reverse complement strand
GTCAAGGCTAAGAGAAATCCCGGCATCATAATCGCGGGAGCAAAGCTCAAGTTGTCGTCCCGGCAGGGTTACAGCCCGCGCCGCGATAAGCATGGTACGATTGATAGCTACGGGCAAAACAAAGCCGCCATTGTAATCGGTATGCTCACCAATCAAATTAATTCGACCTGGCGCACGTGCTACAAAATCTGGCGCGACCCCGTAGCGTTCGTTATAGGCCTGAATTAGTTCGGCGACCCGCTTGCTATCCTGCTCTTCTTCCCAATCGTGGGTAAAATCACCCAGATTTATCGCCCCCTGAGTAGTCAATTACTCCCCCTCCTTTTAGAATTCACCGTCTTGCCCGTTAAGTCAAAAACCTTGCACTTTTCACAGCAAGGTTTGTTCCCAAGATATTATATTGTGCGCCAATTTGGGGTTATTTGTCAATTTAGGAGGGTGGGGGCTTCGTCGGGCAAAGCGGCAAAAGGGGTAGGCTCGCGCGAAAGGCTTTGCTCAAAACAGCTGAGGCCAAGCTGGTTGAAGCGTTTTATCCAATGAACAATGGTAGAAGGGGTAATTTGAAGCTGGCGGGCAATTTCTCCACTTTTCATGCGGCGGTGCGAAAGTAACACAATTTGAAAGCGTTTAACAACTGCCGGGTCATTGCGGTAGCTTTCGCTTAGTTCGCGGATAACTCTTTCCTCGTGCTGGGTTAGCGGACGTACAAAAAAAGCCATGGCGCTTCTTCCTGACTATTTGTGGCTGAATATGGCCCGGACAAACTGCCAGAGCCACATTCCAGGAGGGAGATAAGGAGGGATAGAGGCTAAAATCCAGTTTATATCTCCGGCCCCATCTATTCGAGGTAAGGCCCGGAAATAAAGTTTATTCCGGGCTTACTGCTGGTACAAAACTAGACGGCGGTTTTGGCCGCTCCAACTTCGTCACCGATGGAGCTAAGTTCGTAACCGCCTTCTGCCGCAGTTTTGCTGGAAGTTGGCATAATTGCCCAGGTAACTACCAGCGCAAGAAACAAAACCAGACAAAGGATTTCCATTTTTGTAATTCTCCTATTTTGTACTAACTTATAAACCTGCTAACACATTAGTAACTTTGACAGGGTAGCCCGAAAGCTACCCACCGAACCTTATTTTTAGGATTGATAGGCTTCTTCGCCGTGCAACATTGTATCCAGACCACGGGTTTCTTCCTTGTCCGTTACCCGCAACCCTACCGTTACATCCAGCAACTTGAGGATAACAAAGGTAATCGTACCGCTCCAGATAAAGGAAGCAGCTACTCCAACGAACTGATACCACAGTTGAATTGGGTTGCCGTAGAACAAGCCGTCCGCGCCCGCCGAGTTGACGGTTTTGGTGGCAAAAAGGCCAGTTGCCAGCGCACCCCAGATACCGCCCAGACCGTGAACCGCGAATACGTCCAGCGCATCGTCAAAGCCAAGCTTGCTTTTGAGGACTACTCCAAAGTAGCAAATTGCGCCCGCTCCAAACCCGATGATTAGCGCACCCTGCGGATTTACAAAACCACTGGCCGGAGTAATTGCGACCAAACCAGCCACAGAACCAGCCGCCGCGCCCAATACGCTCGGCGCACCCTGTCGAATCCAGCTCAAGGTCGTCCAGGTAATCGCCGCCATTGCTGCCGAAAGGTGAGTTACGGTAAAGGCGTTTACTGCCAAATCGCCCGAAGATAAGGCACTTCCGGCATTAAAACCGAACCAGCCGAACCAGAGCAAGCCAGCACCCAACACTACCATTGGTACGTCGTGGGCTTCCATCTGGTCTTTGCCGTAGCCAAGCCGTTTGCCCAATACCAGAGCCGCGACCAAAGCCGCCACGCCCGAAGAAATATGGACTACCGTACCGCCGGCAAAGTCCAGCGCACCCAGAGCGCGAATCCAGCCCAGCGTACCGCCTTCACCGCTCCATACCCAGTGGGCAATCGGGGCGTAAACCAGCGTAATCCATAAAACCAGGAACAGGGCATAAGCTTTAAAGCGTTTGCGTTCGGCAAAAGCCCCGGTAATCAGCGCGGGGGTAATAACCGCAAACATCATCTGGAACATCATGAAAAGCTGATGAGGAATAGTCGGAGCGTAGCTAGTATCAATCCCGGTTACTCCGTTCAAGCCAAACCAATCCAGCCCGCCAATAATACCTGCGCCGCCTACTGTCGGGCCGAAAGCCAGACTGTAGCCCCACAAGGCCCAAACCACGCTCACTACGCCCAGCGCAAAAAAGCTGTGCATAATTGTGGAAAGCACGTTCTTACGACGTACCAAACCGCCGTAAAAAAAGCCGAGAGCCGGGGTCATAAGCATAACCAGCGCGGTGGCGACCAAAATCCAGGCCGTATCCCCCGTATCAATTTTGGGTGGGGTCGGCGTTGTTGTTTGCATGAACACTGCCAAATTGGGCATTTTCCTTAAATCCTCCCTTTTGTCAAAGCACTTTATATATTCTTCAACCGGGCTTATTTCTTCACTGAACTAAGCACAAACGTAATAACTTTTCGAGGAATAACCAAACCTTTCAGTAGTTCCCAATCAATTGCAAAATGGCTTTAGAATTCAGTAATCAAACCGTCAAATTCTTGCTGTTTTCATTTACAATTTTTACTTGAAATTTCTACTACCGTGAAATTCGCTTTTGTTTTGGCTTGGACTAAAAATGTAGAGCGTGTTCTTATTAAGTGTTAGTTTATTGCTCAAACGAAAAAAAGTCTATGTACAGACTATCAAAAAAAGGGAGGCCATTTTTTGGAGGTTTGCATAAACAAGCTTGTTAGCTAAAGCCGAGGGCAGATGTTAGGCGATGCCAGTTGTGGTCGGAAATAACGCCGCCGGTGGCTTTATCGTGGCCGTGGGCGTATTCTGATTCTTCGTCTTCCAGACCGGGAGATTTATCGCGCAGAAAATCGAGTAAATTCACATCTAAATTAGTGCGTGCGCTAAAAGCCACTTTACCGGGCAAGTACCCACCATTGGCCGCCAGCACCACGTAATCCTTGAGCCGCCCGCGCCAACTTTGGGCTATCAGGGGATGAATTCGGGCCGGACTGTCAAAGCGCACAATCGCCACTTTTTCGGTTTTGCTGAATTTGGGGGCAGCGCGGCGGGCTTGTTCCAATTCGGTTTGTACTTCGCTTTTAAGTTCGCGCAGCAAAGTTAAATCAGGGGAATCGCCTTCCACCAGTTCGCGGGCGGTAGTGGCTGAGTTTAAGGCCCGGAAAGCCGCCGCACAACCTTCGTCCGGGCTACTCGAACGCTTGGCGGCATTGAGCAGGGAAGTTGCTTCGCGTAGCCATTTCTGCTTCTGTTCCTTAATCGCGGCTTGCATTTCGGCTTGCTCCGGCCCTAAATCACCTAGATTGCCAATTGCTGCCACCCAAGCTTTAGAGCTAACCACCCCATTTTTGTTACAAATCAGAAAAGTTAGCAGGCTGGAAGTCGGGACAGGTTGCCACTTGTAGCCTGTCAGCACTACTGAATTAGGCGGCTCACCTTCGGGGCGGTGGTGGTCAATAAACAAAGTCGGCACACCCGGCACAATTTCCTGGTCACGAATACCCAAATCCAGCACAAACAAAGCAATTGGCTCAAGGGCGGCCACTTTCTGCCCGGTGGTGGCACTAAAAGCGTTTTCACCTTTGCCCGGTTGGGTGACGACTAGCTGGTTTTGGGCAAAATTGCCTTTTTGCAAAAAGTGATAAAGTACCGTTGCCGCGCCCAGCCCATCGACATCACCATCACATAAAATAACCACTCGTTTCTTCGGGTCTATCGCTTGCACAAAAGCTTCAAATTCAGCTTGCGTCCCGCTTAATTCCGGGTATTCGGTTGCAATCTCACCGTTCATGACTTCGCAAATACTCCAGGGTTTCTGACAAACTAATAACATCGGCATATTTGGCGTTAAGGTCAAAAAGGTTGGCTTCGTGTGGCCCTTGCGCCCGGTCTGCCACACACTCACGCGGTACAATCACGGTGAACCCGTTTTGGAGCGCATCCAGAGCCGAAGCCCGCACACAGCCACTGGTGGTACTACCCGTCACCACAACCGTATCAACTTTTTCCGCCGTAAGCAAAGAGGCAAGATTTGTTCCGGCAAAAGCACTGGCAAACCGTTTATTGATAATTGGCTCATCTTCGCGGGGTGGTAAGCGCGAGTCTATTTCGCTCCACGGGCCGTTCCCAATTTCAAACAAGCGCAAAGCCGGAATCTTCTTGATAAAGGCTCCGCCGTCCTTGCAACCTTTGGCATATTGCACCGTCGTGTAAATTACTGGCAAATTTTTTTCCCGGAAAACCGCCTGTAATTCTGCCGTTGCCGCAATCGCCGCGCTCATATCTGCTCCAAGCGGCGAATCCAGCGAGGTCATGCCCAGACAAAAATCTACAATCAGCAAAGCCGGACGCTCCCCAAACCCGGCCCGCTCCCCTATCCCGGCCTTCCGATACTGTTCTCTGGTCTGCTCGTCCGCCATCCCTTCACCTCTTTCAAGAATTTTGAGTTCTAAATTTTGGATTTTGAGTTCTAAAAACTTTGGGTCTTTGCTTAAAATGTGGCTTTGCTAACCGAAATATTCGCGATAGCCGATTATTTTGTTATTATGTAAAGTATAGGAAATAACCACGTTGGCTTTGTAGGGCGCATTATCTTTGTTCAGCTCTTCGTCGCGGAA
This sequence comes from Chloroflexia bacterium, assembly GCA_038323095.1. Classification (GTDB taxonomy): domain Bacteria; phylum Chloroflexota; class Chloroflexia; order Chloroheliales; family Chloroheliaceae; genus L227-5C. Next base: position 9,675 of record JBBQGP010000145.1, on the reverse strand, counting down.
TTCAAAGGCCACGGTATCTTTGCCATCGCTCAAAACGTGGTCAAGCTGAAAAGTCAGGCCGCTAGAGAAATAATTGCAGGCATAGCGAAAGAATTCTTCAAAAGAAGCTTTGGCCTGATGCGTTCCAGCATACGCGCCAAGCGGGAAACGCCAAACCAAATCATCGGCGAAACATTCCAGAAACTTCTCGATACTACCCGGCACAGTTGCGCTCATTGCGATTGTTTGTAGCTCGAAAAAGCGGCGGGCAGTTTCCACCAAATCGGCATGACTTTCAGTTTCAACTTCAGGCATTTTCTTTTATACCAGCCTTGCGATTGGTTACGGACAGTAAAAAGCTACAAGTTGCTTCATTATAGTTATTAGTGGAAATGGGCGCAATTCAAACAGAAACAGAAAAACTTTGGCGGTACAATCACCGCCAGAATACCAATGTAGCACTTGCTACAGGATTGAGCCAAAAAAAATGTTAAACTTGAAGCTGAAAAACTGTTTCTAAATCTGATAAAAGTTAGCGAATAAGGAGTTTGAGCATGGATACCAGCGCATGGGCCGCCGTTGCTGTAGCCGGGGCGTGGATAGCGGGGCTAGGGGTATTATTTACGATTTTGGCCTTCTGCTTTGGCATTCTCCGGCCCAGTCTCTTTCGTTTCGGCATAATTTATCTTATCATCACCGATGCGGGTACGGCCTTAATGCTGGCGGCCTTGCTGGTGATTTTGAATGACCCGGTATTATGGACATTCAGCTTGATTGGGCTGGTTTTCCTGGTATTATTCACCGCCATAGCAATTGTCACCGTCCGCACCTTACGATTACGGGGCGGAATACCCCAGTTTAATTCGCTGGTAGAGGCTGCTCGCCAACGTATCGAATTTTAAGTTTTTGTAGATTAGCAATGAACCCGGTTTAGCCGGGTTTTTTGTTCTTGAATTAATAAAGCTGGTACAGCCTGGCTGAACTTTATTTGGAAAAAGCAAACCAAAAACCTTTGTCAGTGTATCTCAAAAACGAGCGAAGGAGCTAAAGCATGACTACTATGAAGGTTATCCGATTTCACGAATACGGCGACCCCAACGTATTGAAATACGAGGATGAAGAACGGCCTGTCCCCGGTGCAGGGCAAGTGCTGGTTAAAATTGAGGCGGTGGGGCTAAATTATGCTGACACGATGCGGCGACGCAATAACTATCTTGAAAATACGCCCGTTCCCTATGTTTTGGGCGGCGAAATTGCCGGAACAATCGAAGAAATCGGCCCGGAAGTACAAAATTTGCAAATTGGGCAGCGCGTTCTGGCAATTGCCAATACGGGAGCTTATGCCGAATATGCAGTTCTTCCAGCCCGGCAACTTTTCCCTATCCCCGACAATTTGGGGTTTGCCGAAGCGACTACCATCCCGGTACAGGGCATTACTGCTTACGACGTTCTAAAAGAATCCGGCCAACTCAAAACGGGTGAAAGCGTGCTGGTACACGCGGCAGCGGGCGGCGTAGGGGTTTTTTCGGTACAGCTTGCCAAAATTATGGGGGCGGGCAAAGTTATTGCTACCGCCAGCACTGCCGCCAAGCTGGAATTGGCTAAATCATTGGGGGCAGACGTTACTATAAACTATAACGAGGCGGATTGGGCTAAACAAGTACGGGAACAGACGGGAGGCAAAGGGGCAGATGTTATTTTGGAGATGGTTGGCGGCGAAGTGTTTAACCAAAACCTTAAATGCCTTGCTCCTTTTGGCCGGATGGTAGTTTTTGGAGCAGCCAGCAATCAAATTCCCAGCCTTAACCCGATACAGTTAATGCAACGCAATCAAACCGTGACGGGCTATTGGTTGGTCAATACTATTATGCGCCCCAAAGTTTACGCCGAACGAATGGCCGAACTGTTGGGCTGGATTGGTGAGGGCAAGGTAAAGCTGGTAGTCGAACACTCTTTCCCGCTTTCCGAAGCAGCTCAGGCCCATACTGCTCTCGAAAGCCGCCAAACCGTCGGCAAACTGGTACTCTTGCCCCAGCAAAAGTAAGTTAAAGCTGCTTTTTATCCGGGATAATAAGTAGAATTTAAAAACAGAACTCAAAAATAGTAGGTAATACGGTAGAGCCAGAAGGCGATTACTTCAAGCAGTTGGAACAGGAAAACCGCGCTTACCGCCAGTATTCCAGCCCAGCCAGTCTGCCAGATACGGCCAAAAAACGCGCCTGCCGCCAGCGAAACTAAGGGCAAAAGGTAAAGCTGAAAGCGATTTTCGCCAATTACATAATTGAGCAGGGCGAAAATCATGGTCGCGGCGGTAAGCGAAAGTAGCGCACCTGCCACCGGGCTTAAATGGCGAAAGAAATTTGTCCAGTTGGGTCGGATTAGCCATAAAGCGATGCCGCCGATTGCCGCCAGCACTATTATTAGGCCAAACTGAAAAACTAAGTCGCTCCAAAATTTGCGAAGGGCTAACCCCAGAGCCTCGGCGGACAAATCGGTTTTGGATTTTGCACCCGGTGCGCTCAACAAATCGGCTACGTTATTATAATAAAGTAAAAAAGAAAGCAACAGGGTGGCAATATAACACAGCAGCAAATACAACGCATCGCGCCGTCCAGCCTTACCGCCAAGCAAGCCCAGCAAGGCGACATAGCCGAGCATAAAAACATTGGCAAACAAAAAAGTACCGTAGTGCGCCAGAAAAACCAGTAACAGCAAGGCCAGTGGCACAAGATAGCGCAACGTAACCGCCAGTATCGGCCAAACGCTCTGCCGCCAGAAAATTAGCAGGCGGTCAAAATAACGTTTGGACAAAGGCGGCTGAATTTCTTTCTGTTCTTCCTTGATGTAATTTGGGCTGGCGAATACTTTGCCGCCTTCGGCTTCATAAAGAGCTACCGAAGAAGCTTCAAAGCGGCGCGTTACCCGAACAGGCTGGGATAAAACATCAGGGCGGGCGGCAGGAATTCGGGTAAAAGGCAAATCGCGCAAATAAGTTAAGGTGCCGACAGTAATGCACACAAACAACAGCAAAGCCCATAAGCCAAACAAATTGGCGTGATTGCCCTGCGAGAAAATATAATAAGGATATTTGCAAACGGTGTAAAAGGCCGCCGCGCATAATCCGGCCCAATTCGTCCCGGCATCCCATTCGCGGTGGGCAAGTTCGGCCAGAGGTCGGCGAAGCAAAGCCGAAAGATAAAATACAAAGAAAATTTCGCTGGCTTGCAAAAGCGCACTGGCAATTTTTATCAGCGCACCAATTGGCGCGTCATCACCACCCGTCAGGCTGGTAAAGGGCAACAGCAAGTAGTAATAAGCAGGCGGGTAGGGCGCAAGTTGCCCGGTAGGGAGTTGTTGCGGGAAAATTAGCTGTCCGGCCTGGGCTTTTTGCAGCAAGTGAATATTTAACCCCAAATCGCTGGAGGTAAACTGCGGGTGCAGGGCTACCCCAAGCAGCAGCACCAGATTCAGCAGGAAAAACCCGGCCAGCCAACCCGCTTCACGCCGGTTTACCGCTATGCCAACTGCCCGGTAAAGCTTTGGCCCAAATTCTGCCGCAAGGTAGACGGCTACCCAAATAAAGAACAAACTTCGGATGAAATCTTTGGAAATTAGCTCGGTTAAATTGAGCCTGTCGAAAACCAGCCAGTAGCTAACCCCGCCAATCGCAAGTCCACTACCCAGCAAGGCGTAAAGCGGGGGCAAGCCAATCGCAAAGAAAATCAGCAAAACCAGCAGGGAACTGATAACCAGCGGGATAAAAATATCGTTAGGAGGACGAATCAGGCCGGTACTTATCGCAATATTAGGCTCAATTTTCACCCAATCCACCAGTAAACCCAATTCGCGCTTGTCAGTGCTACCCTTAATAACGTCGGCGGGCTTCCAGGTAGGAGTAAGCAATTTCAGATGCAAATTGCCATCGGCAAAAGCATTGGGCGGAATGGGGAAAGTTATTTCCTGAAAAACCTCACCCGGCGAAATTTTCAAATATTGGTCGGGAACCTGGTATTTTTCATTAACAATAACTTTTAGCGAGGGATTTGGATTGAGCGAAGGCATGACCCGCATAGTCACGCTCAGGGGTTGCGAACCCAGGCCGGGTAAATCAATTTTGCTTTCGGCATTGGTAAAACGGTAGCTGAATCCGTCCCAATCAGGCTTGAGCCGCTCTTTTTCGGCGGGTTCTTTGGTGCGCCAATCTGCCAAATAAGCTTCATCCAGGCGCGTGCCAACATCAATCGAGTAACCCGGTTTGGCTTGATACGCCAGCCCAAAGGCAATTACCGCAAAAAAGAAAACCGCGATTAATGTCAGGCAGCCCAGGCTGGCACTGCGTCGCCTTGTCAGGCTCACCCCGCTCCTCCGTGTCCATAATAAATAATGCGGTCATAATACATCGCCAGCGTCGTAATCAGCAGATACGCTCCTATCGCCAGCGTCAGCCCCATTCCGGCCCAGTTGGTGCGCCGCCAGATGTGGGCCAGAAACAACCCGGCACAAATCGCTACAAACGGCAGTAAAAACAAGGAGTAGCGCACATACAAATTCAGGGTTAGTCCCACCAGCGCAAAAAATAGCCCCGTCAGCAGCCAGGCCGCCATTATCCAGAAAAGTCTCCGGCGGGCCTCACGCTCTTTTTGGTCTATTATACTATTTTTACGAATGCGGGATGCGGACCATAACCAGCTAAACCCAAACAAAGCGAAAACTGCCGGGAACAAGGCAAAATAAACCTGGGCTTCCCGCAGAAATCCTTTTGAACCTTCGATTAGCAAAGCCGGGACGGTTTGCACTCGTTCACAGGGTACAATCAGGCCCAAACGTCGGTCATCCAGCGACCCGCCAACCCGCCAGCCAGGGCCACCACATTTTACCGGCGCAGTGGATGAACCACGATTAAGAAATTGGGGTATCATTTCTTGGGTGGTTTTCCAGTGATAAAGGGCGAAGGATAAACCGATTGCCAACCCAAAAGCCAGCAAAAGTGGCATCCAGCCCCGCCGCCCGGCAGAACTAAAGCGCATAAAGATGATTATCAGCAAAAAGGCTGTGCCTGAAAGTAAAATTACGCCGGGATGCTGCACAAAATTTGCCAGCATTAGCAAAGTCAGGGCAATAAAGTAAGGCGGGCGATTTAATTTCTCGAATTTGCCGATTATCAGGCATAAAGTCGCCAGCATCAGCCATTCCCCGAAAAGATTGGCAACCTGCCCAAAAGATACCGAAATTACGCCTACTGGCAGCACCGCCATTAAAAAGGCACTGATTACGCCCGCCCGCCCATCGCCCGTCGCCCGCTTCACCAGATAATAAATTAGCAAAGCCCGCGAACTCTCGGCAACGACCATCCAGATTTTAAGTAACAGGATTTTGTCGGTAAAAAGCCACTGGAACAACCCGGCAAAAACGTAGGTGGTTGGCGGGTAATAGGTGTAATTCCCGCCCCACTCCGCCGATTGAATTTTGCGAAACCACTCGGCGTTTTGCCATAAAGCGATAAAATTATTCAGGTGAAAACCAATATCGATAACCCGAATTTGGGGATGCAGCAACCCGGCAAGCTTTAGGGCCAGCCCCAACCCGAAGATTGCCAGCACCCAGGCCCGTTCGCCGCGCTTCTCGCCCCAGACCCGCCGCATTGGTATATCGGCCAGCACAATAAAGAAAAGAGCCAATCCGAAGGCAAAAACCAATTGCTGGGAAAAAATCGTCAGCCAGATACGCGCTCCCGGTGTAGCGATTACATAAGCCAGCACCGCCGCAAAGAATCCGGCTACACCCCCCGCCGACCAACCTCCAAACCCGGCCCGCCCGCAAATTAAATATACCAGCCCAACCACGCCCAGCAAATAACCAAGCTGCAAAGGTGGCGGCAAGGTCGCCCCATTGCCGGAAGCCTGAACTTCTGCCCCAACAAAGACAAAGCCAAGCTCACGAGAATCGCCCTTTGGCTGGAATACAGGCATTTCGACCCGAATTTCCAAATCGCCATTTTTGCCCGCTATCGCCTCCGCCGGGATTTCAAAAACGTATTCTTTTAGACCCGGCTCAAGCCGCCCGCTCGTTATTAAAGTTTGGTTAGCGTAAAGCTTGTAATCCGGCGCAGGGTTCGCGCTCCCCGCCAGTTTTAGCTTGACGCTATAAGCGTGCTTGCCAATGCCAGGAAAGAGAACGCGCCCCTCGCCCTTCGACCAGCGATAAAAAAACGGCTCAGGTTGGTCTTTGGGGGTAAGTTCGACGCTGTTAAAATTCTTTACAAAAGGCTCATCCAAATTCCACTGGCTATCCTGCGCTATTTTGTACGAAAACCCAACTTGCCAGGCCAACCCGAACAGCAGCAGAGCCACCAGCAGCAAGCCATACAAAGCCGGATGTCCCAGCCCGAGTAACCACTGGTTTAGCCAACGTTCAGCCTTTTTCTGACCTTTTGAAGGATTTTTGAGATTGGTGGCAGCCGCGTCAAGCAAACTATTTATAGAATATCCCTGTGACTGAGCTTGTACGAAAAAATTGACCAGTGACAAATTAATCAAACCAATTCTTTTTCGGGTTAGCATTTCGGTAGATGACCTGATATTTTTACCGAGCAAAACATCGGTGACTACCGACCTGACTACATCAAGTCCAATTTGTTTAACCAAAGTCGGGCCTTGCGAGACTAATAATTGTTGGGCTGATTCTGTTAAATAATCGGTTAATTGTGGCATAATTCTTACTTCTCAAATAAACGTAGTTGTTCATTGGTTGGCTTATCTTGAAAATCACTATAAGTGAAATCAACTGGCTCTTTTACTGTCGAATACGGTAGATTAAGGGTTAGAATATCTTTGGCTTTTTCGCCCAGCCAAAGTTTTGCTTCATCCAGAATTATTTGAGCGTATTTTGGTTCTTGCTCAATTAATACAAAACGGCGGTTTAGTTTAACGGCAGCCTTGCCAGTTGTTCCAATCCCGGCGAAAGGGTCTAAAACTACATCATTTTTGAACGAGTAATATTTGATAACTTTTTCGGCCAATTCTAGCGGAAAAATTGCTGGATGACGACTATCATAAGTTGGCTTTATCCGCCAAATATTTGTAACTTCATAATTTTCGGCAATCTTTGAATCCTTAACCGCTTGCTGGTCGGGATGAAATCGAATATGCCAGTCAATCAAGTGCTGGCTGTGCTTGCGATACACTAGAATATATTCGGTCACAGGAACGGCTTTATACTGCAAGGGATGTCGGTCAGCTGCGAAACGCCGCCCACGCCCGGTGGCCCAGCCTGCCCCTTCAGGTTTTACCCAGATAATATCATCAATAAAATCAAACCCTTCTTCAATAAAAATTCTGTGAAGGTCAAACGGTACGGCTATGCGGCGTGAAGCCTTCGTGCGGTTTTCCCGCCGAATCAAAACAGGCGAAACATTAATTACAAAGAAACGGCCCTCCTGCAATATTCGATGAGAAGCTTTGATTACCTTTCTTAATTTCAAAAGATAATCCTCATAATCAAGATAATCGGTATACTCTGGTTTGGCGTTAAAGTAGGGTGGCGAAGTAAAAATCAAATCTACTGATTCAGCCGGTAATTCTTCGTTCAAGATTAGCTCGCTATCTCCACAGGCGATACTGTTTCTCAAAGCTGAAATTTTGGGATAAACTTTGTGCTTTGGGCCTTGTTTCTTGTATTCATCGCTACGACCCAAAAGACGAGCTTCCAATATAGTGGCTGAGGTAGTTTGCTGTTCCTGAATTAAACTGGTACGTGCATCTATAACAATTTCTCCAAGACGTTCTGCCGCTCCCTTACGAATAAGAGGAACACGCCAGAAATGATACCTGTCGTCTACTTCGGGCAAGCCAAAATCAACCGCGTTTACCAGTTCAATTTGCGTCAGCCACAAAGTGCCTATTTGTCGAGCTTCCTCCGTAGATTTAACCAGGTATCCTCTTTGTTCAGCTACAGTTTGTCTTGTTTGTTCCAGCATAAATTTATCCAAATTCTTATTCTTCACTTTCCGGGCGGCAATACCAGCATTATCAGGTTAGTATTATACCCGGTAAATGCTCCGATGCGGCGGTTTTCAGCCCGGTTTTTGTCGCCTTGAGCGTAGATTGTGAAATCGAAAAGGCGCACCGACCCGATTAGCTTGTCACCAGCGTAGAGGTTGAAGGAGGCCCGGAAGTCGCCGAACTTGCCATATTTAGTTATGTCAAACTGTTTTGGGTCGGGCGGGAAATTAGGTATATCGCTGCCGTTCAGCCGGGTTGTGACCGATTTTTGGGTTAAATCCAGTTTGTATTCTAAATTGGTTTCGCTATTGCCTTTGAGCGGAACAGACCAATAGCCGTAATGCCCGTTCGGATGCGTCCCCCAGGGATAGTTATAAATGTCAAGCGTCGCGGTGTACTCGCCCGACCCGCCGCGTGGCACAACCTTGAGGCGGGCCAGGCCGTTTTCGGCTTCCCGCAAACCCTGCGCTTCCAGCAAAACAATATCCTGACGCAAATTTAGCTTGCCGGACTGAGCGGGTACGCCTTGCCATAATTCAGCAATTAGTAGACGTACTTCGCCCGCTTCCAGCTTGAAAACGCTGTCTTCCCCCGCCGGAAATTCAACTGTAGATACTCCTGGCTCAAGCCCTAAAGTTAGCCCACCACTAACCCCATTGTTTATGGTAACTGTTTGCGGTTTGAGCGCGGCAAAAGTCAGGCGCAGATATTGCTCTTTTAGCAGGCCGGGACGCGGGCGAAGTTCATTTGAAAATTCGAGGGCAGCGTTAGACCTGGCGCGGACTGTGGTTGGCCCGGTCAGCCCGCTACTCGCCCCGAAATCGGAACGGGCCAAAAGTTTGGGGCTGCGCTTGTAAACTTCTAGCAAGGTATTTCCCAAAATTTTATCTTCGGCTCGAAAACCGTACAAAACCGGGTCTTCTCCGGCTTGCAGGAAAAGCATATCGGCGGGCTGGTTGGCGGGCAGGGCCGGAAGCTGGCGGAAAGCTATCCGAATATTGCCAAAAAGGTTTTCGCGCTTGCTCAGGTTAGTGCGTTGAGTATAATAAGCAATCAATTCTAGTAAAGGTGAGTCGTTGCGGCGATATTCGATAAATTCCAGAGCTTTATCAGGAGTCAGATTCAGGCGGCGCAACCAATCGTCTTGCTTGAGGGCGTAAATATAAGTACCACCAAAACGGGCGGCCTCGCTTCCAGCCTGTTCAAGCTGGTTTTTGAGCTTATTCCAACGCGGCCTGAGCGTATCATCCTCGCTATCTACCACAATATAGCGCACTTCCAGCCCTTGCAACAAGCTGATAATACGAGGCGAAAAGCCATCAGCATTGACCGCCGCTTTCAGGGCATCGTAGGCGGGCGGCATAAAACCGCTAAAGCCGTTCATAATCGGCGACCACGCCTCCCGCGTCCAATACTGGTAAAAAAGATTGCTGTTGTCGCTGCCACTGAGGGGAACATTTAGCGATGGGCCGGGATGGGCTGCCAGCCATTTTGAAGCGGGAGGGGCATCAGCCCGCAAAATGTTACTTTCATTTACCGAAACGTCACTGGCGTATTCCAGACAAAGCAAGGCACTTAGCCCAATGGTCAGAGCGGCTATTTTTGGCAAGCTGAAAAGTTTGAAACGATTTTGCAAAGCGGCCACGCCAAACCCGGCCAAAATTGCTACGCCCAAAGCGGCAACATAAATAAAGCG
>JBBQGP010000144.1:0-14432 GCA_038323095.1 Chloroflexia bacterium | reverse complement strand
TTGTGGGATAAATTCTAATTCAAGTAAAGGCCAAGTCTGTAACAGTTGGTTTGAACCAACTTCGCGTTACCTAGCCCGAAATTCATTTCAGGGCGATTGGACGCTAAACCCTTTTCTAAATTGTTATTTATATCGGCTCAGGATGAGCGAAACGTTGTGACCGCCAAAGCCAAAGGAATTGGACATAGCGTTACGGACAACTTTTTTACGGGCGGTATTGGGAGTTATATCAAGGTCACAATTCGGGTCGGGCTGTTCATAATTAATAGTAGGCGGAATTGTACCATTCTCAATCGCTTTTATACAAATAACCGCCTCTACCGAACCCGCCGCACCTAATAAATGCCCGGTCATAGATTTGGTGCTGCTGATAGAAACTTCATAAGCGGCCTTGCCAAAAGTGCGCTTGATAGCCGCCGTTTCTGCTTTTTCGTTAAGCTGGGTGCTGGTACCGTGGGCGTTGATATAATCAATGTCGGCTACCGTTAATCCAGCCCGTTCTATTGCCAAAGACATAGCCCGGCTGGCCCCTTCGCCCGTTTCTTCGGGCTGCACAATGTGGCTGGCATCGTCGGTACTGCCATAGCCCGTTAATTCAGCGTAAATCCGCGCCCCGCGCCCTAAAGCGTGTTCCAAATCTTCCAGAATAAGTACGCCTGCCCCCTCGCCCATCACAAAACCATCACGCTGGGCATCAAAAGGACGACTGGCCCGCTTCGGCTCATCGTTACGGGTCGAAAGAGCGGTCATGGCGTTAAACCCGGCTACACTAATTGGCACAAGCGGAGCCTCGCTTCCACCCGCAATCATTACGTCGGCCTCACCCCGCTTGATAATTTCCGCCGCTTCGCCCAAAGCGTGCGCCCCGGTAGAACAGGCCGAAACTATGCAAAAATTAGTACCCCGCGCCCCAAACTGAATCGCGACTTGCCCGCTTGCCATATTCGCAATCATCATCGGCACCAAAAACGGATTAATTCGGGTTGGCCCTTTTTCGTGCAGCACCTTGAATTGTTCGCTCAAAACGCCAATACCACCAATACCGCTCCCGATAATTACGCCAACCCGGTTGCAATTGCTATCGTCAATCACAAATTTGGCATCGGCCAAAGCCTGACCACTGGCGGCAATCGCATACTGGGCGTATTTATCCATCCGGCGAGCTTCTTTGCGCTCAATACCATACTCTTCGGGCTTAAAGTCCTTTACTTCTGCCCCAAAACGGGTTTTAAATCCAGTTGTATCAAACGAGGTAATATAATCTATCCCGCTTTGACCCTTAATCAAATTTTCCCACATTGTCTGCGGGTCATTGCCCACCGGGGTAATTGCCCCCAGGCCCGTTATTACTACTCTCCTGGTCACTTGCTCTATTCTCCTCGTATATTTTCTGCTTGAGTAAACTCAGGTTCAGGGATAAAAATATTGAAGCAGAACGCTTTTAACTCCGAAAGTATAGCACAGGGGCAAACCAGGGGCAAACCAGAGAGACTTTCCAGCACTTAGCCCGAAATTTATTCCAGGTTTAGAGGCTGTAAAAGCCCTGTTAAAATTCTTTTATTTTTAGGCCAGAATAGGTCATTTTATAATTTATTTAGCAGGAACTTGTAATCGCAAATTCATAGGTTTTTAATATTAAGCTGTTACTATAAGAACAATAGTCAGAATGGCTAAATTAGTTAAAGGGTTTATCCTGGTTGGGTCTTTTGAAGCATCGTTTTAGTATTAGGTTGCAGCACATACTCAAGGGACAAGAAATTATCATGAAAACTAGACCATTCAGAGACAGATTTTTGGTACAAACTGAGAAATTCGAGTTTAAGAGGGCTAAATGGTTGGACGAGCTTAAAGATTTTGAAGCATTGGAGCAGGCCGCGCTACATTTGCTAGAAGTTGAAGGCTTCGAGCTAATGAATTATGAGCAGTCCGCCCGGAATTGGGCCTGTCGCTTGATACAGGCTGGTGCGCCGATTCAACTGGTAAGCCGTCAATTTGGGAAAACGATTGCTCGTGAACCGAATCGGCTGCGTCGTTGTCGGGCAGATGTCGCTACTTCGCTGGGGTTTTTGCTGTTTGAATTCTATAACGTCGAAGGGCAGCCCCTACCCACCAGCATCAAACAAGCCTGGAGGCATCAGTTACAGAAACCGAGCTAAATTAATAGCATCCAACCTAATACCCAACGGCTTTAGCCCCGTTTTCATGTTATTAGCCCGCACATTCCATGTCCGGGAGACAACCCCTATTTACAAGACAGTCTGGGGTTAAAACCCCAGTTTAAAAAGGCTGAAGTACGCTAAAAGCGCACTAAAACTCCCCGTTTTGCTTTCTATCTTCCTAACTCAGCAACCTTCTTGTAACTCGCAACTCGCAACTCGCAACTTCTCACCGACAACCCTACTCCCCCTAACAACTAACAACTTCTTCTCTAACAACTCTCAAAAGCTCTTATGTTCGTGTTCTGATGCAAAAACTCTCGCATTTGAGGGCGGCTTGTGTTATTATTAGAATTAAGTTTCACTGCCCATAACAAATTTTTAGCTTATTAGAGAAGAGGGGGTTTCAATAAAATGACCGAAACACAAAGCAAAAGCGTAGCCAGTTTGACCACTCAGGCAGTTCACGCCGGAGAGTTAGAAGTGCCTGTCAACGCCCGCCCGCTTTCCCAACCTATCTACCAAAGTACCGTATACGGCTATGACAGTCTGGAAGCGGTAGACGAAGTAATTGGCGGGGCTAAAGAAGGTTTCGTATATTACAGGGTCAGAACCCCCAATCAGGCCGCTCTCGAAGAAGTTTTGGCAAAATTGGAACGGGGCGAAGCGGCTTATACCGCCAGCAGTGGGATGGGCGCGATTTTCGCGGCAATTGCGGCAGTGGTCAAGCAGGGCGACCATATTATTGCCGACACCCGCATTTATGGCAGCACTTATTCTTTGATGACCGGCCAGCTTGCCAAGTTTGGAATTGAAACTACTTTTGTAGATGTGGCCGACGAAGCGGCTATTCGGGCCGCCGTCCGTCCAACCACCCGGATTCTTTACTTTGAAACGATTGGCAATCCCTTGCTACAGGTGGCCGATTTGGAAAAATTGGCGAAATTGGGCCGGGAATTAAATCTGCTCACTTTTGTAGATAGCACTTTTGCTTCCCCCGCCATCTGCCGACCTATCGAATGGGGTGCAGATGTAGTCTTGCACGCGACTACCAAATATATCGGCGGACATAGCGACGCGCTGGGTGGAGTAGCGGTTGGCAAAGCCGATTTTATCAATTTGACCCGCCAGACCGGGGCGGTAATGGGTATGGCACAAGGCCCGTTCGATTCGTGGCTGAACCTGCGTAGCCTCAAAACTCTGCCTTTACGAATGAAGGCCCATAGCCAGAACGCTCTTGAAGTGGCCCGGTGGCTGGAAAATCAATCCAAATTGCAAAGAGTAATTTATCCCGGTTTGACCAGCCACCCCCAATACGAATTGGCCCAACGCCAGATGCCGGACGGCTGCGGCGGGATGCTTTCGTTTGAACTAAACGGCGGCTTGCCCGAAGTTAGCCGTTTTATGCGCGGTCTGAAACTTATTCCCTTTGCGCCCAGTCTGGCCGACGTAACCACTACCGTAACTCATCCCGGCACGACTTCGCACCGCCCTTTTACCCCCGAAAAACGGGCCGAGCTAGGGATTAAAGACAGCCTCGTCCGGCTTTCGGTAGGGATTGAAGATGTAGCCGATATTTTGGAAGATTTGGACAACGCACTTCGGAGTTTGTAGACTAGAGGGTTAAGTAGTGAAGTTAGTAAGCTTATCGAGTGGCAGCAGTGGGAATTGTTATCTGGTGCAAGGGTCGCAGGGTCAGAGTGTTTTGATTGACTGTGGCCTGAGTGCCAGTAGCGTCAAACGCTATTTGGCTCAAAACGGAGTGGACATCGCCAGCCTTTCCGGGATTTTCCTGACCCACGAACACGGCGACCATTTGCGCGGGGCAGGTACAATTTCCCAACGCTGGGGTATTCCAATTTTTGCCAATGCCCGCACCCTTGAAGTAGCTCGTCCACGTTGGGAAAAATTAACCCGGCTCGAATTGCAACGTATCGAAATGTACAAGCGGCTGGCCGAAGAATCCGCCGCCGAACTTTCCGAACGTGATACCCCCGAAACTGAGCCGGAAGTGCTGCAAAATCTGGAGGCGGCCAAAGCGATTTATTCCAAAGGCCGCAAAATTGCTGGCCCTGCCGAGAACAAATTCAATTTGCAGCCTCTGACCACCGGCAGTTCCATCAGCTTTGACGGGCTGGAAATTTCCAGCTTCCCGGTTTCGCACGATGCCACCGAGACGGTTTGCTACACTATCCGGGAAAACGGGTCGCAAGCCACTATTTTGACCGATTTGGGTTGCGCCACCGAGCCAATTTTCGAGCCGCTTTGCAATAGCGATTTGATAATTCTGGAAGCTAATCACGAAGTCGAAAAGCTGACCGCCAGCCGCTACCCCTATTCGCTCAAGGCCCGGATTTTGGGCGAACGCGGCCATTTGTCCAACAAGCAAAGCGCAGAAATTTTAATCGAAGTCATCCGGCGTAGCAGCCCGGCTCATACCGTCTGGCTGGCCCATTTGAGCCAGGAAAACAACGACCCGGCCAATGCCAAACGCTATATTCAAAACGAACTGGAACGGCACGAAATTCACAAGCTTCAGCTACAGGTAGCCCTGCGTGACCGCCCCAGCCTACAATGGAACGGCGAAGCGGCTCGCTATCAAATGACCATGTTTTAACCTCCAGAGTTAATAGCAGACACTATAAATGAATAATGACGTTGAAGAAATAGATAGAACAGGCGATAGCGGGCAAGTGCTGGCAAAAGTTGGGCTGGATTGGGCTGAATTAGTCGCTTTTCCGGCGACCAAACAAGCCCATGTAATCCGCTATCTGCTGCCCGAAGAATTAGCCGAGGACGAGCAGGCAGATTTAGCCGATTTGCTCCAAAAGCTGTGGCAAATTCACAAGACCACGCCCAAACTTAACAAAGTGCTGGGGGCGGCTTTGCTGGAACTGGCAATCGCCTTGAATGAGCCAGAACAGGCCAGCACGATTTTCGCCGCCCTTTACCCCGAATCCGATGCCGCCCATGTGATGTATTACGAACGGGCCGCCCGGCTTTGTCTGGCGCAGGGCGATAATCTAGGGGCGTGGGAAGCGGCGATAGATTTGCGCCGGAGTTTTCCCGCCGCCATCACTACCCAACATTTGTTGGCCGACTTGCTCTTGAAAATGAACGATTGGGTCGGAGCGCGTGGCTGCTATGAGACCATTCTACAAAGTAGCCCGGAGAACGCCCGCGCCCTGCTAGGGTTAGCCCGTTGCGAATTAAACGCTAATCAGCCCGAAAAAGCCTGCGAAATTGCTTTACAGGTGGAAAATAGCGCAAAGATTAGCTGGCGCGTTCTCAAGCAACTGGCCCAATTTTGGCGTGATAGGGGTGATATTTCCCACGCCGACCAACTGGAAACTACCGCCCAACTTTGGCGAGAACGGGGCTTGCTGGCCCTTATCGAAAATTCTGAAAAAGACCCCGAAAATTTAACCGAAAGTGAAACTCTTGCCTCCTCCAAACCTCAAGGTCAATTGCTTGAGGGTATTCAAATCCAAAATCCCGAAAATTACCAGCCCGACTTTGACCCTAATCAAGTCAAGCTCGACCCCTTGCCGGTCTTGCGCCAAATCTTCGGCTATCAGGAGTTTAAGCCGGGTCAGGCCGAAGTAATCGAAAGCGTATTAGCCGGACGCGATACGCTGGCGGTGTTGCCGACGGGTGGCGGGAAATCCCTGTGCTACCAATTGCCTGCCTTGCTGCTGGAACGCCCGGTGCTGGTGATTTCGCCGCTTATTTCCTTGATGAAAGACCAGTTCGATAATTTGCCGCCCGAATTGCAGGAACACAGCGCAGTTATCAATAGTTCGCTTGAGCCAGGAGAAGCCGCCCGCATTTTGCGCCAGATGGCAAACAAGCAGCGCAAACTAAAGCTGGTATATGCCGCCCCCGAACGTTTGCGGCAATATCCGTTCGTGGCAGCCATGTCACAGGCCGGATTGGGCTTGCTGGTAGTTGACGAGGCTCATTGCGTTACTATCTGGGGCAACGATTTTCGGCCTGATTATTTGTTTATCCGGCAAGCTTTGGAAGATTTGGCAGCGAACGGCAATCGCCCGACGGTATTAGCCGTTACCGCCACCGCTACTCCCGAAATCGCCTCCGAAATCGGCCACCAATTAAACCGCCAACTAATTCAGGTGCGTGGCACGATGTTTCGCCCCAACTTGCAGTACCGGGTTATCAAGGCTAGTAACAACGAGGAACGCGAGGGGCAAATTGTGGCTTTGTGCCGGGAATTAGAGGGAAGCGGCATTATTTACGTTCGCAGCCGGGACAACGCCGAAAGATTGGCCTATCTTTTGAAAAAGGGCGGGGTTAGTGCGGCTTATTATCACGCCCGATTGAACCCGACTGAACGCAAACGCACCCACGAGGATTGGAGCGAAAATCGGGTTCGGGTGGTCGTCGCTACTGTCGCTTTTGGGATGGGTATAGATAAGCCCGATGTGCGTTTTATCGTTCATTACAATATGTCCGATTCAGTAGAAAATTATGTGCAGGAGTCAGGCCGGGCCGGACGGGATGGCTTGCCTTCGGAATGTGTGTTGTTTTACACTCCCAGTGAAAAAGGCAGTTTGACCCGCTTCCGCCGGGCCGATGCGGTAGATATACAGATTTTGCGGGAGGTTTTCCGAGCCGTCAAAAAACTGCTGACTGGTCGTAGCGTCGGGCTAATCAACCAGGAGCGGCTTTTGAACGAGCTAAATCCCGGCTTGATAGAATACGACGAACCCAAAGTAAGTGAAACCCAAATGCGGGTCAGCCTCAGCCTTTTAGAACGGGCCGAAATATTAACCCGCCGCTACGATGTGCCGCTAACTGCTGAAATCACCCTGCTTGAACCTAACCTATCCGGGACATTGGCCGAGCTTGCCCTCGCTCTGCAACTTCCGCTTCAACAGGCCCACGAAATCAATTTGCCCCAGGTTGCGGCGGTGCTGGATTGTCCCTTGCCCCAACTTGAGCCGCTTTTGCTGGGTTGGGCGCGAGATAACCTCATCCGCTACCGCCCTAACGTCGGTAAGCGCGAGATGCTGCTGGAGCTAACCCCCGTTACCAAAGAAAACAATTCAACTGAACGTATCCAGAATTTGCTGGACAAAATGGACGAAGCTGACGAGCAACGTGTCGCACAAATTACTAAATATGCCAAAACTGATAGCTGCCGCCACGCTTTTCTGGCTCAACACTTCGGGGAACGGCTGGCTAATCCCAAGTGCGGGACATGTGATAATTGCATGGCTACTTCCGGCAAAGCTACCGTTACAAAAACCGTCACCAATCTGCCGGCTACTTATCAAATCCTGAACGCCCTTGCCAGTTTGCGACCCAACATTAGTGTAGGCCGGAGCGGGCTAAAAGCAATCTTATTAGGCAGCGACAAAGCCCCACAAGCCGAACGCAGCAACCCCGGCTGGGCCGCACTAGAAGGTCAAATCAAGCAAAAAGCTTTGGATGAACTCATCGAGCAACTTGTTCAAGATGGCTATATTGCACAGCAAAGCGTCGCCGGGCCATACGGCCAGAGCTATCAAGCCCTCACTTTAGCCGACAAAGGCCAGGAGCAGCTACAGGAGGGCAAGGCGGAATCAAGTAACAAGTATCAAGTATCAAGTATCAAGTCAGAATTCGGAAGTATCAAGGCGGAATTAACTCGCAACCCTGTTCCTTCTAACAACCAACAACTAACAACTAACAACTCTTTTACCGACAACCAACAACCAACAACCGACAACCTCTCTATCCTCGCCTGTCTGGAAACGATTAGCCCGCCCGGAGAAGATAAACCTAAAGTCGGGCGGACGGGTTTGATTAGGCTATTGCTGGGTCAGCCTTCGGCGTTGGGGACAACTGCCAGCAATCCTTATAAAGGCGTTTTGGCTGGAAAGTTCAAGGAAAAGGAAATCGAGGCCCAGATTAGCGAACTGGTGAACGAGGGCTATATCGAGCAACAGGAAGCCCAACTTTCCTCATCAGGTCGCACTTATATGGCCTTGCGCCTTAGTGACAAAGGTTACAAAGTGCTGAGGACTGAGGACTTTTCCAGTGCTGAAGACTGAAGGGAAAGTAAATAATTAGAAGGAGAATATAAAGAAATGGTTAATAATAAAGACGAGCAATTAACTTTTATGGCGGTACACGCTCACCCCGATGATGAAGTATTTGATACGGGCGTAACTTTTGCCCGGCTTGCCAGTGAAGGAGTGCGAACGGTACTTATCACGGCTACCCGCGGCGAATGTGGCGAAATTGTAGACCCGGAAATGAGCGAAGCCGAAAAACAGGAAACTTTCCGCAAGCTGGGTCAGGTACGTGAACAAGAGTTAAAAAACGCGGCGGCAGCCTTGAACGTCAGCGAACTGCACTTTCTGGACTTCCGGGATTCGGGGATGGCTGGAACAGAAGATAACCAAAACCCGGCTTGCTTTCATCAAGCCAATATGAGCGAGGCGGTACGCCGCCTGGTGAAGTATATTCGGGAGTTTCGCCCGCAGGTAATCGCCAGCTACGACCCCTGGGGCGGCTACGGCCATCCCGACCATGTGCAAACTCACCGGGTAACGACGCTGGCCTTTGACGTGGCCGGAGATGCCCGCTTTTACCCTGATTTGGGGCTTGAAGCCTGGCAACCCCTGAAACTGTATTACACCGTTTTGCCCCTGACCTGGATTAAAAATAATATCGAAGAATTAAAACGGCGGGGCGTGGACGGGCCGTGGAACAATCCGGCGATGGAATCGGAAACCTGGGGTACGCCGGACGAATTGGTGACGACCCGCTTTGATGGCCGCGATTTTATTGACAACAAGGTCGCCGCTTTCCGGGCGCACAAAACCCAAATTTCGCCCGATAACTTTATGCTGGTTATGCCCGAAGATATGCGGCGGGACGGGCTGGGCGTAGAATATTTCAGTCTGGCAAAAAGCAAACTTCCGCAAACCACGCAGCCCGAAGGCGCACAGGAAGAAGATTTGTTTGCCGGAATTCGTTAGCTTACACAATTATGGCTAAATCAGGCAAAGCAGTCTACGAAAAACGGGAGCGGCGCACTTTGTTGCACCTTTCCCCAATTCAACGCGCCCATTTTAGTATGGTCTGGGAGCGGGAAGCAATGCTGGAATTGGGCGACAACGGGGCGGAATTTGAGCTTTTTGTGGGCTACCTTTTCGAGCGCGAGGGGTTCAGGGTATGGACGACCCCCAAAACGGGTGATGATGGGGTAGATTTGTTTTTGGTCAGGGACAAGGCCAGCTATGTAGTTCAATGCAAACAATACCGTTCTAACAAAGTAAGTTCCGAAAACGTCCGCCAACTGCCCGGTATAATCGAACACGAAAAAGCCGACGGCGCAATTCTGGTGACAACTTCGGGTGTGGCGGAAAAGGGTCGAAATTGGGCGGAGGGCAAGCTGATACGCTTTATCGAAGCTCAGGAACTGGAACAATGGGCCAGCCGGATTAATCTGGCTTCCCAAAATCATCCAGGCCCATCGCTCCGGGAACGGTTGGAAGAATGGGCCACCCAACTGGGCCGCTTTTTCCGCCGTCAGCCCGCTTCACTAAAAATTGCTTTCTACGGGTTAAGTGGTTTTTTCGCCCTGCTAATCTTGCTGGCAAATACTATTCCCGCCGCCCCCGCCGTCGACCCGCCCAATTCTGCCAGAGCCTTTACCCCGACTTTGCCTGTTTCCAGCAACGGTAGTGTTACCCAAATTGTTAATAACAGCTCAAATTTTGGGCCAACTGCCCTGACCACTTCCAACGAAGCTTCCAGTGAAGCAGTTTTACCAACTACCATGCCGACAACTACCGCTACCCCAACGCCACGCCCAAAAGATGCCGTTTCCGCCCCTTGCCTGGTTGGGCAAATCAAGGGCAATACTCAAAGCAAGTTTTATCACGAACCGGGCTGGCCTTATTATAATAGTTTTCCAGCCGATAGCCCGATTATTCGCTGCTTTGATAACTCAAAAGAAGCCGAAGCCGCCGGATTTAAGCCAGGTCTGCGACCTGCTTCTACGCCCAAACCTCGCCCCTAAAAGGCAAAAAAAGGCCAGGCAGTCAACCCGGCGTTTGTATTTCTTTGGTAGCAGATAGTCAGGGCGGCACTCGCCTGCCCCACTTCTTTTGACGACAGCCTTTTTAAAAAGTCACACCAGTTTTGATTATTGATTGCACGAATTTGTAGGAGTGATTACTTTTCCCGACAAAACGGGTTTAGGTAAAATCGGGATTAGAAGTCCCTCCTACACCTGAATAGTTACTTTTTAACAATCTTAAAGTTATACGGTAGCAGAGTTGTGTTTTAAAGTCTTTTATAGTATAATCAGGTTAGCAAGTAAAACTGCTTTGGCTGCTGTTAAATAGAGGCAAAGGATATTTCATGAGCAAGAAAGAAAAAACCAACGCTCTACACAATGAACACAACTGGAAAAGCCTCGCCGCTCTAACCGATGAAGGTTACTACCAGCTTCAAACCGAAGACACTGGCGATGTCCCGGTACGGCTTTTCCTGACTCCGGCTTTGCTGGCCGAGACCGAAACCAGCCTTTACCGCCAGATAATCAACGCTACCCGCTTTCCCGGCGTAAAACTGGTAGCTATCACCCCCGATACCCATTATGGCTACGGTGTGCCGGTAGGTTGCGTCATTTTGACCGACGCTGAAAACGGCGCGGTTGCAATGGGGCCAGTGGGCTATGATATTGGTTGCGGAATGGTTAGTGCAAGTTCAACAGTGTTAGCCGAACGCGCCACGCCCGACAAACGGCTGGAATTCAACCAGGAAATAATGCAAAGGGTGCTGATGGGCGCGGGCGGAAAAAGCGTCAAGCTGCCAAACCTGGATGAAGGCGAGTTCAACCACTTAATAAGGGGAGGCGCGGAATATTACGTCGAGAAATACGGGGCAAGCTTTGACCGTAGCCGGGCCGAACGCCATCGCATCCCGGTAGACGACGATTGGCAAATCCCTACCGGCGGCAAAGGTCGGCCAGAACGCGGTATTCAGCAACTCGGCTCACTCGGCGGAGGTAATCATTTTATCGAATTACAACGCTCCGAGCAGAGCGGGAAGTTGTTTGTACAGGTGCATACGGGTAGCCGGGGATTTGGGCATGGCCTCGCCACCAATTATTTTGAGATGGCGAAAGAGGAAAAGCCCGAAGCTCAGGCCGATATTGACCTGGGCTACTTTACGCCCGATTCGCGCCACTATAAGGATTATTTGAACGCGGTAGCGGCGGGCGGAAATTACGCCATTTTGAACCGCTTGATTATCTTTGAGCAAATCGCGCTGGCTTTTCGCAAGGTTTTCAAGGAAGATTTGGAACTGGTTTACGAAATCAGTCATAATCTGGTACAAAAAGAATGGCATCCCGAATTCGGCGAAGTTCTGGTACACCGCAAAGGGGCGACCCGCGCATTCCCGGCGGGCCATCCCGGACTAAAAGATACGGTATGGGCTGATACCGGCCACCCGGTGCTGATTCCCGGCAGCAATCGCGACTTTAGCTATATTTTGCGCCCGCTTCCTGGGGCGGCCAAAAGCGGCTACTCGGTCAATCACGGAGCGGGTCGTCGCTTGTCGCGTGGCGAAGCAATCCGAACTCTTTCGCAAGAAAAGGTGAACGAGCAATACCGGGCGCAAGGTATTTTGGTGAATACCGACGGCCAAGTACCGATTGACGAATCGGCGGCTTGCTACAAATCTTCGGAAGAAGTGGTGGCGGCGGTAGTAAACGCAGGGCTGGCGGAGGTCGAGCATCAACTCTGGCCGCTTGCTTCGCTCAAGGGTACGGAAGAAGGTAGTTCGGCCAAAAAAGCCCGTAGAAATATGGAAAAACAGCGCGACCAGGAGCGCGGCGAGGCCCGCAAAACCAAAGAGCATTATTAATATTTAGCTTTGAGCCATTCTTATTGGCTCAAAGCTAAAGTCAAAAGGTTTTCAGGGGACACCCCTGTCACCCCGACAGGGAGTTCCCTGTACCTCCTCAAGCCAAAAATGCTTAGGTCAGCTTTACGTTGAAAGCTTCGGCGACGGTGAAAATGTCTTTGTCGCCCCGGCCTGAAAGATTTATTGCCACAATACTATCTTTGGGCAAGTTTGGCACGAATTTGGGCAAGTAGCCCAGCACGTGTGCGGGTTCCAGTGCGGGAATAATCCCCTCGGTGTGGCAAAGCAACTTGAAACCTTCCAGAGCTTCTTCGTCAGTAACTGCGACGTATTCGGCCCGACCTGATTGCTTCAAATAAGAATGTTCCGGGCCAACGCCGGGATAATCCAGCCCCGCCGAAATCGAATGAGTTTCGATAATTTGCCCGTCTTCGTCCTGTAGCAAGTACGATTTAGAGCCGTGCAGCACCCCAATCCGACCCGCTACCAGCGTGGCACTATGTTTGCCGCTTTCAACTCCGCTACCGCCCGCTTCGATGCCGATTAGCTTGACGCTTTCATCTTCCACAAAAGGGTAAAACATCCCGATAGCGTTCGAGCCACCGCCGACGCAAGCCAGCACGTAATCCGGCAAGCGTCCGGCCTGTTCGATTATTTGCTGGCGAGCTTCCGAGCCGATAACCGACTGGAAATCGCGTACCATCAGGGGGAAAGGGTGCATCCCGACGGCAGAGCCAATCAAATAGTGGGTAGTTCGCACATTTGCAACCCAATCCCGGATAGCCTCGTTAATCGCGTCTTTCAGGGTGCGGCTGCCGCTTGATACCGGGCGAACCTCCGCGCCGAGCAGTTTCATCCTGAACACATTTAATGCCTGACGCTGAATATCGACCTCGCCCATATAAACCACACATTCCAGGCCGAGCATAGCGCAAACCGTCGCCGTCGCCACCCCGTGTTGACCCGCCCCGGTTTCGGCGATAATCCGTTTTTTGCCAAGTCGTTTCATTAAAAGAGCCTGACCGAGCGCATTGTTAATTTTATGCGCCCCAGTGTGGGCCAAATCTTCCCGCTTTAAATAAACTTGCGCCCCGCCCAACTCCGCCGAAAGCGTTTTGGCAAAATAAAGCGGAGTTGGCCGACCTACAAAATTGCGGGAAAGTTCGCGCAATTCCGCTTCAAAAGCCGGATCAGCTTTGGCCGCCGCGTAAGCTTCTTCCAGTTCGGTCAGGGCGGGCATTAATGTTTCAGGCGCGTATTTTCCGCCAAAAGTCCCAAAATGCCCGCTTGCGTCTGGCATACTATAAGTTTTTTTATCAATCGCCTGTGTCAAGATAAGCTCCTTTATTTTTAAGGTTCAAAGTTTAATATTATGTAAATCAGGCTGTTGGAGTGTGAACATCAAACTTTGAACTCCTTGCATTTTCGATAAATAATTTAATTTTTTCCAAATCCTTAACCCCTGCCGCGCTTTCTACCCCACTACTGACATCCACCCCCCAGGGCTGTACCTGTGCGGCGGCGGCGGTCACGTTTTCAGGAGTTAGCCCGCCCGCCAGCAAAGTTTGGTAGGTTTGGGCAATTGTCCGGGCCGCTTCCCAATTGCCAGTCTGTCCCGTCCCGCCATATATCCCGCTTTTGTGGGTATCCAGCAGCAAAATCAAATTTTCGATTTGACCAAAAGGGTTAGCTAATTGCAAAGCCGCTTCGGGGGTAACATCGGCGGGCAAGCGCAAAGCTCGAATTACCGGGCGAATCCGGCTGATTTTGGCACATTCTTCGGGTGTTTCGTCCCCGTTTAGTTGCACATAATCCAGCTTATAGCGCACCGCCGCCACCGCAATTTCGGCCAGTGGTACATTCACAAAAAGGCCGACCAGTTTTGACCGCTTTTCTAGTTCGCGTAGTTGTTGCACCAATTCATCGGCAGCTTGCGGGCTAAGATAGCGCGGGCTAGGCGGGTAAAACACCAGCCCCAACAAACCCGCTCCGGCTTCACTCGCCGCCCGCCCCGCCTCTAACGTCTTTATTCCACAAATTTTTACATTCACAGTTTTACCTCAGTCATCAGCCCTTTTGTAGGCCGGGTTTTCCAATTCCCATTTCAACAGATTGTCTTCGGGCAGTAGCGGGCGCATACTGAGCTTTTCTAGCACCCGGATTGACCCCTGATTATCGGTCAGGCAATCGGCGGTCAGGCGGCTCAAGTTTTTCTGGTCAAAGGCCCAGTTGACTAAGGCTTGCGCCGCCTCGAAAGCGTAGCCCTGCCGACGATAAGCCGGAACAATCCCATAACCCAAATCGGCTGTTCCGCTTTTGTCCGGGCCACCCTTTAGCCCAATATCGCCGATAACATTATTATCCGCCGCGTGAATAATTAGCCTG
>JBBQGP010000143.1:0-14477 GCA_038323095.1 Chloroflexia bacterium | reverse complement strand
TCCTGGTCTTTGATAAAATTGGTCAAAACTCCTTCGTGTAAGTAACCTAATTGCCCAAAGATTTTGATGGCGTTAATTTGGTCAGCTCGTACTTCAGCGGTTAGTTTCTCCATACCCAATTCTGCCGCCAGTGCGAACATTTCGTTTGCCAGCAACCGTCCCAACCCTAACCCGCGTACTTCTCTAGCGACCATCATCCAAAATTCGCCGACATGTCTGGCCCAAAGTGGGCGGTAGCCTTGCAAAACTCCTACCCCCACTATTTGCCCGTTTACTTCGGCTACCAGCGCAAAAACATCGTTCCAGTTTGGCCCGCCAAACCAGCCGCCCAGAGCTTCCGCTTCGGTAATGTCGTAACGCAAAAAATTACGCTCGGCTTCGGGAATAGAGCGAAAAAATTGTAAAAGCCGAAATTCATCTTCTCGCGCTACTATACGTAACTTGATTTTCATTCTGTTACGTAAAATAACTTGTCTAGGAAATTCGTCTATCATTTAAAGCGTCCCATCCAGCCAGAGATTTTTATTTAAAAATACCCACGGTACCAGCCTTTGTTGGCTAAAACTGGCTTACTTATTAATACATCTATTATCACAAAACGTCATAGTCTAAAACGCCCTTTTTGTTAATTTTGATAAAGACATTTTAACACGCTTTTCGGCTGTAGCAATCTTTTTTTCTTACGGTTTGGTAAAGTTCTGTTTGCAGGATTATGTTATATTACAAAAGTAGATAGGCGAAAATTAAAAACATTATAGAACAGTATAAATTTGGGTAATTTTATTAAAAATTATTTACAAAGCTTAGCTAAATGAAGTAAAATAGCTATTGATGGTATATACTTTGCTTTAATATTTTGAGTAAAAATTTCAATGTTGGAAATTTTCTGGTAAAAAGATAGAATAAATTAAAAAATGTATTGTATAATGACAGAGCAACGAAGCAACCTATAATCAATGGTTGACACAAAGTTTGTCCCTACTTTAAGCTGAGAGTTATAAAGCTTTATAAATGCTGCTTTAAGACGCAAAAGCGTTTGCTAAATAACTACCTCAGACAGGAGGCTTTCATATAATGTATGCTATTGTTTTAGCGGGTGGCGTGGGTACGAGATTATGGCCCTCTAGCCGCAATAATACTCCCAAGCAACTAATTAACTTGATTTCCGAGCGAACCATGCTTCAGGAGACAGTTGAGCGGCTACGCCAGCTAATGCCTTTTGAAAATATTGTGGTAGTAACTGGCGAAACTTATGCCCGGCAGGTTTGTGAGCAACTGCCCGAATTACCCGAAAGTAACGTATTATCTGAACCAGCCGGGCGCGGTACTGCTCCGGCGATTGGACTCGGTTTACTACATATTGCACGTTTGGCCGAAGCTGCGGGTGAGAAAGACCCGATTATCGGCTCTTTTCATGCCGACCACGTTATTACCAAAGTTCCCCATTTTTGCGAGGTGGTTAATTCCGCCGCTAAAATTGCTGAACAAGGTTATATCGTCACGCTGGGAATTACCCCGGACGCACCGCATACTGGCTATGGCTACATTGAACGAGGCGAATTAATTCAAGAGATTAACAATTTGCCAGTTTATCAGGTAGCCCGTTTTGTCGAAAAACCGCCTTTGGCTACCGCCGAAAAATACCTGGCGACCAATCGTTATAGCTGGAATAGCGGTATGTTTATCTGGCAGCTTTCGATAATCATGCACGAATACGAGGCGTATTTACCCGCTTTGACCCAACAACTCAAGCAAATTGACCAGGCTCATGGTCAGCCCAACGAAAAAGAGCTTTTACTAGAAGTTTGGGATAAAGTGCGTAGCGAAACAATTGACGTTGGGATTGCCGAAAAATCACAAAGTATGGCGGTGTTGCCTGCTGATATTGGCTGGAGCGATGTGGGCGATTGGTCGGCAGTGGCCGAGCTTATCAGCGCACGCAACCTGGATGAAACCGGCAATGCTATTGTAGGGCAACATCTTGGTTTGGGTACAAAAAACAGTTTGGTGTATAGTTATAACCATCAAAAATTGGTAGCCACGATTGGTCTGGACGATATGATTGTGGTCGATACTGAAGATGTGTTGTTAGTAGCCCGCCGTAGCCAAAATCAGGACGTTAAAAAAGTAGTCGAACGTATCAAGCAAAACGGACTGGATAAATACCTCTAAATCGCATATAATTCAGGCATGTTGTTTACTGACTCTGAACTAAGCCGCTTCCAAAGCGGACAATTAAATTTAATGCAGTATGCCTGAATTAACTGCCGTCCAAAAAGGGCCGAAACAGGCCAGCTTCTATTTTAGCCGCCTTCGTTTTCAATTACCGTTAATCTGGTTAATTGGTTTGCTAATTCTAATTCTGGCCTACCAGCTTCAGCCTCATTCTTTCCGGCTTGATGTCGGTACTCCGGGCGATAGTCCTTATCTGGCCCGTTTTTATCAAGAAGAAACTAACCCTGAATTTAATTATCGCTGGTCACGCCGCGAGAGTTATGTAAATCTACCTTATGTTGGTGCGCCCTACGATTTGAGCTTTCGAGCAGTAACGGCCCGCCCTGATAATCAGCCGCTAGAAGTTAGCGTGATAGCCAATGGCAAGGAGCTTGGCTGGATTACCCTACAAGGCCCACCTCAAACTTATATTTTGCGCGGCAAAAATGTTTTAGTTGGCCCGGAAGAATTAAGTTTAACTTTTCGACCCGCCGCGACCTTTGCCGAAAAAGGCGGACGCAGCGAGCTTGGCTTTGCCCTCGATTGGGTAGAAGTAAGTTCAGCCCGTAGCAACTTTGGCCTGACGCTACTGCCGCCCTTTGTACTGTTTTGGTGGTTACTAATTTTTTCCCTGCCGCCGATTTATTCAAAACTCAGGCTTTACCCTTATAATGTTTTGCTCAATTCTGGTTCAGAATTTGTTAAATTTTCAGGACAAGCTGGTCAAGTTACTGCTGGTTTTGGACTTGCAATCCTGTCCATGCTAGTTATCGGCTTTTTTTATATTTGGCCCGAAGCGTCGCGCTATTTGCAAAGCAACTGGTTGACTGCCGGAATACAGCTTGGGTTGGCGCAGCTAGTGCTGTTAATAATATTAGCTCTGCTGCAAAAATGGCGGGGACCGAAAAATGTTCGGGTAAAGCAATTGGCAGAGATAGAAACCTCTGAGGATGAAATTTTTGTTAAAGCTGCTAAAACTAGAAAACAGTGGTGGCCTAGTCCGGCTTTGCTGCTATTTTTGGGGTTAGTATTACTATATCTGGCGACGGCACGCGGGCGTATGAGCTATGGCGATGATATAGCAATGCAAGCGGTCACGGCGAATTTGGCGATGGGGAAACCCGCCGCTCCAATTAATGCTTATTTCGCCGATTTGCCTTCTAGTCCGCCGATTCACTCTAAATATGGTTTGGGCCAATCTTTAGTCGGCTTGCCGTTCTTTTTTGTGGGTGATGTTCTTTCAAAAGCTTTGCCCTTCATGCTCTCAGAAGGGGTAGGCGAACGTGGCTTGACTACCTATATTACCCTTTTCACGGGGGTAATCGTTACCGCTCTGGCGGCGGTAGCCTTGTACTGGGTGGTGCGAATATTGGCCTATGAACGCTGGGTGGCTTTTGGAGTGGGTAGTCTTTTTGGGATAACGACAATGGCCTGGCACTACGCCCGCACCTATTTTAGCGAACCACTGGTGATGCTTTGCCTGATTGTGGGGCTAGGAGCAAGTTTGGCCTACAGGCAAGATAAGCAATTGCGCTGGGCAGCATTAGCGGGTTTTGTGCTGGGGCTGGCAGTTGCAGCTCGTAGCTTTAATCTGGCGATTGCGCCGCTTTTTGGGATATATCTCTTTGTTATCTGGTGGCAAGCTGGGCCTAAATTTGGGCCGGGTATAAAGTTGGGCCTAAGTTGGGGCTTACCTTTGCTGGGCTGGCTGCTGATAATTGGTTGGTGGAACTGGGCGCGGTTTGGTACGCCTTTTGAAACCGGCTATGGCTCAGAAGCTCAAGCTTTTGATACGCCTCTAGTCAAGGGGCTTTACGGCGAGTTGTTTAGTTCGGGCAAAAGTATTTTTTTGTATAATCCGCTTTTGGTGCTGGCTTTAGCCGGAATTCCAGCTCTATGGAGACGAAAATACGGCGCGGGTTTACTTGGTCTGGTTGGCTCGATAAGCCTTGTTTACCTACTGATTTACGGAATGTGGCACGATTGGCACGGTGGCGGAGTTTGGGGGCCGCGCTTTCTAACACCCTTGCTACCATTAGTGTTGCTAACGCTTGCTCCGCTTTTGCAAATGCTCGGCGAACTACGCTACAAACAATATTGGGCTACTTTATTGCTGGCCCTGATAGCTTTTATCACAATTGCCCTCAGTTTTGGGATACAACTCCTTTCGATTATTATAAATTATCAGGTTTATGCGGCTGAGTACGGTAAAGACGATAATCTTTTTCAGCGTGTAATTTTTAACCCGCCCGATTCGCCTATTCTCAAACATCTGCAACTCTGGCAACAGGCAGACCGGCCCGATTTTGCCCCGCGCTTTTATCATGACACGCCTTTTGCCCGCTTCACTGGCACTTTCCAGAGTGCAAGCTGGCTGCTTTTCCTCGGACTACTAAGCTGGGCCTTGCTGGTGGGGCTTACTCGCCCTAAAATTCCAACTTTCAAGAAATAAAAGCAGGAATTAAAAATCTTTGTGCTAAACCGATTTTAGCGGATTATGCTATAATAACAGGGGTAATGAGTTCAAAAAGAGGGTAAAAGTATGACAATTCGGGCTAACCGTATCGAACGTTATTACGATTATTATGAGCATGAGGATGATGAATTGGTACAGAGCCGGGTACATTATGCTGCGCTTCAATATCTACTTAGCGTTTTGAAGTGGGTTTTTGCTAATCAGGCAGTAGGCGTAGTGAGCGAAATCAATTTTTTCCATACGGAACATTCCCGCGAAACGCCTAAAAGCCCGGATGTGGCGGCGGTGGATAATATGGCGGTAGATGGAGAGGAAGCCGAAAGTAAGCCTAGCTATTACGTTGGCGAAGATGGGCCGCCACCCCGCATTGCTTTTGAAGTGTCCAGCCCCTCCACCTGGCGTAAGGATTTGGAAGTAAAACCCAACCAATACGCCCAGATGGGAGTGCTGGAATATATTGCTTTTGACCCTAATCTGAACAGCTTTTGGACAGACCCATGGAAGCAATACAATCGTTTGATTGGCTGGCGATTAAACCCGGCTACCCAGCAATACGAGCTAATTGTTAAAGACGAGCAAGGACGAATTTGGAGCGAACAATTGCAAGGCTGGCTGGCAATGGACGGCCAATATTTGCGCTTGTACACGGCGGACGGGCAACGTCGGCTTACCAAAGAGGAAGCGATGGAACAGCAAGCCGAGGCCGAAGCTTTTCGGGCCAATCAAGAGCAGCTTCGGGCCAATCAAGAGCAGCAACGTTTGGAAAAGCTGTTGGAGCGTTTGAAGAAACACGGTATTAACCCGGACGAGTTGGTTTAGAGCCGGCCATAATTGGGCTGTTATCCATAAACAGTTGAGAACGCTGCTCATTTTCGTGCAAAGCTTCCTGAGCTTGCTTGCGCTGGCGAATATCACGGATAATCAGTCTGGCAAGAAGTTGGTTCTTCGTAGCTTTAAACACCTGTGAAGAAATTTCACATCAGACTATTTTTAAATAATTTGAACTTAATCTTCTTGTAACAATACTAACAAAAAATTATTACATTGTACGTTACGTTATTAGCAAAACTAGCAAAGGCAAAGACTCATCTTACGATGCTATAAATTTTAACGTAACTTCATCATATTCAATTTCAGGTTTTGGAAGTCCGTATGCATTTCAAAGTGCCGGGGTTAATGGTCGGGGGTGAGTAGATTTGCCGCCCGCTAAAGCCCTGCACCCATAGCCCGTACAAACTGTTATTGCCCGAAAGAATTAGCCCGTCGCCACTGGCGTTGCCTGTACCCTTGATAGTAATGGGCGGTACTAGCGCATTGCCCGGCCCTGAACCACAACGGGCGGTGGTTGTGATGGCTACGCTCTTTGGCAAGGTCAAGCCGCCAGTCAAGGTAATAGTCGACCCGGCGGATAGGGTGAGGGTTATAGTTTTGCTGACAGGATTGGCGGCGGCAGCAGTCACGGCTTGCCGGAGCGTCCCGCAACTACCATCATCCAGGTTCGATGTTACCAGCAATGGATTACAAGCTGGCCGAGTGAAAACGTAAGCCGCCCCCTGTCCAGAATTAGCTCCAATAGTTTTGTTATAAGCCCCAATAAAAACTGTGTTACTATTACTGGATAAGGCTACCGAAAAGCCGAATCTATCATCTTTCCCGCCAGCGATGGTATCACTGACTATTTGAGACTGGGTGTAGCTTGTCCCTACGCCACTCCGAGTGAAAACGTAAGCTGTACCTTGCTGAAAATTGGCCCCGACGGTTTGTTATAAACCCCAATCAGGGCCGTATTGCCATCACTTAAAAGAGTTAGAGATTTACCAAAGTTATCGCCATTTGTGTTATTGACAGTATCACTCAATACCTGCGATTGAACATAGATTGCCCCTGCTCCACCTCGAATGAAAACATAAACTATTCCGCAATGATAGTTAGAGCCGATAGTTTTGTTATCAGCTCCAATCAAAGCCGTATTACCATCGCTTGAAAGGGCCACTGAATTACTAAACTGGTCAGAGGCTGCACCGCCGGAGGTGTCACTGAGCATTTGGGATTGGGTGAACAAGGGGTCAATTGTGAGCGGGTAGGTTACTTTTGCAAGTTGGCTTACGGTCAGGATTAGCTGGAAATCGCCATTAGACAGTGCGGTCAGGTTGAAATGGGCCGGGTAGCTTTGGCCCGAAGCGTCGTAGACGTAAAGCTGGCCGTAGTTTAGCTGGCGTTCATCGGTCAGGGTTAGGGCTAATTCGTTACCCGCCGCGTTAAGGCTGGCCCGTTTCACCCCGCTCAAGTTCATTTCCAGCTCTAATTCCTGGTTCTGGCTGGCCTCGGCTATCGGCAAAGCCTGAGTGAGGGTAAAGCCTTGCTCCAGTCCGGCTGGCCCGTTGAGATACCACTCGGTCAAAATGGGGCTGTGCTGATAGGTTATTCGGTTGCCCTGCGCGATTGGCTCTGTTCCTAACCCTATTTGCAAAGCCGTTTCGGGTTGGGCGGCATAACCAATCCGGCTTAACTTTAGCTGCAAATTTGCAATGCTAGTCCCGGCCTTCCCGAAGCTGGCACTAAGCTGCTGGGTTGGGTTGCTGGCTGTCAGGCTTCCTTCGCTGGATACCTGCACTTCGTATTCTACCCCACCTTCAGCTTGACGGGCATTCAGGTAAGCCTGATACAAGCCCGTCGGGTAATCTTCCGGGCGGCTAATTTTCTGACTCTGACTTTGGCTTGCTCCCTGTTCTTCTACTTTAGCAGACGACAGAGAGGTGGAAGAAGCCGGAGAATTGGACGACTCTTGGTCGGGTTCGGGCGATTTGTTCTGTTCGAGCTGGGTGACAGGGGTTGATACAATCTTTCCCGGTTGGTTCAAAGTTAAGGGGCTACCAGCTATGGCGAAGCTGAACGAACTCAACCAAATCAGCAGGCCAGCCAAGATTATTCGAGTTAGCTGACCAATTGTCATACTCCGGCGGGTCATATCAGAGTGCATTGTAGCTGGTCGTCCTTTTCTGTTATTTGGCCTCTGGCCTGTTAGTTTTATTCGGATAACGCAGTTGAATAAAAGTTTAAACAATGCGATTGATTTTGTCAATAATCGCGCCGAGTATAAATGCGAAATTGCCTGAAGTGGCGGTTGGGGCTGCCAGAAGTAGCAGAAACGAAAAGCAAATTAAAAGACTTCGCCATTTTTGGTGGTGCGGCCTGGCTCATGGAGTTCAAATTCGGTAACGAGCGCACGGTCAATCGCACTATTAGCCAGCCCACGCGCCACCTCTCGTAATTCATCTTCGCTGGCGGCCCGACCAAACTTCAATAAATACCATTCTTCCAAAAAGCCACGCCGAGTTTTGGACAAGTACATTTCAAAGCGCAAATCCTCCCCGACTTTGGCAGCATTGCGGTTGCCTTTGGGCGCACCGGCTTGCTTCGAGCGCGAATTAGCTTTTTTATTTTGTTCCAAAGCCTTTGCTCCTTTAGCTTAAAGTATGTGTCGAATTCTTTTACAGCTTGAAGTATACGGATAAATCAATTAGCTGTCAAAATACCTGCCAATGAATTCAAGGCGAGCAGCCGGAAAACAAGAGCTTTCCGGCTGCTCGCGAATTTAGCCAGCACTGGTAACAATTTCGGCTCGCTCATAATCTTCCAAATCAAAGAAATTGATTAGCTTTTGGTCACGAATAGCCCAAATCCGCTCGGCAAACTGCTCGACAAAATAACGGTCATGGACGACGGCCAGAATTGTGCCGTTGAAGTTTTCGAGAGCTTGTTCAAAATGCAATCGAGAAATTATGTCAAGATGATTGAGCGGCTCATCCAGTAGCAAGAAATTTACGCCCGATAATACCAGCCGGGCCAGCACCAGCCGCGCCCTTTCACCATAGCTGATTTGCCCTACCGGGCTGAAAACTTCGTCGCCCGCGAACAAAAAGAAGTGCAGAAAATTACGAGCATCCGTTTCCGAAATAGCCGCCACCTCGCGCACTGCTTCCAGTACAGTTTGACTTGGCTTTAGCCCTTCCTGCTCTTGCGAAAAGTAGCCGGGCCGCACGTTCGCCCCTAGCCGCAGCGTCCCGCTATCTGGTGCAAGCTCACCGCTAATAATCCGCAGCAGTGTAGTTTTGCCACAACCATTCGGGCCAAGCAAAGCCACGCGCTCACCCTGCCGCAAATCAAGCTGTACATTGGCAAACAAATTGCGCCCGTCAAAACTTTTGCTAATATTATCCAACGTCAGTACGATTTGACCACTGGACGGAGCCTCGCCAAAATCCAGCTTGAGTTGCCAGTCCTGACGGGGTTTTTCGAGCTTTTCCTCGCTATCCAAAAATCGTTCTAGCTTTTTCTGGCGCACAACAGCGGCGCGGGCCACCTTGCGGGCGCGTTTCCGAAAGTAAAAGTGAATAGTTTCTTGCTCTATACTGCTGGAACGTTGTTTGGTAGCCCGAATATCAGCTTCCACTTTAGCAATTCGCTCTTGCTGGCGGCGGTAATCTTCCAGCATTTTTTCGCGTCTACGCTCCATTTCTTCGGCGTAAGCACTATAATCCCCGATAAACTCACTTAAAGTATGAGTATTTTCATTAATTGCCAGAATTTTGCTAACGACCTCATCCAAAAAAGCCCGGTCATGCGAGACGACCAGAATTGCCCCTTTCTGGCTATAACGCCGGACAAAATCCTGTAACCAAAGCAAGGCACTAATATCAAGGTGATTGGTCGGCTCGTCTAGCAGCAGCAAATCGGGTTGGGCGAGGAGCAAACGGGCCAAACCTAGCCGGGTTTTTTGACCGCCTGATAAAGTAACGACGGGCGTGTTTTCGTCCAGATGTTCCAGACCCAGCCCGGCCAGCACTTCGGCCAGCCTTGCCGATATACTGTAAGCGTCCAGCCGCTCGGCTTCTTCCAAAACTTCGGCATAATTAACCATAGCCGCGTCGTAGTCGCGGGCTTCTGCCGTTTTCAGCTTGGCAATATTTTGCCCCAAAACCTCGATTTCGGTCAGGATTTGCAGGGCCGGGCCAATTGTTTCATTAACTACGCTGCCAATAGTCGCGTCCGGCGCGTAAATCAAAGCCTGAGCTAAATAACCGATACGGACTTTAGGCTCAAGCCAAACTTTGCCCCGGTCAGGCGATTCGCTGCCAATTATTATTTTTAGAAGAGTGGATTTACCTGCTCCATTCGGGCCAATTAAACCGGCGATTTCGCCCCGATTTAATACGAAGCTAACTTTATCGAGGATGAAACCATCACCGTAGCTTTTACAAACATCGGTTACTTTCAGCATATTAAATTCTTTCCTTTTATATGATTTGAACCATAGGCAAACAAACCAAAACAGGCCAAAAAGCCTTTGAATTGTGTCGTTTTCCGGGTTCAGAGAATTAACAAAAGGCCAACAAAATACGGCCAAAAATCATACTAGGAAAGAATTCGCGTCATAATCACCGATTCCTACAAAAGCCAATAGCGGAGAACGATCTGTCACTTTTGGGGGTTAAAAGCCGCCGCCTCGAAAACATTATAGCACAAATTATTATCAGAAAAATAAGACCTTTGACCGATAAGTTGCGAGTTGCGAGTTTCTATAGCTAATCAGGTAATGATTTAGAAAAATCGTCCGGCGTTTAATCGCCCTAAAATGAATTTCGGGCCAGAGGATAGCGCAAGTTGGTTCACAATCTGGTGGTCTGGGCCAGAGATTGGCTCAGTAAAGATGAAGAAGAACCCCGGCTCGGTGAGTTTGGCATCAAAGTCTGGGTAAGTGATTTATTTGCGATGCCTGGTCGAGTTAAGTTCAAAGCTGGTCGAATTGTTAAAGTGCAGTTGAGGCGAGGTCATCAGTACGCCCGCCGCTTCTTTGAGGCCCTGGCTCACTTTTTTGCTAAAAGTGAAATCAGGCTATTTTTGAACGAAACTTAGGTAGTTATGACGGCCTGAACCGTAAACCAAACACCGCTAAATACAGTAGCCGCAATGAACTGACTAAACGCCTAATGGCACAGGAGTGCGAATGGTGCTAACCATAGCTTTACCGGGGGCAACAAGCTCAGGTTTAGTATTACCTGTTTCGTCTTTACCTTAGGCCGAGAAGTTAGCTACTTTGTCATCGCTTAAGCTAGTAGTACCTTTGTCATCAATAGCCCCAACCGTAATGATTTCCAACTGCTGTCTGACTGCGCCACCCAGTTGTCGTACCGCCGCTTCCAGTTCCTGAACCGAAGCAGGGGTTTTGGTTCTGGACAATCACATTGACGAGCTTATCGGGCTGTTAGTTGGCCCACTGCTGTAAAATGGGCTGAACATGGCTTGCGCTAGGCTGGCCGGAAGAATTTAACCCAGTCAGAAAGGCGGTAATCACCAATAACAGGGTTAGCAGTAAACCAATTCGGCTTTGATAATGAATAGGGCGAAATTAGCTTTATTTCTGAATAGGGCGAAAACACTACTTTTTACTTTGAGTTACCCGCCCGTTAATAACTTGGCTAACTTGGACGGTTCAAGCTATAGATTGAGCTGATGCGCTCGTGCGAAGCCACAAAATAAATTGTATCTCCGGCGTGGAGGATAAAATCCGGGCCGGGATTATAGGTTGGGGTATTTTGGCGGGTGGCAAAACTACCTTCAAGTTTATTCTGCACTACTTTGGTATCGCCGATATAAGCCAGCACCGCCACCCCACGACGACGGTACAAATCGCGGATAGTCATCCCGTTTAATGCCCCGCCTTCTTCGATAGCAATTTCCGCTACAAAAAAAGGAATTTGCCCGACGTAAAAAGCGGTGACTACCTTAAAATCAAGGGCGGCTCCAACAAAATAAGGCGCGGCCAGGGTCGAGGTCGAGCGGGCGGTTTGAATACTCAAAGTTTTTTCCACCCGTCCGGCCAGTCTTGAATCAAACATCCGCAAAACTACCAGTAGTTTAGGGTTTTTCTCAAGGGCAAGCAAAGCGGTTTCAAGGTTGGCCTGGTCGTTGCCGCGCATAATCGCCAGACAACGGGCCTTTGAAATATTGACCAAATCCAGCGATTCGGGGTTACGCATATCGGCGTGTAGTACCGGGATGCCCATTGCGCGAATAGGGGAATTGTAGCGTTTGTTATCGTCGAGTTCCAGCACTGCCACCGCTTCGCCCCGTTCGGCCAAGCCCCGCGCTACCTCAAAGCCTACATTGCCCAGCCCGCATACGACTACATGGTCTTCCATTCGGGTAGCTTCCTGCTTTCCCAAAAGCTGGTTAAGCCGGGCGGTTACAATAAAATTGGTGACATAACCATAAGTTACCCCTAGCAACGAAGTACCGACCACAATCAGGATAACGCTGTAAAGCTGATTATACCAACCCGGCATATCGCTTACGCTGGCATTGCTATTAATTGCGGTCATCGTGAAATAAAGGGCCGCGATAAAATCAGTTAGCGGGTTGCCAGTTTGGACTTTATCGTGATTAAAAATCAGGAAAAACAAGGTACTTACCAAAACCACCAGCCCGATAGCCACCAGCGTTATCCGAAAGGGCCGGTCCATATCCCGCAAAAAAGCGGCAGGAGTTAAAAACACCCGTTGCCGCCGGAGCTTGCGACGTTGCATCCGGCTGGTCGGGCGCGGTTCAGGTCGGCCCTTGCGTTCACGTCGGGCTTGCTCCACGTCTTGCTGGCTTAATTTTACTTCTTCCAGCCGTACCAAATCATTGATACGACCCGCTACCGTCACCAAATCATCTTGCTCCAGGGGAGTATTGGGGCGGGGGCAAATCTGAGGCTTATCACCGTTGCTCTGTCGCATTAGCGGGCTTACGTCTTGCCCGTACAAATCCTGCAAAATCCCTTTGCTGCTGGCCCGGTCTTGTACCACGGCGAATTCTTCCGGGCCAATCTCGAACAAATGCAAAATCTGGCTCTGGCTACTCAGGGCGGCAGTCACAAAAGTGG
This sequence comes from Chloroflexia bacterium, assembly GCA_038323095.1. Classification (GTDB taxonomy): domain Bacteria; phylum Chloroflexota; class Chloroflexia; order Chloroheliales; family Chloroheliaceae; genus L227-5C. The sequence goes on along the minus strand of JBBQGP010000143.1, from coordinate 1,860 downwards.
GGGCAGTTAGTTTTGCCACATTCAAGGCGCGGGCATTGGGAATAGATTTAATCATCCGTTCGCCGATTTGTGGGCTGTAAATGCGGGTAACGTGCCGGATGAGCGGGTTAAGCTCGTGAGCGGCCAGCACTGTTTCCAAATTGTGCAAATCGTTGTCCCCAACGGCGATTAAGGCCGCTGCCCGTTCCACGCCGGCCCGTTGCAAGGCTAATTCGCTGCGGCTATCTTGCCGGATAAGTGGTACATTTCGGGCCAATGCCAAATCTGCGAAATTCGAGTCGGGGGCGGCATCGACTACTACCACGCCAACCTGGGCTTCCAAAAGGAGTTCCAATACCCGAAAACCAAGATTATGTAAACCACATATTATAATATGGTCGCTTAATTTAGCCACATCGTTATTTACTTTAGCATCAGGGGAAAGGCGAGCCGCGCCGTCAGAAGAAAGAATTACTGCGTTGTTGCGCTCATCCAGCATAAAAATAATCCTTACGCAAAGTTGGGAACTTATTTCACTGTTAAAACGTATTTTTCGTAACATATACGAACGAAATTTTAATTAGTTTCTAGTTCAGGTCGCCAAAAGGAGCAATCTTTATGACTATGACCGTTGACCGCTTCGCCGGATTGGAAGAATTTGACCGCTTGCGCGAAAATATCGCCGGAAGAATGGACGAGCTGGCCGTTGGGCTAGATACGGAATTAGGCCAATCCGAGAATACCACCGAACTACGGCGACAGGCTACGGTTTTGCGCGAAGGCGTATTTCGGGTTTTGGTTATGGGTGATTTTAACCGAGGCAAATCTACGGTGCTAAATGCTTTGCTCGGCTCGAACATTTTGCCGATTAACGCGACCCCGACTACCGCCGTTATTACGGTTATTCGCTATGGGGATGAACCCAAAGTTCGGGTCAAATTTTCGGATAACCGACCCGATGAAGAACTTAGCTTTGAGCAGTTCAAGGAACGTTACCAGTTAAGTCTGGACGATGACCGTGACAACGCCACCAGCCGCGCCGCCAAGCTTGACCGCTTTAGCGAGGTAGACAGGGCTATCGTCGAGTACAATCTGGAACTTTGCCGCTACGATGTAGAGCTAATTGATTCTCCTGGATTAAACGACCACCCGGCCCGCACCCAACGGGTAATCGAGCAACTCAAGCGTACCGACGCGGTTGTTTTCGTGTTTGACGCGATGCACTTTTATACTCAGCAAGAGCAGGAATATCTCGAAAATCTGGTGCGCCGCCATAATTTAACCAATCTTTTCTTTTTGGTCAATGCCTGGGACAATATCGAGCGCAGTTCCCTGAACCCCGAAGAGGATGAAGCCAAAATTCGGGCGCGAATGAAAAAAGAGCTTTCTAAATACGTCAGCGACAATCGTTTTAACGAGCGGGTTTTTGAGACCAGCGCATTACAGGCTTTGACCGCCCGTTGGGACAAAAAAACTAAAGAAGTTCGCACCCCGCCCGATGCCGCCAAGCTCGCCGCCAGTCATTTGCCCGAATTTGAAACTGCGCTGGACGATTTTTTGCGGAATGAGCGCGGGCGAATTTTGGTAGACCGGGCGGTACGTTCGGCTGAACTGGGTTTGGCCCGCGCCCGTGAAGAAATCGCCGCCCGCCTCAGCACACTAGGGGTCGAAGTCGAAGAACTGGAACGCCGCCTCAAAGCAACCGAGCCTGGTTTTACCAAATTGGACAAAATCAAGGCCAATTTGTTGCAAGCCGTCCAGAACGTCAGTAAAGCCCAGCAAAAAGCGATTTACGAAAGCTTGCATACTTTCTTCCGCCGCATTGAAGGTGAATTTACCGAAGATGCCCGCCGTTTTATGGAAGAATCGGAAGAAGGCGGC
>JBBQGP010000142.1:0-14493 GCA_038323095.1 Chloroflexia bacterium | reverse complement strand
AGCCCGCGCCCTCTAAAGGCGGCTGCCACCCGCACGCCCTGAACCCAGCTCGTCCCCGGCCCGGCAATCCCCAGACGAAGGCAATAGACGGCGGCGGGCTGATTTTCCACTTCCAGCAAATAAAGTTGGTTTTCAGGGCTACTAGCCCATTCTCCCCACATATACGGTACATAGTCTTGCCCATCATATAAATCCGCGCAAATGATTTTGACTAAAGGCAAATCTTCGGCACTACTACGCCGGATATTTACACAACTCACTTGAACCTAAATCTTCCTTTCTCCCTAAATAGCCTCAAATTCAATAGGCCGTTGGAACTGGAACAGGGAGCGGGTAAGGCTTTTCCTGTTGTTCCAATTTTTCTTCTTTTGGCTCTAGCGGGGTGAGCCAGGCCAAAATTGATACCAGAAACTGCCAGGGCGGGACGGTTTCAGGGAAAAGATGCGCTCCTTTGCGGCGGGCGTGGTTAATAAAGCGATACGGCCAGGCAAAAGGTAAATATTTCCAGAACGGTTCGGGCGCACTCAAAAGCGATTTTACCAAGCCCAGCCATTGCCAGCCATGCTCATATTTGAGACGAGCTTCGTTTATTTGCTCCTGGCACATTTCCCGTAGTTTTTCGGTTTCGATTTCCCAGGCCGCTTCGTTGTTGAGCGTATCGGGATTTTCGAGGGCGAACGGTTCGCCAATTACAATTGTTACCGGGGCGGGCAAAGCCATGTAGAAAAACCACGTGCCAAGTATCGGCAAAAAGACAAAAGGGCTAAGGTGCAGAAAAGGCAGTTTCAGCTTTTCGGCGATAAAATCGGTCAGGCGGCTACGATTCGCGTAGGGGTGAAAATGTTCCGAGCCAATAATCGAGACCGGCACAAGCATCGCTTCGTTACGGGCGGCAATACGCACTACCGAAGTAGCAAAGGGCAAAAGCTGGTAGCGGTCTTTGAAATCGCGACCAATGCCGGGTATACCTTCAGGAAAGATTATTACAGGTTTTCCGGCCTTTACCAATTTTTGAAAATTGCGGGCGGTTGCGTCTACACAACCCATACGTTGCCACCAATTCTTAAGGCGAAAAGGCAAAAGCATGGGATGATGGGATAAGGCAGGAGCGGCCAGCGAACGCGGCTTATCTTGTACACCTATGCCATAATTATCGCGCCAATGGCGGCTAATCGCATAATCCAGCAAAATAGCATCCCAGGGCAAACACCGTCCGGCGTGATTTGCCATAAAAATAAGGGAAGGCCCACCCGCTTCAGGATGCGGCAAATTCTCCAGACCTATTACTTTAAGCCGAAAATAATATTCGGCCAACGGCCCAACTACTTCTTCTCCTGCGCTTTCGGCGTACCGGGCATCAAACTCTGTACAATCCTGATTTGATTTCAAACTACTTCCTTTTTTACCGAATTTTTACCAAAGCTCTTAATAGCTATAATCAAGTTTTCGTATTTTGATTAGGGCTAAATTTTCGGCCCTTGTAATTCTAACAATGCATTTACTGTTCCTCTAGTCGAAAACCTTTTATAACAAGGAAATTTATCCACTAAGCTAACACTGGCCCTTTCCAATCGCACATAATACCTAAAGTATATCACAAACGCCTCTCTTGCTAACTCCAATCTAATGAAAAGATAGTATAATTTAAGTGCTATCTCTTGTTACAATACCAGGGACTGAGGCAAAAGTTGAAAGCGGAAGTGTGAGTAAAGGATAAACTAATGAACAATCAATTAGATGAGATGAGTGTTAAACTAAAACACCTTTCAATAGCCGACTTGCTTTCCTTGCAAGAGCAAATCGTTCAAGAGTTAAAAGTTAAGACTAACGGCAATGGTCATTCGTCCAAACCCGCTTCAAGCAAATCTGGTTTGGGGTTTTATCAACCCAGCGTTGAAGAAGTGGAGGCCGAACTTGCTGCCATCTTCACACCCGAAGAACTGGCCGAAATTAGTAGCATGAGGGCTGAGGATTTAAACTTGCCACCTCTTCCTAAGTCGTTAGCGGGAATGATAAGTGAAGACCGTGAGGATAGATTCTAATGGCCTTGTTATATTTAGATACCAGTGCCTTTATGAAGTTGTATTTGCCTGAGAAAGGGTCAAACTGGCTGCAATCTTACATTCTAAATAACCAAATAGTAATATCTGAATTGATTTTGGTTGAAAGTGGGGGTAACTTTAAGTAGACTTTACCGTGATAACATTTATACAAAGCGACAAGCTGCTTTTAAGTATGCCGAGATTAGACGTGACCGTTCTAAATATGAAGTTGTTTTGCTGGGTGAAGCTCAACAGATGAAAAAAGCTATTAGTTTAGCTTTCAATCTACCTGTCCCGTTACGTATCAGAACTTTGGATGCTATTCATCTGGCGGCGGCTCGCATTACTTCAAATGCGGCAATTTCTGCAAGTTCTTTTGTGTTTCTAAGTGCTGACTTGCGATTGTTAAATGCAGCGCAATCACAAGGGTTTATTGTTGAAAACCCGGAGAATTATCCCTAGAAGCGTCAGCTTGAGGCCAAACTAGCGACCAGCCACGAAACGAAAAGGGCTATCTTTTTAATCAGTAGCCCTTTATGTTATCCTGAAAGCTAATTAATCCCTAAAGATATTGTTGAATTTGGGACATGATGTATTCTTTAGGGCGGTAGCCAACGATACGCTTTACTTCGTTGCCACCCTTAAAGAGAACCAGTGTTGGGATGCTCATAATGCCGAAGCGTTCGGCCACACCCTGATTCTCATCTACATCCACTTTCATTACCTTGAGCTTGCCGTCCTGCTCATCGCTGATTTGCTCGACAATCGGGGCGACCATTTTACACGGCCCACACCAGGTTGCCCAAAAATCCACTAATACAGGGGTGCTATTGCTGCCTTCGACGACTTCCGCGCCGAAACTGTTATCGGTAGCTACCGCCGGTTTTGACATAAAATTCTCCTTTGTTACGCCAGGATTAAATAATCTGGTTTTTATTATTGGTTCTAACTTCTTAATCATAGCTTCTCACTTGATATGGTGCAAGAAGCGTGCCTTTTTAATAAGCCGAACATTTTATTCGACCTATAAAGTATACGCATTTGGGTTTCAAAAGTCAATGTTATTAATGCTTAATCTGCCAGGTCTGCCTGAATTCGCCCAATAAGCTTTATAATAGAGGTTGTTGGGCTGAAAATGTATTAAAGTTGAAAGAAAGCTAATAGAAAATGAAATTTCAGGTTATATGTTGCTGAATCGTCCACTTGAAACGCTGGCGGTGCTGGCTTTAGCTCTAGCCTTCGACCAATTTTGGGGCGAACCTCCCACGCCTTTACATCCTGTAGTCTGGATGGGTAAGTTTATTGGGCTGCTGGAACGTATTTCCCCCAAAAGTGGCTCGAACCGCCAATTGCTCTACGGCTTGATAACGGTCTTGGGTAGCGTCGGGCTGCTACTTTTTGCGACGAACCTTTCCCTGAATTGGGTACGAAGCTGGAGTTGGACAGGAGCGTTATTGCTTGAAGCAATTTTGTTCAAGTGCTGCTTTAGCCTGCGGATGCTTCAAGAAGTAGCGGTAAAAATGCGAGATTTACTGGCGAGCAAACAAATTGAAGCTGCCCGCCTTGAAATGAAAAGTTTGGTCAGCCGCGACGTTTCCCGCCTGACCGACGAACAAATGACAGCGGCTACGATTGAGTCGGTGGCAGAAAATACCACCGATAGCTTTGTCGCGCCCTTTTTGTTTTACCTGTTTTTTGGTGTACCGGGCGTACTGGCTTATCGATTGGTCAATACTTTTGATTCGATGATTGGTTATCGTGGCAAGTACGAATATTTGGGAAAGGCCGCCGCGCGACTGGATGATATTTTAAATTATATTCCAGCCCGGCTAACCGCTTTCCTGCTAATTTTTGGTGCGCCCTGGTATCGTGGCGACAGGGCTAATGCTTTCAGGATTACCCGCCGGGATGCTTCCAAAACCGCCAGCCCTAATGCCGGTTGGACAATGGCAGCGATGGCCGGAGCTTTGCGGGTGCAGCTAATCAAAATCAATCATTACAAACTGGGCGACGACGAAGGGCTTATCGTGCCGAGCTTAATAAATCGGGCGGTAGCGGCTATGTATATCGTTGCCGCCGAATGTGTGGGCCTCGCTTTAGTTTTAGCCGGATTAGTTTTCCTGATTTTCTGATTTGGAGCTAATCAGGCGTAAGAGAGGAGGGTTTCCAATCACGACCTTATGGGTTAGGCAAAATCGGGATTGGAAAGCCCTCTTGCATTGCATGTGGCTAATAGTTAGCCAGTTTTAGGGATTAACGCCGTACCGCCAGTTGTAGTAGTGACGGCCAATATTGCCCCATTCGACCTGAAATGGCGGCTGGTTTGAAGGCGTAAAGGTTAGCACACGCCGCTCAAAAGCTTGAATCAGCACGTCCTTGACCTGTCCGCCCACCTTGACTTTAGCCCAATATGCTTCAGTAATGGGCAGACCCGGCGCGATGTAATAAGGGTCAAACAATTTGCCGATTTGAGCCTGATTGTTTACCAAAATTTTCTGGTTGGCATCGTTCAGGAAGTTCCAGAAAGGCGAAGCAATCGTATGATTGGTGGTTGGCTCAAAATAACTCCCGGTTACATTGTAGCGTCCGGCATCGCCAAAGCTGCCTTTGTTACCGTTCGCGTCGATTGATTCCTGCACCAATTCTCCCACCCGCTTTGGAGTATCGCCCAAACGTCCCGCCAGAGCCGCATATTTAGGCCCGCTCACATCGTCGTTATCGCCTGCTACCGGCACTTGCGACGGTACGCACAGGATAAACTGCTTTGGGTCGCCCTGGTCATCGCCAATTTGGACTTTGCCAGTAATTAGCTCAACCGTCAAAAGCCCGTTGGTAATATAGCCGTTCGCGTTTGGGTCGCCGTTCGGATTAGTGATTTCCATCCGGCTTTTGTCGAAATACAGCACACTCCGCGAATTATTAGGAGCTTGAGCATAAGGCTCGTTGCCTGCCGCAATTGGTTTATCACCCCAGACGTAGGAGCGATTGCCCGGCGCAAAGAAATCGTAGCGTCCCCAAAAATTCTGGAAGTTTTGATTGGTAAAATTTTTGTTGGCCGCGTTTACGCTGGAGGCATCTACGCCGCAAGGTACCCCTCTGGCCGTGCCACCACCGCCAGAACTACCGCCCCCGCCAGTAGTACCGCCCCCGCCGCTACCAAGTAAACCACCCGCATTATGCTCGAAAAAGAGCATATCATCGCCAGCGTTAATGTTCAGGTTGCCGTTGCTGACGTTAAAACCCGCCCCGCCGCCATTGCGGTCATAACCTTTGACATCGCCCTGACTGGATTGGGTAGGGATGCTGACCGAGGCTCCACCGCCATCCGACCAGACAACATCCATTGTGCGCCCACCTTTTTCAAAGCGGTAAAGCTGGACATTTGCTCCAGCTTGAGCGTAAAAATCGTCAAAGTAAAGTGTTCCGCCAAAGTTGCGCTCTTGTAAAGACGGGCTAATATCAGGTTGACGGGTAACTTGAATAGATTGAAAACGTACCGGGCGACGAAGTTGCCCATCGCCACTGGCGAATACCGCTTCACCTGGCAGGAAAGCTTCCAGTCGATGCCAGAACGCGCCCTTGACTTTACCCGGCTCATACACGAATAATTGGTTGTCCGCGCCACGCACCAAAATCTTGATAAGGGCGGCATTGTTGTCACCATAAACCCAAAAACCAATTTTGGTAGCATCGCTGTTTAATTGTACCGGGCTACCCGGCCCCATTTCAATATATGGCCCGCCGTTCAAGCTGTAATCCAGCTTCAAGGCTTTGCCGCCGCTATGGGATTGTTCGCTGCTTACGCTTGCACTGGAACTAACCGCGCCCTGATTAAAAGGATTCCAGGCCGTCCCGCTCGAAAAATTCTCAATATTTTGGCGGGAAGTATCGAACAAATCGATTTTGTCCTTGAAAGTCGCCCCGCTTAAACGATTAACCAGATTTTGATAAACTGGCAAGCTCGGTTTCGGGCTAGTCCAATCGTTGCGTACCAGACCATAGTTATCATTGTTCTTGTTTTCGTCGTGAAATTGGTAGACGAACATTTTGTCCAGACCACTAGCCAGCCCGCTAACGTAGCTTCGCGCCAAATAATTAGCCTGTGCGGTTTCGCTAACTTGCATCGAACTGTCACTGCTATTAGTAGTCCAGCCAAATTCCGTCGCCCACATCGGCTTGTTACCGTGTCGTTTGTTAAAAGCCAAAAAATAGGTGAGCTGATTATCAGTCCAATATTTAGCTTCCGGGCTAGTATTAAATAGCACATAAGGATGTACCGCTAATATATCGTACTGGTTTTCGCCGCCCGCCGCCACCATTTGCTCCATCCAGGGGACGGCAAAGCCATTTACGCCCGCCGTAACTACTTTGGCATTGGGGTTAGCGGCCTTGATTACCTGATAGGAAGTTCTGAGCAATCGAGCGTATTCGGCAGGATTTGCTCCGGCAAAATACAAGTCGTTTTCCGGCTCGTTCCAGACTTGCCAATAATTCACTTTACCCCGAAAGAACCTCACTGTCTCGCTGACATAATTACTCCAGGCGTTCAAATCGGGCATTGTTTTGCTGTTGTCGCGGTTGTAGACCAGCAAGCCAAGTACGTTAATCCCGCGTGCCAGCGATTTATCTACCGCTTCATTTACCAGACTAAAATCAAAAGAATTGCCTCGCGCTACCAAACTCCAGCGAATTTCTTCCCTGTTCCAGGCCACCCCAATCCTTTTTGCACTATCGAGCGGCACTTGTAGTTGTCCGGGTATACCGTAACGGGCTGCCGCCTGAATATTCATCCCGAACGGAGAACTCTCGCCATTGCCAATAGTTGCCGAACCGGGAGTTACACCCAAGCTTTCAGCAGCCTGTACTTCGTTCGTCCCAAACCCGCTCAAAATTAAACCAAGTAAAAGCAGGCAGACCCAAAAAAAGCTCAATCTTTTCTTCATACAATACCTTGTTTTCACGAAATGAAACACGTAATAATAAACTTCTAAAACGACCTTATGACTCTGGATTACAGGCCAAAACTATTATGCCAGATTTACCCTATATTTATCAATACCATTAACAATATTTAGTACAAATTCATATTAAAATATTTCACCAAAAACACAACCAATTAAGGTAAGCTCGTGGCTGGTTAAGACCAACCGTGAGCTTACCCCAAAATTCATCTCACATCGAGTAACATATAACTCAAGCTGGTTTAATCACCGGGTCGCTCATCAGCCAACGGTCATCCTGCGAACTCCATTGCAGTTTCCAGGTGCCAACAAATTTTTTGGTAGTAGTACCGCCGCCATTGGTGCTATCGGTAGCGGTAATATTGACCTTAACGGTATTGGGTTGGTTCGGCACTACCGCAGCTTCGGCAATTACTTCGCGAGTGGTGGCGAACCCGGCCCGCCATTTGTCAAAAGGGTTGTCTTTCTTGTAAGCGGGCGCAAGATATTCGTAAGCCGCTTCAAATTTCCCGGTGCTAATCATCAAATAAAAATACTCAACCGTACCGGGTTGCGCTTCGGGATAGCCTTCCTTGCGCTCGGCAATGCTGGCTAGTTTATTACCTTGCAAAACGTAGGTGGTAGTACGCAAACCGTTAGGGCAACAATTCGGCTCCCAGCCAGCGTAAATTGGCTGATTTACGTTTAATTTGCCGTTAACGGTTTCCAGCCAAAGTTTGTAACCTTCTTCATATGTGACCAATTGCGGGCGCGGCTTGGCCTGCCGGAATACTATAAAGGCGAGGCTGCCCGCCGTACCACCCGAAAGCAAATCTATCGCCGCTTCTTCCACCCCGTCACCGTCCATATCGGCATAGGCTATCTTATCCAGATTGGGGAAGCCGCCCGGCCCTTTGCCACCCGTCGTCCGTATTTGCAAATAAGGCTGGTTGAACGGCGGAACGCTGCCTTCATAGCTAAAGTTTTGGTCATTCCGAAAAACTTCGACCCAGTTAGTTTTACGAATAGATTGGTCTAAACTTTTAGCGGTAGCAACCGGGGCGGCGGTAGTTGGACGCGCTGTTGTGAAAATAGGCACAATTTTTACAGTCGGAGCGGTTGTAACGGGGGCGGCAGTGGTTACAGCCTGAGTAGTAGCGGGGGCGGCAGTAGTTTGGGCGGCAGTAGTGACGGGCGCGGCGGTAGTTTGGGCGGCGACAGTAGTTGCTAATGGGGCGGTAGTAGTTGCTGGGGCAGTGGTAGCGGCTGTTGTCGTCGCGGGGGCGGAGGTTGCATTAACCAGCCCAAGCGCAGTAGTAGCAGTAGCATCGCCACAGGCTGCCAATAACCCGATTAGCATTGTTAAAAATATTCCCAAACTTAAAGTTTTTATCCGATTTGCTAACATTGCTTGTTTCAAAAACATTAGTTGTTGCTCCTTTTATTTTATAAATATTCATTATTCACATGTAGGAGGGATTTCTAATCCCGATAGAGACGGGTTTGGGTAAAATCGGAATTGGAAATCCCTCCTGCAATAAATTTTTTGGGTTCGCTCTTTAGGATTAGTTTAGCAAATCTTGTTAGTAAAGCAATGATTAGGCTTACATTTTGGCCGGCCTTTTTCGCTATAGCTAACGCCCCCAAAATAAAAAGCCCCCGATAGTTTGAACCATCAGGGGCTTTAGTCAAAAACTATTTGAATGTTTACTAGGAAGGCGTTTGTCCTGATTGGTTAGGTTCAATGCCGAAAGCCCGGTAAACTTCATCTTCCGTGGGACGGTGGTTCATAAAAGTCCAAACTTCCTCCCCAAGCTGGGTAGTCCAGCCGTAAGGTTCAGTCAGGCGCATAAAACCTTCCCGGTCATTCTGTCTTACCTGCCGCTCCAACTCATCCAATTGAGTGCTGCTCAGGCTGCTCATAATTTCTGGACGCTGAGTGCTGGCACCTGAAGGCATATTCATTTTGCTACCAGCAGCAGACTTGGGCTTAACCGAAGCTGCCGAGCCGCCAGAATTATCGCCAAGTAATCCTTGCGTTTTGACTTCACGGCTGACGGTTTCCTGGACTTCCTGAGTAACGTTTTGGGCTACCGTGCTAACCTTACCAACGGTTTCTTGAACCGCTTCCTGAGCTTTACCCACAAGATTATCACGGGCTTCACCCAGCAATTTGTTTTCCGGCTCGGTATTGGGCAGCAACATTCCAACTGTAACGCCCAGCGCCATTGCTACGACACCAACCGCTAAAGGTTTTTCTTCCAGCAATTTCTCGAATTGGCTTTGAGCGCGTTGAGCCTGATACTGTACGCCAGTGGCAACTCCTGTAACGGCATCACCAACTCCGCCAGCTACTCCCGTAACGGCATCACCAACTCCGCCAGCGACATTAGTAACTGTATGTCCGACTCCACCAGCAATGTTACCAACTGTTTCGCCGACTCCACCAGCAATGTTACCAACTGTTTCGCCTACACCTCCGGCGACGTTACCGACTGTTTCACCTACACCTCCGGCAACATTACCAACTGTTTCACCTACACCTCCGGCAACATTGCTAACCGTCTGGCCGACTCCACTGGCGACGTTGCCGACAGTCTGACCGACCCCGCCAGCGACATTACTAACCGTCTGGCCGACTCCGCCAGCAATATCGCCAACCTTGCTACCAGTTTGTCCGGCGATGTCGCTAACTTTGTCGCCGACTTGCCCTACTACGTTACCAACCTTCTGACCGACGTTTTGCTGGCCGACGTTTTGCTGGCGATTATAGTAATCATAATCGGTTTCGTATCGGGGCTGGCTGGTTTGTTTACTGGAGGATTGGCCCTGAGTAACGATATAGCCAAGACTAATACCGGCAACGGCGGCGGGAAGCGGATTTTGCCGGATGCTTCCCATCAAACGCTCGGCCAAACCTTCACTGTTTCCGCTATTGCTAACCGGCGGCGTGTAGCGAGGCTGTTGCATACCCGGATATTGGTTCTGGTAGCCATAGCCGCCAGCAGGGTAAGTACGCGCATTGTTATTATTGGCCGGTTTGTTTTGGCCTCTCAAAAAGAACCAACCCAAACCCAAACCAATCAGAGTGGCAGGCAACGGGTTGCGTTTAACCATATCTACAATCCCGGAGCTAGTTTCCTGAACCGTCTCTCCTACATTACTTACCATATGTTCCACCTTCCCAATCGTCGCGTCATGGATAGTTTGCTTAGTATGGTCTACTACTTCAACTGCCGCTTCTTTAGCCGAATCTTTAACGTGGTCAATAGTCTCGGCAGCCGAATCTTTAACATGGTCAAGAGTCTCGGCAGCCGAATCTTTAACATGGTCAAGAGTCTCGGCAATAGAACTCTTGGCGTGGTCAATAACCTGGGTGGCCGCTTCCACTGCACTACTCTTGGCCTGCTCTATAATCTCTTGCGGATTTAACTTTTCTTGCAAGGCACTGATTGTGCTGCTTAGTTCAGCCCGCGTATTCTCAATATTGGCCCGGATTTCTTCGGGTGATTGTTCCGCCTCACTGCCAGTAATAGTATTTTGGTCAGCAGGCAGAATTGAGTAATTACTTGAGTCACTCGGCTCGTAATAGCGATTATCTGAACCTAACTCGTTTGGTCTTTGGCCCATTCTACATCCTCCTTCAAGGTTTGTATTGTTTTTTCTGGCACAATGCCCTGCTGTTTGATTGCACTAAGTCCCTTTTGAACCAGAAAATAACCAATTCCAGCTACTACCAGCCCTACCAGTAAGGCGGACAGCCACCAGGGAAGTCCAAGTTGGGCCAGACCGATAATCAAAGCTGCGCCTAATGCAAGCAAACCAGCAGAGGCTACAGCACCACCGACTACCAAAAATCCAATATTTTTTCCTGTGTCGGAAATTTTCTGGCTCATTTCAACTTTAGCCAGTTGGATTTCCTGCCTTACCAAGTCGCCGGTTTCCCGCACAAGGTCGGCGAAAAGTTCACCAATCGAGCGTTCTTGTCTGTTTTGCTGCATAATTAGTCCTCCAAGCCTGATTATCTTCTAACCAGACTTGCCTTAAAGTTGGTCTACGTCCGACGACATGCTATCAGCCGGATTGGTAGTGCTACGTACCGCCGAATGTCCAGCAGCCGTATCTTCGCCAAAATGACGCGCTACGGTTGAGCCGCTTGCCTGGGCAGGATAGTCACCGTAATTTTGATTGGCTGGCCTACGGGTATTAGTTGAATTGCTGCCAGTCCGGCTAAGAGTTTGGACAGTCGAATCAGGACGGAGAGCCAAAGCACGTGTATTGCCGTTAGTGCTTTGGGTGGGGGCAGAACTTTTAAGGAAGCGAGCCGCCAGCAAACCAAGCGTAAAAGCTCCGCCCAGAAAAAGTAAAGGCTCGCGACGGGCAAAGCTTTCTACTTCGCCAGCAATCTCAGTCAAATCACGCTCCCGCAAAAACTGTGATGCCCCTTCCACACTTTGAGCGGCTTTGTCGGTATATTCGGCGAACATACCTTGATTGTTCTGGCGCAGTTGGTGACTTGCCATACGCACCAGTTGAGCCGCGTTTCCCAGTCCTTCGGCAAGTTGTTCTTTTTGGGAAACTATCTGTGTAGTGGCCTGTTCTTTAACCTGGTCGGCAACCTCACCTACTTTTTCCTGAACCTGGTCAGCAACCTCACCTACTTTTTCCTGAACCTGGTCAATAACTTCACCAGTTTTTTGCACCGCCTGGTCATAAGGTTCGTACTTATTAGTGTTTTGGTTGCCGCTATAATTGGTTTTGCCCACGTTTCCTCCTATATTTTGCTGATTTTGGGTAGCCATCCGAATTTCCTTTCGCCTCGTACCATAAATACTTGTCCTCAAAGACATTTCATGAAGTTGGTCAGAGTTGCAGCAGCGAAGCAGATAGCACTAAATTTCGGCCTAAGACTAATGTCCCGGCTACTGATATATTGAGCAAGGAATATGCCATTACAACTCACATTATTAACCAACTTTAAGCTACCAGAAAAATAACTAACAGTTCAATAACGACATTGCCAGTTGTGAAAAGAAATAATTAGACAATACAAATGTTAGCAAACTTGAGCTGGTTTTGACGGGCCTTTTTCGCTATTTCGCAGATAATAAAAGAGTCGGCTAAACTGGGTCAAGCTTTTGGTGTATAATTATTGTAGAAAATGAGCAGGAAACCTAAAATTGTTAGAAAATTATTTTAGGGCAAGTGACAACCGAGGAGAGAAAAATGGCGGGCGAACCGGGAAAAAGATTGGTTTTGGTGGATGGTTATGGATTAGTATTCAGGGCATATCACGCCATACCCGCTAATATGGCAACCGCAAAGGGTGAGTTTACTAACGCTACTTTCGGCTTTACTTCCATGCTTCTGGAAGTGTTGCGCCGCGATACCCCTGATTATATTGTAATGACTTTTGATATGGGCCGTACTTTCCGGCACGAGCAATACACCGAATACAAGGCCAATCGTAGCGAAACGCCCGAAGATTTAATCGGGCAAATTGGCCGTATCCGGGAAGTAGTCGAAGCTTTGGGGATAGATATTTATGAGGCGGAAGGCTTTGAGGCCGACGATGTAATCGGTACTCTCGCCCGCCAAGCCACCAAGCATGGGCTTGAGTCCTTGATTGTTACGGGTGATAACGATTTGCTGCAATTGGTGGATGAAAAGACGCGGGCGGTTTTGCCGGGAGCTGGCCCACGCGCCCGCTTTCAGGATGCCCGCTATTATGATGTGGCGGCGGTAAACGAACGCTTTGGCTTTGGCCCGGAATTTATCCCGGATTACAAAGCGATTATCGGCGATAAAAGTGATAATATTCCCAATATTCCCGGTCTGGGTGACAAAACCGCTACTAATTTAATTACCCAATTCGGTCATATCGAAGCCATGTTCGAGCATTTGTCGGAAGTGAAGCCGCCCAAAACTCAGGCCGCCCTTGAAAGCCATCGCCAGCAATGTTTTAGCAGCAAACATCTGGCGACGATTGTTACCGATGTTCCCGTAAATCTGGATTTGGAGAAAGCGCGGGCGCACCAGATTGACCGGGCGCGAGTAGTGGAACTTTTCCGCGAACTGGAATTTAATAGTTTGGTCGGCAAGGTGGACAAATTGCCGGGAGCTGACGGCGTTACCGCTAGTGCTTCCACCCCTTCAAAGCCAATAGCGCGACCCGCAAACGGCCAAATGTCTATGTTTGATTTAGACCGCGAACCGAGCCGGGTAGAATTTGATTTAGAAAAGGTCGATTCTGAATCTGAAAAAGCAAATCGTTCGGCTGCCGATGTAAATTATCGGGCCGTAACCACGCTGGACGAAGTGGAAAAATTGGCCGGACGCATCCGGGAAACCGGGCGATTTGCCTTTGATACCGAAACTGACGGACTGGTACAAACCGAGTCGCGGCTGGTCGGCATGTCCCTCTCGCCCGCTCCCGGCGAGAGCTATTACTTGCCCTTCGCCCATGAAGGTGAGCCACAACTCGATTGGGATGCCGTTCGCAAATTTTTTGCGCCGCTTTTCAAGGATGAGAAAATCGAAAAAGTGGCCCATCACGCCAAATTCGATTTAGCTATTCTGCATCGCAGCCATCTTGATATACACGAAGTCAACGTCCAGTTTGACGTAATGCTGGCGGCGCAAATCGTCGGGATTAACAAATCTGGCCTGAAAGATTTGGCCTTTAATCGGCTTGGCGAAGAAATGATTCACATCGAAGAACTTATCGGCAAGGGCAAGCAGCAAACCACAATGGATAAAATCAGCGTGGCTAAAGTCGCGCCCTACGCTTGCGCTGATGCCGATATGACTTTGCGCCTTGCCGATACTTTCAAGCCAGAACTGGAACAAGCCGGGTTGCTCAAACTTTTCACCGAAGTAGAAATGCCGCTTATTCGAGTGCTATGCACAATGGAACTTTGCGGGGTAGCGGTTGCGGTTGAGCGGCTCAACGATATTTCTAAGTATTTAAGCAAAGAAATGGGCGCACTCGAAGAAGAAATTTACAAAATCGCGGGTGGTGAATTTAACATCAACTCGCCCGACCAATTGGGTACAGTGCTGTTTGGTAAGCTCGGTTTGCAGGGTGGCAAGAAAACTGCCACCAAGAAATTCTCGACCAGCAAAGAAGTTTTGGAAGCCTTGCGGGAGGCCCACCCTGTCGTCGGGCAAGTGCTGGAATACCGCCAGCTTGGAAAGCTCAAATCTACCTACGTGGACAGCCTACCGCAATTGGTTAGCCCGCGCACCGGGCGAATTCATACTTCTTTCCAGCAAATCGGCTCTAGCACCGGGCGTATTTCCAGCAGTGAACCAAATTTGCAAAATATCCCGATTCGCAGCGACATCGGGCGGGAAGTTCGCAAAGCCTTTGTAGCCGATAATTCGACCAAACACCACTTGTTCGACGAAAAAAGCTTGCTACTGGCCGCCGATTATTCCCAAATCGAATTGCGCTTGTTAGCCCATTTGACCGCCGACCCGCGTTTGGTGGATGCCTTCACCCATGACCG
>JBBQGP010000141.1:0-14599 GCA_038323095.1 Chloroflexia bacterium | reverse complement strand
AGGTTGAGGGGAACAGTGTTGCTGATTGGGGTTGGGCCAACGTAGCCAGGTACTAAATCCAGCACCAGCGCGAATTCGTCACATTCGGTGAATTTGGGGCATTTAAAACACTCGCTCCAGGTTTTTTGGGGCAATTGCTCTTTGGTGGCAATCTCAAAATTAAACTTCTCGAAAAATTGGGGAATAGTGGTCAGGGTAAAAAGCCGCCGCATCCCGACTTCCCGCCCGTCCTCGATAATCGCCTTCATCAGGCGTTCGCCCCAGCCCTGCCCCTGATAATCCAAATCTACCGCCAGTGAGCGTACTTCCGCTAAATCTTCCCAGAAAATATGTAAAGAACAAGTCCCGACAATCCGTTCGCCATCCACCGCGACAATAAAATCCCGCACATGCTCGTAAAGCTCCCACATTGAGCGCGGTAACAGATTATTTTTAAGACGGGCCATCGCGTTCACCAGCTTAAAAATTTGCGGCACATCCTTAACTCCCGCCCGCCGGATAATAATCGGGGCGTTTACTCCTTCGATGCCGGTTTTGATACCAGCTTCTACTAAACCTGTGGCTTCAATCGTCAACTTTTTAACTCCTTTTTTAATTTCAATCCCGAATTCAAAACAAAAATATTATAAAAGCAGAAACGCGGCCCTTGAGCCGCGTCCTGAATTTCTGTAAAGATTAAATCTCAAGAAATCAGACGGCAACTCCTGCCTCACCTCGCTGGGGAGCGGGACGGACGGGAAGCTGTCGTCGTCGGCTATTCCAATCGGCTTCACTTAGAAGGCCGTCGGCCAAAAGCACACGCTCAAGCGAAGCAATCGAAACTTGCAGCATCGAAGTTTCCGGCTCACGGGTAGTCAGCTTTTGCAAGCTAAGGCCCGGCTGCATCAAGGCTCGGATAACGGGATTATTGTAGCGGGCCGCACTCCATTTGATATACTCATAGGCAATCGAAGCAATTACCGGCACAAGCAAAATTCGGGAAAGCACCGTCGCCCAGAACGGCACGCCAAACAGCGAAATTACCATAAACAGCAAAATCGAAATCAGCATAACCAAAAGCAAAAAGCTCGTACCGCAACGAGTATGCACCGTCGAGTAGTTCCTGACTGTATCTGGCTCAAGGGCGGCACCCGCTTCGTAAGCGTTAATAGTTTTATGTTCCGCACCATGATATTGGAAAACCCGTTTTACGTCCTTGGCCCGGCTAATTAGCCACAAATAGCCGACCAGCACCGCCAGCCGGATAACGCCTTCAATCAGGTTGACCAAAAATTCACTATGCAAAATATCTTTTAGCAAACGCGAGGCCATCAAAGGGGCCAGGAAAAACAAAACTACCGAGAAAGTTAGCGAGAATGCCATTGTTCCCCACAAAGCCCAGCCACTAATCTGCTCGTCTTCCATCTGAATGGGCGGCATGGCAACCGGGCGACTTTCGATTTCAGCGGCTTCCTGCTTCAAGCGGGCGTAATCTTCAGGGGCATCGTTCCAGGTGTTCCAATCGGCGGCTTTAGCCCGATTAATCCGGCTAATTTGCGGCTCGACTTCGGCCAAAGCTACAAAAACCAGCGAACGCAAGGCAAAAGTAAGGGTGTTCCAGAGCGTCCAGCTTTTCATTTGACGAGTGCGCCGGGCGTGTTCTTCTTCGGTGGGGGCGGCAGGGTCTACCAGCGCAACGTTTGCTGCGAAGAAAAGGGTTTGCATACCCAGCACCAGCGTGTCCCAGAGCATTACCAGACCCCGCAAAAAAGGCCATTTCATAATTCTGCTGGTATAAATTTTGGAGGCGAGCGGCTCGCTTTTCAGAATAATCTCGCCGTTGGGAGCGCGAACTGCTACGGCCATTTGCTTTTGGCCGCGCATCATCACCCCTTCGATTACTGCCTGTCCACCATAACTGAATTTCAATTTAGTTCCCCGTTTCCAAATACCCTGTTATTTATTTTTTGCGCTTTTTGTCTTTAGATTTACTGGTTAGTGCTTCTTCACTCACCGTTGCGTTTTCGGCTACCAGCAATTTGGCTGCACCATTTGTCGAAATTTCCAGAACCGATAGAGTAGGTGGTTCGACCAGCAAAGGCTGGATTTCAGGTGCGGGCAATTCGCTCACTAAACTTTCGCGCGTCGAAGGCTTGATAACATCGGTTAGAATACCAATTTTTAAGGCTTCTTGAGCCGTAAAATAATGGTCGCGCCCGCCTTCCAGCAATTCTAGCCATTTTTGGCGAGGCCATTTAGTGCGATTACCGAAAAGGTCGGCTTTCATCTCTATTAATCGCTTGCGGTGTTCCAAATTGCTTTCGGCATCCGGCAAAACCCCGCCAATCAGACCGCGCGAGGTATGAAACATTAAGGTCGTGCGCTCATAAGCTTTGCGATTTTGTCCACCAATCAAAAGAATCAAGCCGGCACTGGTGGCCTCGCCCAAAGCAATTGTTTCTACCGGCGAATTCAAGGATAGCATTACATCTACCGCTACCAGCGATTCGCGCAAGTTGCCGCCGTAGGAATTTATAAAAACTTTGATAGTACGTGGCTCTCTTCGGTCATTTTCTGATTCGTCCATAGTGAGTAGATTTACTATCAAACGCTCGACTAGTTCTTCATTAATTTCGCCGTTAATCCAGATTTCGCGCCGTGCTAAACGTTGCTTGAATATTTCGTCCTGGAAAGCTGTTGGCATGTCCTTCGCTCACCTTTCTCTGTACCTGTACCCGGCTAAATTTTATTTGTTTTAATTATACAGTTTTTAAGACATTTTGAAAAGCGGCAAAGGCTTTATTCTTCAACTCTGATTCAGGAGCTGAATGTAGCCTAAAAATTAAGAATTAAGCTAAATAAATTAGCTAAAAAACGCTGCCCGATGATTGGGTAGCGTTTTTTATACTCAGCTCTATAAAAACTAACTTTTGTCTTGCTCGGCCCGGCGTTGTTCTAATTCGGATAAGCTGATAGTTTGGTTCTGGCGGTCTAGCCAAAAATTCATCGGCTCATCCCGCCCAACTAAATTAGCTTCAACCAAAGCAGTCCAGGCGGTCAAACGCTGCTTTTCATCTCCAACTCGCTCGAAAGCCCATCTTTTGACCAAATCAGTTTGTCCTGCCGCCAGGGTATGCGTCAGAATAGCTTTCAAAATAGCTGGCTCTTCGTTTGTCCAATAATAATAAGCGAGATAATCCAGCGCAACCGGGCCGTATTTGGCAATAAAAGGCCGCAAGCTTTTTTCGTAAAAATCGCTTTGGCTCTGGGCTTCGCCTTCGGCTTCCTCGTCGGGCGTGGACAATTTCAGCAGATTTGGCTCAACTTCCAGATAATCGTGGGTGGCTTGTGGATAAAGCAATTTTGGCTCCCAATAAAAGAAGCGGCCTCCCGGTTGCGGCCCGCTCTCGTCGTTTTTGAGAGCGTTATAAGTGCGGTCAAGCAATATCTGATGAGTTTCAAAGCGGCCATAAGAAGTCCAGGCCAATTCTAAAGCTCGGCTCCGCTTGCCAGCGTTGGCGGCGGCGGCAATTTCAAAAATCAAAGTTTGCTCGGCGGCGGCTTTATCTACAATTTGTAGAACGCTAAACAAATTTTCGTCGTGGTTCAAAGGCTGCAAACAATCGTAAACGGCCTGGTCTTGATTGAAATAAAGCAAAGCTTCAGCCACTTTCACCAATTCATCCGAAGGCTTGACCTTGATAGCCAGCAAACGCTTGAGGTAGCCGCGGGCTTCCTCTTGCCGATTCAGGCTGCACAACAAGCGCACCATATTGCTGAGGCCGTGAACGTTATCCGGCTCTATTTTTTCCAGCAAATAACGAATTTTCTCGACAGCCTCCTCAAGTCGACCTTGCCACAAATAGATAATTGCCAGATTGTTAAAAGGCGTGCTTGAAGTTGGGTTCAGGCGCGAAGCTTCGGTAAAGCTAATAATCGCTTCGTCCAAATCCACATCCGGCCCGTTCATTTCCAGACGGCCTTTATCCAGCAATAACGAAAAAGTAACGTATTCATCAAAAGGCATCTTGGCTTCTTTGGCCGAAATTGCCACACCTGCCTTGACCGCCATAATTAGTGCGCGGCAACGAGCCGCCTCAGAAGGGCGATGAATCGCTTCGGCTACAATCTTGGGGTCAATTTGCTGGCTGTACTGATAAGCCATAAAAGGCGAGCCAGTCAGAGCGCACAGTCGCACCAGATTGTATTTATTGAGAGCCTCGCGGTACTTGTGTATAGGTGGAGTTTCTAGGGCTAAGGTAAAAATTTCGCGGGCCTCGTACAAATAATCGGCACTGGCATAGCAGGCCCCCAGTATATCCAGAAATTCGCCTCGACCCAGAAATTTATCCTTGATCGGGTCTAGTAATTTAATAGCTTCCCCGAACTTTCGCTCATTAAGAAGCTTACGGGCCTGAGCTATTTTCATGGTGTACTGTCGTTCCGTTGTTACGTCGTACATCTGAAACCGCTTATCGTTTGGATTATTGCCGAAGCGATTAGGGCGGTTTTTATCTTTATCGTTTTTAGACATTTTGATGATAGCCTATCTTTTTAAGCAAAATAATTTTGGTTCAATTAAAAGCCATTTTCATAAAAGGTTATAAGGTTAATTTACCAGTTTTGTCAAGGGGTTGGCGAATTTTTGGCTTATACAATAGGAGCGCGTCAGATTTTGAAAATCCTGACACGCTCCTGTTAAAATGCAAGGGCTATCCAATAGGCATATTCCCTAAACTGGTTTGTCGATTGTTACCGGGCTGTTGAACTTGGAAAAAGTAATCAGCCAGTTAGAGGCAGTTTTGGGGTCGGCGGTGCCAGTTTCCTGGAAAGTGACTTGCCGCACCAAACCGTCGGCCTTACCCACCCACATATCAAACAATACATCGTTTTTGCCCAAAACGCCTGCTGTCAGAGGCGCAATGTCCGGGCCGGGAACAGTCCCCGAAAGATGCCAGCTTTCTACCCCGTCGATTGCTTCGCTCCCTGCCAGCTTCAAATCGTTTAATTTGGCGGCGGTTGCGCTCAAGCCTTTGTCCTTATCAAAAAGAACGTTAGGCTTAAAGCCAACATCGGGCGGCAAAGCCAGCCATTGCGTAATTAGCGGCTTGGCGACCAGCCACTGTGTATCGCCTACCCCGATAGTATCAGCATCGGCCTGACCCGGCCCAATCAAAATCCGTAACTTGGCCTTGAATTTGTCGGGCCTCAACCAATCTCCGTCGGCCTTTTTCAAGGCAATACCCTGATACAAATCGACTTTGCCCTGCCGAATATCAATAATAAAGTGCAGTGAATTTATGCCCAATAATTTATCGGCACTGTTGCGGGCAATTGTTTTGGCATCGGGCAAAGGGGTGGGCGTTGGCGGCGGCGGGGTGGGCGTTGGCGGCGGCGGGGTGGGCGTTGGTGGTACGGGTGTAGCGGTAGGCGGTACGGCGGTACTGGTAACGGTAGGCTTCGCATCGTCCCCGCCGCAGGCTACCAACAGCAAACTCAGTCCGGCCACCACCAGCAAACCTAAAATCTTTACAGCAGTTTTATGTAGCACAATCATTTTTCCTCATTTCGCTTGCGATTTGTTTCCCAAAGGCTGCCCTATTATAGCACATAGCCCCACATCCTTTTATTTCTCATAATCTTTGTAGTGCTTGAAGCTAGAATAAGCATTTGCTATACCAGCTTTTTGACAAGAATAGAAATGTGAATGTTTCAGCAAAATAGCCCGAAGTTAGCGGCTTATTCTTTGCTTCTATTTCGGTTATTTGATATAATACAACCAACTAAGCTTTAGCCAGCGTTTGACCCGGTTAAATTCGGGTCTTATAATGGTGAGGTTAAAAATGAAATAAAGCAAAGAGGAAGATTAATGACGGAAAAAGCACGTACCCGGTTTGCGCCCAGCCCGACGGGAAAACCGCACATTGGAAACATTCGGACAGCAATTTACAGTTATTTGCTTGCCAGGCATACTGGTGGGCAATTCATTTTACGTATCGAAGATACTGACCGCAAACGCTTTGATGAAGAAGCCCTGCAAGCTATTATGGATGGTTTGCGCTGGATAGGGATTGAATGGGATGAAGGGCCGGAAGTTGGCGGGCCGTATGCTCCCTATTTTCAATCGGAACGGCTCGATATTTACAAACAGCACGCCGAAGAACTAATTGCCAAAGACGCGGCCTATTACGCTTACGAAAAGCCCCGTACCGAAGAAGAACGGCAATCAATGGAGAAAAACCCGCAGCTTTCGCTATCTTTCAGCCGCCAATGGCGCGAGGCTACCGAAGAACAGCGCAAAGCCGCCGAAGCCGAAGGAATCAAGCCGGTAGTCCGCTTTAAAGTACCATTGGAAGGTACGACGACTGTGCCGGATATTATTGTGAAACCGCCCGTCGTCCAAAACTCGACTATTCCCGACCATATTTTGATTAAATCGGATGGCTTCCCGACTTATCATCTGGCGGCAATGGTCGATGACCATTTGATGAACGTAACCCATATTATGCGCGGGCAGGAATGGCTCTCGACTGCGCCTTTGCACGTTATGATTTATCAGGCGTTCGGCTGGCAAATGCCAATGCTGGTGCATCCACCCGTAATCTTGAACCCGCCCGGCAAAGCGGGTAAGTTGAGCAAGCGCGAGGGAGCAGTTTATGTTGGACAGTTCCGCGATTTGGGCTATTTGCCAGAAGCTTTGCTGAATTATCTGGTTTTATTGGGTTGGAGCTATGACGACCACACTGAAATTTTTTCGATGCAAGATTTAATCGAGAAATTCGATGTTACCCGGATTCAGCCTACCCCGGCTCGTTATTCGCTGGATAAGCTGGATTGGACAAACGCCTTTTACATTAATCATATTCTCACCCAAGAGGATTTTGCCCGGCGTTGCTTGCCGTTTTTGGCCGAAGCCGGACTTATTACTCAGGCGGAGGCGGTTAATCCCGGCGACAAAATGCCTTATATCAGCAAAGTCTGCGGGCTAATCAAGGATAAAGTCAAAATTCTTTCAGAAGTTCCGGCAGAAATTGATTTTATGTTCAAGCCCGCCAACGAATTGGAATACGAGGCGGATTTGGTGGTAGGCAAAAACGAAAGCAAAGAAGCGGCAGCCAAAATTCTGGAAGCGGCTATAGCTTCTCTGGAAAAGCTGCCACAAGAGCAATTTACTACGCTCAACATTAAGGAAAATCTGGAAAAGCTTTCGGATGAAATGCTTGGTGAGAAAAAACGTGGTTTGCTATTCTGGCCGGTACGAATTGCCTTGTGTGGTCGCAAAAACTCGCCCGATGCTTCGGCTATGATTGAAGCTTACGGTATGGAAGGCACACGCGAACGCTATAATATCGCTATTGCAAAACTGCGGGCCTAAAACTAAAGTAAAAAGCTGACTGGTTTACCCTAATTTCTGGTAAACCAGTCAGCTTTTTGTTATTCAAGCAACAATTTCACCACTAATGCTATAAGTAATAATTCCGCTTACGCTGGCAACGGCTTTGCCCATGAGTAGCTTGACTTTACGGTTATCATCGGTTGTTAAAGTATAGTTTGCACCGGGCGAAAGTCTCTGGCTTTCTTCTACCCGGACAAAACCATCAAGTTGCCCGCTTTGCCCGCTTTCCTCGCTGGTTAATTGAAACTGGTACTTTACCTGAAAGCTTTTCGCGCCACCAAAAAAGCCTGTTTTTAGCGGCTGCAAAGTTCCCGTTCCCATCAAGCTTTCAACCTTACTCATACTTTATCCTTTTTTAGCCATAACTATTCAGCCAGCCTTTTTGTAGGAGGGATTTCCAATCCCGATTTTACCTAAAGCCGTCTTTATCGGGATTGGAAATCCCTCCTACACCTCAACAGTTACTTTTAGCCTAACCTACTGCCACACCAGTTAGCCCCGTTAGCAGATAGGCCGTAACCGGCTCACGTTTACCCTTGAGCGAAACTGGCTCCATTGGTGTAGCCTGAATATAATGTTTGGCCTGCTCGTAAACTGCCTGGCTTATCACAATTTCACCTCGTTTGGCGACCTGTTCCAACCGTTGCGCCATATTTACATTATCGCCGATAATCGTATAATCCATCAAACGCTGTGAGCCGATATTGCCAACCACCACTTCGCCAAAGTGCAAGCCAATCCCTAGCCCTAAATTTCTTTGGTTAGGGTTAGTCCAGCGTTCCAGCAAAGTTGAAAAACGTTGCTGCATTTCGAGGGCGGTTAGCAAGGCCCGTTGCAAATCGTTGCCATCTGAAATAGGTGCGCCGTAAAAAGCCAGAATACAATCCCCGACATATTTATCAAAAGTGCCTTGATTGCGAAAAACCGCTTCGGTAATATCGGCAAAACATTCGTTAAGCACTTCGACTACCCGCTCGGCAGTAGTAGTTTCGGAAAAAGAAGTAAAACCCCGAATATCAGCAAAAATAATCGCGACTTCTTTTTTCTCGCCACCCAGTTTTAACCGCTTTTCCGGCTCGGCCAAAATTGCCGCTACAATTTCTTCACTCATATAGCGGTTTAGCAGGCGATACATCAGGCGGCGGTTATGCTCGATTTCGTTATGGAAGCGACGAATTCGCAAAAGTGAACGAACACGGGCCAATAGCTCAATTTTGTTAAAAGGCTTACTCAAGAAATCGTCTGCGCCAGCATCCAAACCCCGTACTTTATCCTCAAGCTGGTCAAGCGCGGTTAAAAGCACAATCGGGATAGAGCGTGTCCAATCGTGGCGTTTAAGCTGTTCGCAGACCTGAAAACCGTCCATCTCCGGCATCATTACATCCAGTAGAATCAAATCCGGGTCTTCCGCAAAAGTCATTTCGATAGCTTCCGCGCCATTATAAGCCATTATTACTTCATAACCTGAAGCACTTAGCAAAGCTTCCAGTAATTCCACATTAGGCGCGACATCATCTACCGCCAATATTCGCGCTTGCTTGCGCTGCCCGTCACGTCCGTAACCTTGACCAGTTTTAAAGGAAAATTCGTCATTTTGACTCGAAGTGTTGCCAGCGAAACTCATCTCAAAACGCTCCCTTGTACCTACAAGTGGGGCCGCGCAAGACCCGTTTTTTTGTCCCGTTTTTAGTGAATAATTATAATCAATAAATTTCAGTTTGAGTTGTTTTACCAAAACCAAAAATTGTTTGTTATTCACTAACTATCTTATTATTTTCCAAAAATGTAGCGATTTGGGTAGCAAACTGGCGAGTATCAATCGGTTTGGAAATATAACCGTTGCACCCGGCTTCCAGTACCTTTCTGTCGTCACCCTTCATTGCATGAGCGGTCAGAGCTACAATTAATAATTGGGCAGGGCCGTACTGCTCGCGCAGTAAACGAGTTGCGGTCAAGCCGTCCATACCCGGTAGCTGAATATCCATCAACACCAAATCGGGCTTTTCGGTTTGCACCGCGTCTATCCCTTCCTGAGCGGTACTGGCCTCACGCACCTGGTAGCCTTTGGCTTCCAGTAAATCATGGGCCAGCTCCATATTCAAAGGATTATCTTCTACAATTAGAATACTTTCGCCTGCCATAAGAACCTCAAAGTTGTTAGTTGTTAGTTGTTAGAAAATAACCGTTTTGACGCAGTATAAAGTTCTATTACCGATTTTAGCTAATCCCGTCAATGTTAGGAACAAGCTTCGGTCTTACATCTGTTTCAATATGCTCTAACAACTAACAACTAGCAACTAACTATTCGGTGTTAAGCGATTGACCGCATCCAAAAGATTTTGGCGGGAATCGCCTTTTTGCAAAATTACTTCGGCTTCGTAATTAAGCCGGGTGCGTTCCTGCTCATCCAAGTCCTTAGCGGTATAGACAAATACCGGCACGTCCAGCGTCGCCAGGTTCTGACGCAGCCGGGTTAGCACTTCAAAGCCATCGGTTTGGGGCATCATCAAATCCAGCACTACCAAATCAGGCGGTTTTTGGCGAGCCAATTGCCAGCCAGTTTCCCCATCGGCGGCGGTAGTCACGTTTAGACCGGCTGCACTCAAAGTGGTACTGATAAGCTCCCGGTCATGCGGGTTATCATCAATAACCAGAGCTTCCAAAGCCGCCCCCTGCTGCAAATGCTGGGTTAAATGTCTTTGTCGACGGCGGTGCAACTCGTCCAGCTTCAAATCATTTAGCTTGGCCGCCAATTCTTCGCGGCGTACCGGCTTGACGAAACAGGCTACCGCTCCTAAATCAAAGCTTACCTGTCGGTTATCCACCATCGAAATCACCATCACAGGAATATCGCGGGTAGCGGCTTCGTCTTTAAGTTCGC
Source organism: Chloroflexia bacterium (assembly GCA_038323095.1). Classification (GTDB taxonomy): domain Bacteria; phylum Chloroflexota; class Chloroflexia; order Chloroheliales; family Chloroheliaceae; genus L227-5C. The sequence goes on along the minus strand of JBBQGP010000141.1, from coordinate 4,343 downwards.
GCAAAATTTCCCAGCCGTTGCGAGTGGGTAGCACAATGTCGAGACTAATCAAATTGGGCTTCAAACTTTTAGCTTGAGCCAAAGCCGATTCTCCATTTGTGGCCCGCGCTACCCGATAACCGTTTTGCTCCATATAAAGCTGCAACAGCTCCGCCGCTTTGTCATCATCCTCGACTATCAGGACCAGTGGCGCGGGAGAAGTAGTTGCCGGGCGTGGTTCGGTAACAGGCCCAAAGTTCTCGGCTTTATCGGATTTGCTGCTATCAATTGGTATCGACAGGGTAAATATGCTGCCCTTGCCGAGTTCGCTTAGTAAGGAAATATTGCCGCCGTGTAATTGAGCCAAACGACGGCTAAGAGCCAACCCTAGCCCAGTTCCCTGCTGCTTTTTGGTTAGAACGCTATCAAGCATCCGAAATTCTTCAAAAATCCGCTCAAAATCTTCGGACTTAATACCAATACCCGTATCAATCACACTTATCTCAACGTTTGACCCGGCCCGCTGGGTGTGGATTTCAACCGTCCCGCCTTCGGGGGTAAATTTGATGGCGTTAGAAAGCAAATTGTACAAAATTTGTTTGAGTTTGCCCCGGTCAGCCCGAATATCGCCAATATAATCGCCGTGCCGAATACTAAGGCCCATCTGCTTTTTTTCGGCCATAACCGAAACAATGGTCAGCACATCGTTAATAGCGTCCCGCAAATCAAATTCCTCGAAACCAAGCTCCATTTTTCCAGCTTCAACTTTGGAAAGGTCAAGCACATCATTTACCAGAGCCAGCAAATTTTTGCCACTGGTCAAAATGTTGGTAACATAACGTTCCTGCTTCGGGTTAAGTGGGCCAAAAGATTGGTCTTGTAAAATTTCGCTAAAACCAATAATGGCATTAAGCGGCGTGCGTAATTCGTGGCTCATATTTGCCAAAAATTCGCTTTTATGGCGGGTGGCTTCTTCCAAACGGGCGTTAGCCTGGCGTACTTCGTTAATAGTATTATTTAGCTCGGCATAAAGTTCGCCCATTTCCAGAGCCATACCAACTTGCTGTCCCACCGACAAGATAAGTTCCCGGTCAGCCTCAGTAAAGCTTTTTTTGGCTTTGCGAGCCAGGAAAAAAGCACCCATTACCCTATCTTTAGCCCGTAATGGCCCGATTGCAAAAGCATGATGGCCCAACTGAGCCAGCAAAGTATGGTCAAGCATGGGCAATTCGGACAATTCCTCGATAAAAACTACTTCGCCTTCCTGCAATACTCGCTTCAAAACCAGCGGCTCATCCGCCAGAGGCGTAATCAGGCGGCTAAAATTATTGTCCATACCGTGCGCCGCGCTTAAAGTAAACTGGCCCTGTGGCCCGACTAAAACAATTCCGCCCGTGTCCGCCTCCAAAGCTTCGGTCATTCTTTCGAGGCAAGTTTGCAAAATAACCTGAGTTTCGAGCGATTGGTTTAGCACCGAAGCCACCGAGTATAAAGCCCCTAATTCCCGGTTGCGCTTGTGCATTTCTTCTTCCATACGTTTTCGCTCGGTAACGTTGCGGGCTACCCCGATATGCAGCACTGGCACGTTATCTTCAAACAAAGTGCGGCTACTAATTTCAACCGGGATATAGCGAGAATCGCGGGTAAGCAAATTGGCCGGGAAAGAATAATTTTCGTTGCCAGTCACTCTTTCAAATTGCTGAACCGCCGCCCAATGCAATTCTGGCGGTATAAAATTCAGAAAGCTCTGGTTAATTACTTCATCGGGGCGATAGCCCAACCAGTTCTGTACATTCGGCGTAACATAAGTTACGGTACCACCGTAGTCAAAAGCGTACATCAAATCGCCGGAATTCGCCAGCAACATCCGATATTTGCGTAATTCTTCTTCCAGCAAACTTTTTTGACTTAGCAGAGTTTGCAACGCTACCGCATCGGGCAAATTTGTCTCAGTTTGAGCTTGGATTGCGGCTTCACTAAGATGTGGAAGGCTAAAAGTGGAAGACGCGAAATAGGCTTTAAGCCCAGCCTCTTGCAATAAATTTACCGCTTCATCCAGTTTTGTTATGTCGCCGTCAACGTCTTCGACTACAATTATCCTGCGGGCCATAGCTCTTCCTCGAATGAGGCTGCTTTTACCTTTAGGAGAAAAATCTCCTGTCAGGCAAAAATAAAGGTTCGGGTAAAAATAATTTCAGGTAACTGCTAATACCCATTACAGGCATATAGCATTTACAGCCTCGATTATAGCATACTGCCGCCCATTATAGTGTAAGTTCGCTCACACTAAACCTATCTGATATTAATCTTTCTAAATTTGCAAATAAAGTAGCACAATGTTAAGATAAAAGAAGTGTGTGCCTGTGCCAAAAGCCAGGTAAAACGAACACATTTGAGTTAAAAGTATTACCTGGTCTGGGCTTGATGGCTCACCAGACCTTGATAGGAGAAGGTAATTGATTTCCACAGCGTTCTTTGAAACACTCAACGCTACCTTTAATGCGGCGGCGAGCGGTGGCCTCTTCGATTTACCCCAGTTACTCCGAACCGTTGGTTACTTAGGGATTTTCGCTATAATCTTTGCCGAATCGGGCTTGCTCATCGGCTTTTTCTTGCCGGGCGATAGCCTGCTTTTTACTGCCGGGGTGCTTTCGACGGCGGCGGCGGGTAAACTTCTAAAATTGCCTGATTCCCAGCCCATTTTTAATATCTGGATATTGGCCGGAATATGTTTTATTGCCGCCGTAGCAGGCGATAGCGTGGGCTATTGGTTTGGCGCGAAAGTTGGGCCGCGTATTTTCACCAAGCAGGAATCGCTGTTTTTCAAGCGGGAATACGTTTTACGCGCTCAGGCTTTTTACGAAAAACACGGCGGCAAAACCATTATTTTGGCCCGTTTTCTGCCGATAGTCCGCACCTTTGCCCCGATTGTCGCAGGCGTGGGCAAAATGAAATATACTACTTTTCTGGCCTTTAATATGGTTGGTGGCTTCGTTTGGGCGGTAGGTATGTCACTGGCCGGGTATTTTCTGGGTGAAATTATCCCGCCGGACGAAGTAGATAAATTCATTTTGCCGATTATTGCTTTTATTATCTTTATCTCGATTGCCCCTACCGCCTTTCACATTCTTAAGGAAAAAGAAAACCGGGAAGCAATTAGGCGTAGCCTCAAGAATGTCCGTAGCCGCAAAGCCACTTCCGAGCAGGAGCAGCCGGTAAAGATAGGCGAAAAGCAGGAGAAATAAAGTAAAGGCGAGAGGTACAAGATAATGCCGAGCAAAACTCAGAATAATTTGGCTAAAGTTGCCAAAGCTCGTCGCAAAGACGAACAAAAAGTGGCAAGCCAGGCCACAAAACTTATAAAGTCTGAAATCAAGGAGCAGCAGAAAGGCAGCAAGAAGAAACAAAACAAGGGCAGAGTTAAAGCGGCCCAGCAGTTTCAAAAGGCCAGTGATAATATCTTTGGCTTGCCGTCGGTTCTTTGGCCCTTAATTCTGCTGGTTTGCTATCAGATGATTCGTAATGCTCTGGAAAAAGACCAGCAAAAGCGCGATTTAGCCCAGGCTAAACGTTTTCTCTACGAAAGTCGTGGTTTCCGCTAATATTTGGTTTAGTTAGCAAGAAAGTAATAAGGTAATGGCAAGTACCCGCCCCCCTCACCCTGGCGACAAAAACGTTCCGAACAATAAAAAAACGGCCCGACCTGACCCAATTAAAGCCGCTCGTCCCGTCACTAATCCTGCGCCTAAACCAAGCGATGCCGCGCCGACTGTAAAACCCGTCGCTACTACAACTACGACCCGAACCAGTAGTTCAGCTACCAATCGTCGCCCGGTTGCGCCCGCTCCACGTCCGCCAATAAAAAAAAGTAATAACCTGCCGATTTTCCTGATTGGTGGTTTGGCTTTGTTGTTAATTATTGGGGCGGCAGCAATTTTCCTGACCTCGAATTCACAAAAGACTAGCACTGGCCCGCAAAGCATCGACATCCGCCCGGATGCTACCGCTAAGGTAGATACTTTCCCCAATCAAGGGCAGCAACACATTGCACAAGGTCAAGCCCACGAGCCATATAATTCTGACCCGCCTACTTCCGGCCCGCATTATGTTCAAGCGGCGGGCTGGGGCATTTATAACGAAACCTTGCCCGATGAAAACACCGTCCACAACCTTGAGCATGGCGGGATTGTGATTAGCTACGTTTGCGACGGCAATTGCAGCGACGCGATTAACCAATTATCCAATTACGCCCGGCGTTACCCCCGCGAAGTCTTTACGGGGATTCTGCTCCAACCGCGCCGTAGCTTGCCCGACGGAGCTAAAATCGCCGTCACCTCCTGGCAAAATCGCCTTTTGCTCAAAAG
>JBBQGP010000140.1:0-14644 GCA_038323095.1 Chloroflexia bacterium | reverse complement strand
ACCCAGAATTATCAGGGCCATAATCGCCAATCGTAGCCAATCCTGAGCCTGTAAACTGGCGAGTTTGGAAGCTTCCCGGTCAAGGTAAGCCGGGGCTGCGTAAACTTCTTCGCCCAAAAGCACATTGTCCATTCCTGCCGTTCCCAGCATCAGAGGCAAAGCTTCGACCTGAGTGCTACCGACCACCTGTGGGACGTTTTGCCGGGCCAACGTATCGCCCGCCAGCAAATATTCATCCCCAAAACGTCCCAAAAACACCGCTCCGGCCATTGGTTTATCCGAAATTTCGTAATTAAGCCCGGCCATATATGCCATACGGTCTTGCTGGCTGATAAAACGGCTTTTTTCAGCGTTGTAATCTTTTTCGCGTCCGGCCCGGATATATTCAATTCGGCTAACGTCTTCGGCAGCCAGATAGGTCAAGCCATCATTGGTGCTGGCGACCAACTTGCTGCGGGTACGGGCGTTCTGGCGTGCAACGGCAGAAAGGGTAGTCAAGCCGTTCAAGGTTTCGGCTGTCCCGGCTTGCCCGTTCAAACCGCCAGTACCGGGCGAAAAATGAACGGTTGTGCCGGTTTCCGCCGCTTCTTCCGACATCTGGCGGATTTTGCCCAGCATCTGCATCGGGCGCAAGAGCATTTCCCGCCCGCGTTCAAGCGGAATCCAGGCCGCGAAAAACAGCAAAACAAAAATCAGAATAGCCAGCAAAATAAAAACGGTAGATGCTCCAAAAGCCAGGCTCATGGGCGTTCCTTCTTTTTTGGTTTTGGTTTCGGGTTCAATTCTTCCAAACGAATTAGTAAATAATCCAGGTTGCTGCGCTTTTCCAGCAAGCGGCTGTACTGCCCGGTAAAATCTTTCTGGCCTAGTGTTAATTTTGCTACGGGTTGGGCCATTAACAAAAGCTGGCTGGCAAAAAAGCTCAGAGGGCGACCAGAGCCGATGAATAAGCGGGCCGCCCTGTTTAACCCGGCAGCGTTTATTCTTTGGACCAGTTTTTCGATTTCAGCCAATTCATTATTCAAAAGCGTTTCAAATTCAGCCTGGGAATTAGCCTGAAATTCCTTCACGAGCCGAGCCGGGACGCTTACCGCCAATCCTCCGGCTTTACGTCCGGCTTCAAGTTGGGCGGCAGTTAATACGCCCAAAGTCGCCAGCCGTTCGATTTGTTCCGGCCCGGCCACCATAGTAAGCAAAGGCTCAGATTCTTGCGTCTGCGTTATGCTATTTTGTGGTTGAAAATGCTTCATGAATAAGACTGCCCTGACTGAATATCCACCTGCAAATAACCAAAATTAACCGAAAAATGCCTGCAATTTCGTGTTATGTTAATACCTTTCTTTATAATAACACATTTTGTCGCTTTGTAAATGCTTTCGAGCTAACTTTAGGAGTTTTGGAATTTTCAGAGTTTAGTTTTAAACTATTTTGGGAACTCGAAAGTTAAAAATTAGGCTGGTAAGTATTAGTGAGGTAAATATTTTTGGAGGATAGCGGCGAGGCTGGGTTTTAGAGTAGTTTCAAGCGGGTAGGGCAGGAAAAGAGCGCGAAGTGGCGCAAAAGTTTTGGCAGGGGGTGATTTGGTCGGAATAAGCCAGAAACCCTTCTCTCTCATTTCCACCTGTCCGAAATTTTGCCACCTATGCTGCCGCGAAGGGAAAACGCCGCGCTGTACCCCTATACCCTCTGGCCCAATCGCGAAATTACTCGGCAAAAAATAAGGCAAAAGCAAGGCGGCGAATATTGCTCCCAGCAACAAAGCCGCCGCCGGAGGCAAGCTTAAAAGCAGCACCAGCCATAACCCTGCTACCAACCCAAGCACCAACCCGGCCTTTAGCCAGCCGCGCCCGCCCTCTTCCCGCAAGGGCCAGCGTTGCCATTTAATTTCGCTATCACTCATAAAAATATTAGGAATTACTTCTCGTTCATATCTGCGCTATCAATAATAATTGTTACCGGGCCGTCGTTTTCGAGACTGACCAGCATGTCGGCGGCAAAACGCCCGGTCTCAACTTTAAGGCTCATTTCGCGCAAAAGTTTTACGAAATATTCGACCAGTGGTGCGGCAATATCGGGATGTGCCGCGTGAACAAAGCTGGGGCGGCGACCCTTCCGAGTATCGGCGTACAGGGTAAATTGAGAAATTACCAGCAATTCGCCTTTTGGCTCTAAATCCAGAGCCGAGAAATTCATTTTTCCAGCTTCATCCTCAAATATCCTCAAATTGGCGATTTTTCCGGCCAAATAAGTGGCTTCCTTCTCGCTGTCACCCTGCCCAACCCCTAGCAAGATAACAAAGCCTTTGCCGCACTGCCCGATTACTTCCCCTTCGACTGAAACGCTACCCCGCCGAACCCTCTGCACTACCGCCCGCATTTTCTGCCTTTCTCAATAAAAACTTTCGGTTTGAGCCAGCGTTTCTGGCTCAAACCAAAAAGTAAAGAGAGTTTTTAGGGGACACCCCTATAACCCCGTCAGGAAGTTTTCTGCACGTTTTTCATCTTTTGAACGCGAATTGCCCGCTACTGCTATTTTCAAATCACTGTTGAATACCTGACAGCTGCGCCCGCGTAAAACCGCCCGCAGTTCCGCCGTCTGGTTTACGGCAAGCTGGCTGTGTTCGGGACTACCTCCGGCCATATTGTAAGCCTGACCATTAAAATAATCGTGCTTAACCTCGGCCCGTTGTTCTTCCCATAAATATTCTTCGATTGTCAGGTACAAGCGGCCCGGTTGCGCCATCTTTAATCCTTTTCCAGATCAAACAAAATCAAATTAAATCGAGTTTACCATGTTTGGGTAAGCAAGGCGATGGCTTGAGCTTCCAGCCCTTCCAGCCGTCCGACAAAGCCGAGTGTTTCAGTAGTGGTGGCTTTGACGTTGATTTGTCCTGCCTCTATCCCCAAAGTTTCGGCCAGAGTGCGGCACATTTCCGGGATAAACTTTGCCAGTTTTGGTTTCTGGGCGGCAATCGTTGCGTCAATGTTCTGGATTTGCCAGTTACGTTCCTTGAGCAAATCGTGAATTAGGCTCAACATTTTCAGGCTGGAAATATCCTTGTAAGTCGGGTCGGTAGGCGGGAAGTAGCGGCCAATATCGCCCAGTGCTGCCGCGCCCAGCAAAGCGTTTATTACCGCATGGGTCAATACATCGGCATCGGAATGGCCGTCCAGCCCCTTTTCAAACGGGACGTTCACCCCGCCCAAAATTAGCGGCCTGCCCTCCACCAAACGATGCACGTCATAACCCTGACCGATGCGGAAGTTTTGACTCGGTTGTCGGTTGTCGGTTGTCGGTTGTTGGTAAGAAAGTTGCGAGTTGCGAGAAGGCTTGTTGCTGAACGACTCCGACTTAATACTTCCGACTTCCGACTTGTTACCTGTTAGCAGTTCTAAATCGTCGGGGGTGGTGATTTTTAGGTTGGTGTAGGCGGATTGGTAGATTTTGACGGGGTGGCCGAGTTGCTCAAGGATGGAGGCATCGTCGGTAACGTCAAACTGGCGGATAATAGCCTGCTGATGGGCTTCGACTATCAGGTTATAGCGAAAGGTTTGGGGAGTTTGGACGGCCCAGAGCAATTTACGGTCAGGGGTTTCCTGCACCGTCAGATTTTCGGGCAGGACAAGCTTGATAGTGTCCTTGACTGGCACTCCGGCGACGCTTGCCCCAAATTCGAGGGCGGCTTGCAAGCCATCTTCTAAAATTTTGGCCGTTACAAAAGGTCGCGCCCCATCATGAATCATTACCCAATCCGGGGCAGAACTTTCGCCCAAAGCCAGCAGACCATTGTAAACCGAATCTTGCCGTCGCGCTCCGCCTGTCACGATTTTTTTGAGCTTTTGCCAGTTTTCTTCAAAAGCCAGAGCGCGACCCCGCAGCAAATTAGCTTCGTTTAGTACCAGTACATATTCGGCGATTAGCGGGCTGGCTTCAAAAACGGCGACGGTATGGGCCAGTAGGGGACGCTGGTCGGACAAAGTTGCAAACTGTTTGTCCAGCCCCGCCATCCGGCTGCTACGTCCCGCCGCCACGATTACCGCCGTTACTTTTTCAGGACGCGAACTACTGCTCACCCGTCCCTCGCACCTGAGCAAATATCATACGTCCAGCCACAGTTTGCAATACCCGCGTAACGTTAATCACTACATCCTGGTTCATATAGCGGCGGCCATGCTCGATTACAATCATTGTGCCATCATCCAGATAAGCCAAACCCTGACCGAGTTCCTTGCCTTCCTGCGTGACCTTGACGGTCAATTCTTCACCCGGTAAGACAACAGGACGAACGGCTTGGGCCAGTTCGTTGACGTTTAGCACTTTTACGCCCTGTAATTCGGCTACCCGGTTCAAATTATAATCGTTGGTAATAACCGGGTAATGATTGGTTTTGGCGATTTTTATGAGCTTGCCGTCTACTTCGTTTACATCAGGTGTATCAATATCGGAAATTTCGATAGGCACAACCGAATCCTTGCGAAGCTTGTTAAGCATTTCAAGGCCGCGTCGTCCCCGGTTACGGCGTTGTGCGTCCGAGCTATCGGCGATATGCTGTAATTCGTTTAAAACAAAACGAGGGATAATCAGCGTACCTTCAATAAACCCGGTCTGGCTAACGTCGGCAATCCGTCCATCAATAATTGCGCTGGTATCTACCAAAATCGAGCGGGCATAGGCATTATTACCGCGTGCTTCGCTGGCAACCGCGTTTGCCGCCCGGTTGAGGCCGAAGAACTCAAAGATTTCGCGTTTCCGCATCACCATTACCGCCAGACCCAAATAACCAAAGATAATTGCTCCAAGAAAAGGGAAAACTTGCCCAAGCAAGCCGGGCAAACGCGAAATGGGCAACGACAACAAGGCCGCTACGATTAAACCAGCGACCATCCCGATGCTACCGGCAATCAAATCTACCGCCGGAAGTAATTTAACTCGTTTCCGCGCCCAGTTAAAAGGCACAGTTGTAAAATAAGGGGCAATCGTTGCACCCAGGGCGGCACCTGCTACCGACAAAATCAGCACAAAGCGAATTTGGTCATCGCTACTTAGCAAGATTGTGCCGAGCTGCCAGCTTAGTACCGCCCCCACCACCATTCCAAGAAGGCGGAAAAAAACCCGGACTTTCATAAAGATGATAACTCCTTGCACCCTACGCTGTCTGCCGTTGCTGCGCCACGTTGCGCTTTGAAAAAAACAGGTTAAAATAATAAAGCAGAGCAGTCGGCAAGTTGTAGGTTTTGTAAATTATGTAGAAAGAAATCCGAAAAAGGTTGCTAACCGCCCGGTACAAGAGGCTGTGGGCGGACTGCGTATGCTGCCATTAAAAGATAATAAGTAAAACTTACTTGTTTCAATTCTACCATCCTATAAAGAGGCTGTCAAAGCTTATTTCTGAAAGGAGTGCCGCTTACTAAAATACGAGCGGCGTTTAGATAAATGTTGAATTTTATAAAGACGCTATTGAATAATGCCTGGATTTTTTTGATAATTTCTTTATTAGCTTCACTGCTGACCGGGCTAATGTTGGTAGCCTGTGATGATAGCAAAACCCCAGTAGTTAGCCGCGCCAGTACCGTTCTCAGCACTCAGTACGTTTCGCCCTGCTCCGGCAACTTGAATTCTCAATCGCAAGTAGACGGGAATAATAACATTACGCCCGTAATTGGCGACCCCGCCCGCCTTGAAAAGCCAACTCCAACTCCCGGCCAGAGCGGTCTGAAAACTGTTCCGGCAATTGTCAAAACGGCAACGGGCCAAACCGTAAATATGAAGCTGGAATTGGCCTGTACCAGCCAGCAGCAGGAAACTGGCTTGATGAATCGTACCAGTTTGCCCGAAGAAACCGGGATGCTATTCGTGTTCGAGCAAAAAGTGCGAATTGGCTTCTGGATGCGAAATACCCTTATTCCGCTTTCGATTGCCTGGATTGATGATAAAGGGGTAATTCTGGAAATTCAGGATATGGAAGCCAATTCGGATGACACCCATACCCCGCAAAAAGAATATATTTGGGCTTTGGAAGTTCCCAAAGGTTATTACGCCAAGAAAAATATCAAGGCGGGTGACACTATTACCATCACCCAACCCTAATTTATCAACTATGTAGGAGGGATTACCCTTCCCGATTTTGGCCCGAAGCCGTCTTTTTCGGGAAGGGTAATCCCTCCTACATAAAAATATTCAGGATTACTTCGCCAAAAGCCGTCGCCAGGCCGGGAAAAAGGTGCAGACAAAGGCCAGAGCCAACACTCCCAGCAACATTGCCCGGTTACGCTTGTAGCTGAAAGCGGCCCAGGCCAGCACAATCCAGAACATCATATTAGCCGAAGCTACGGCATAGACCCAACTGGCAAACTTGTGCTGGTCATCAAAAAAGCTCATTTCTTCAATAAGCGGGTAAGCCGTATTCTGGTCTAGCTTGCGCCGCAGCCAGATTACTGGCAAAACGTTCAGGGGAACAATTGTCAAAATCCAGAGCAGCATAGCCGGAGTAGTTTTGTAACGATTCTGCAAGCCATAAGTTATCAAAATAGTTTGCAAAATATTGGCAGTCGCTCCCATATAAATCTTGGTGGGGAAGCGACCCATATCAAAGAGATTATCCATCTCATTCAAGTGTTTTGGTTTGCTTGACACAAAGCTCCTTCTTTTTAAGCTATAATTTTTAGTTATAATTTAATTTTTAGAAAAACGTTCGCCTAAATTGTAACGAGACGCACGAGTTTCAGTTTCAGCGTCCTCTTCTTCGAGCTGGCTCTGCGCTTCTTCCGCGTCAGATTGCTCTTTGATACGGCGTAAAAATTCGGTTTCGCGCCGCAAAATCGCCAGCTCTTCGCGCAAACGTTCCCCTGCCGAGGGAATTTCGAGCAAGCGTTGTTTATCCTCAATAATAATTTGCAGCCAGTTTGGAACTAAATAAGAAAGTACGGCAGGGTCAGCCGGGATTTCCAGCCCTTCGATTTGTTTGCCGGCCAATTCCATCAAAACTTTCAGGTAAGTTTCAAAAGCAGCCCGTACCTGAATGACCAGTTCATTTAGAACCTGGGGCGAATCACTGTCTTCCACTTCCGGCCAAATTTCAACATCCCCAGTCATAAAAGGTTTTTCGGAGCGATGGGCCAGCAAGCGAAAGCGTTCTGTCCCCACCGCCGTAATAAGCATCCGGCCATCTTCCAGTTTGACCACTTCGGTAATCTTAGCCAGCGTACCTATTGTAAAGGGAACAGGGTCGGCAGGGGAACGCCATTCTTCGGCCTCACCCTGTCGTAATAAAATAATACCAAAGGGGGTATTGTTTTTGAGACATTCGCTAATCATTTGACGGTAGCGCGGTTCAAATATATGTAAAGGAAAAATCATTTGCGGGAAAAGCACCGTGTTCAGTGGGAACAAAGGTACATCATTCAAAACCATCAAATTGTCCTTTCCAGACTAACCACATAATGTTTGGATTTCTTGGTCTGTCAGCCTAAAACTAACAAAATCGGCAAAAGGGTCAGGTAATCAGGTATAGCCTGGTACGAGGGCCTTTATTAGCTAGAAAATTTAATTAACACTCTTGTTCAGCATTATAAAGTATAGGCTTTGAAATACTAAACTGCAAGAATTTTGCGGGTTAGCAGCGTATAAGTTGAGTTAAAAGATTGGGTTAAATTTTGACAGCTTTGCTTGCTATTTTTAGATTCAAAAACTATAATAAACTATCGGCTTTTAAAAGCTGAATTTTGATTTCAACCCGTCATATTTAAAAGCACAAACTTTAGCTTCTTGGGCTGTTTCTTTATGGGACAACAGGTATTACAATGGGAAAGAGTCTGGCGTTATGACCAACCGTCCGCAACCCGCGAAAATCCTGCTAATTGATGATAACGAAGAAAATCTGGTAGTTCTACGCAATCTGCTGGAACGCGAAAGTTATCGAGTAGTAACTGCCGGTGATGGGATTAGCGGACTGCAACAAGCCCGGCAAGCTTTGCCGGATTTGATTTTGGCTGATTTACGTATGCCCGGTTTGGATGGCTTTGAGCTAACCCGCCGCATCCGGGCCGATAAACAACTTGGTTTTATCCCCATCATTTTGATTACTAGCGCACGCGATAATAACGATAAAATTCGCGCTCTTGAATCGGGCGTAGACGATTTTTTGGTGAAACCGATTCAAAGGCTCGAACTAAGTGCGCGAGTACGTTCTTTACTTCGCCTGAAATATAGTAACGATGATTTGCTAAAGTCACGCGAAGAATACGCCCGCTTATTTCAGGAAGCCCAACAACAGGCCACTGAATTAGCTACCCTGAACGAGATTGCCCTAAATCTGAGCGGGCAGACCAGCCTCGAAGATTTGTTACAGCTTATTGCGGTACGTAGTTGCCAGCTTGTTCATGCCAAAAGCGCGGTAATTTATTTGTGTGACCCCGTTACCCAAACCCTGAGCGTTCACGCTGAATATAATACGCCACGCTCTTTTCTGGGTGAAACCTTGCATTATGAAGAAGGGGTAGGCGGCTGGGTGGCCCGCTACGCTATGCCTATGCGCCAGAACAATTATTACGAATGGGACGGCAAGGCCCAGACTTTCGCCAACGATACCGAAATTACGGCAGTGCTGGGTGTACCGCTAATTAGTAATGGCGATGTGGTGGGCGTACTGGAAGTATTGAACGATATTCAGGTGCGGGTTTTTAACGACGATGATGTACATTTGTTAAACCTGCTCGCCCCTCAAGCCGCCGTCGCTATCCGCAATGCCATGCTTTACGGCCAGCTTTTGCAGCAATACAGCTTTGTCAATAGCGTTTTGAACTCGGTTAATGATGGTATTTTGATGCTTGACCCGGATTTCCGGGTAGTTCTAGCCAATCCGCGCTTTTCCGAATTGCTCAAACTCCGACCCGAACAAATTAGCGGGCGCAGTATGCGCGAAGTGGCGGTATTACTGGATGAAGCGGTAGAAAGCGACCCGCCCTTTACTGCCGAAGGAATGGCCCGAATTTTGCGCGAACTACGCCGCAACCCCGACCATGGCTTTAGCCGCAAAGTGGTTATCCGTGACCCCAAGCAGCGCGATATTGAATGGAGCGCATGGCCGGTGCGCGATGCCAACCGCCATATTACCGGCTGGCTCAACGTTTTCCACGATATTAGCCAGCAAGTCGAACTCGACAAATTGCGCGAAGATTTTATTCATATGCTGGTGCATGATTTGCGAAACCCGCTTACTTCGGTTATCGGCGGAATTGAACTGGCTTCCGGCCCGCTTGAAGAAGGGGAAGGCGAGATGCAGCGCAATTTCCTGATGGAAACCATCAAAAAAAATAGTTATGTGCTGCTCAATATGATTAACAATCTTTTGGAAGTAAACCGCCTTGAAGCCGGGAAATTGCCGATTACTCTTGAGGAAATCCCGCTTCAGGAATTATTGGTGGATAGTCTTGACCAGGTATCCCTCACAGCGCAGGAAAAGCGTATTAGCCTTAAATCTTCCATGCCGGACGAAGAAACGTTGCTGAATGTGGACATCGAAAAAATGCAACGCATGATAGTAAACTTGCTTTCCAATTCGGTAAAATTCAGCAAGGCCGGACAAGAAGTGAGCCTCAAAGTAGTGGTGGAAGAAGGAGTGCGGCGGCGTGGCACAACTTCGAGCCTTGACCCAAACCGTTTGCGTCAAAGTACCACCCAGTTCTTGCGTGACCGCTACGGTGAAGATGGGCCGCGCCCCAAAGCTATGCTACTTTCAGTTACGGACAACGGGCCGGGTATTCCTGATGATGCGCTAGACCGTATTTTTGACAAGTTTTCGCAAGTGCCAGGGCAACGCCGGGAACGACAAGGTTTTGGACTGGGTCTGACCTGGTGCAAACTGGTAGCTGAGGCACACGGCGGGCGTATCTGGGCCGAAAGTGAGCTTGGCAAGGGCAGCACTTTTTATGTTTCTATTCCCTGTGTTATTGAGTACGACGGTGAAGCCGTAGATTACGAACAATTGCCCGCCTCTGCCAAAGAACAGGCGTAGCGATGCAAGACCGCTTGAACGGCAGGGCAATTTATTTGCGCTTTTTAGAGCCGGGTGATGCCTCTGCCGTTCTGGAGCTTTATCGCCGTAACCGCGCCTTTCTTGCTCCCTGGGAACCCGAACGTTCCGAGGAGTTTTATACTTTGCGGATGCAACGCGAGATGCTGCAAATCGTGACGCAAGCCCGCCATAACGACCAATCCTATAATTTTGGGGTTTTCCTTAAAACTACTCACGAACTTATCGGGCGCGTAAACATTTCGGCGATAGTGCGCGGGGTATTCCAGAGCGCAAATTTGGGCTATCTCCTGGACGAAGCTTATAACGGGCGTGGCTATATGACCGAAGCGGTAAAGCTGACCCTCAAATTTGCCTTTCAGGATTTGAATTTGCACCGCTTGCAAGCCGCAACCCTCACTACTAATTTCGGCTCGATGCGCGTCCTCCAAAAAGCTGGTTTCCGTCCCGAAGGCATTGCCTTGCGCTACCTCAAAATTAACAGTCAATGGCAAGACCACAATCTTTTTGCCATCACCGCCGAAGAATTCTCTTTTTGAAGTTTTTAGATTAGCTTTAAGCGGCCCAAAACAGTCATACCAGCCTGAACCTGCTGCCCTTCCTGGCACAAAATATCAAGTGGAATTTGGGCGGGCAAATACAGCGAAACTAACGACGGTTGCCCAAATCCGGCCAATCCGATTTTTTGGGCCAATTCAACCCGGTTTCCAGCCCAAACCCGTAAACTACCGGGAACTTTATCGGCCAGTGGCGCGGGTAGCCGGAAAATACTTTTAGGGTTATTTTGCTGCACTAATAATATCCGACCTTTGCTATCATCCCCTAATAGCGCAATCCCCAGATAATTAGCCGGAGCCTGGGGTTGGCTGTTATCGCAAAAGACGTAGCGCACTACTCCGGGAACGGGCGCACGCTGAATATGGACATCCAGCAAGTGACTGGCAATCGTAATTTTATGGGCCAAAGCCCCGATATACTTCGGCTCGTAAACTTCTTTGGCAATTTCGATTATTTTGCCATCGGCGGGAGCATAGAAAAAGTTAATATCGTTGGCTAAAGGGTCGCGTTCCGGGTCGCGGTAAAAAAAGCTGCTGAAAATCCCCAGCCCGGTCAAAAAGCGTCCAGCCAGTCCAAAAACCGAGCCTAACCCTGCCTGTAGTTTGCCGCCGCGTTTTAGTTTTAACTGCATTAGCCGGGCAGTTTGTCCCGCCGCCATAAAACCAATTGTACGCGGCAAACCTTCCTGCGCCAGCGAAGTACGCGGCACAAAATCGCTTACCACTTCCGAAAGTTCAGCCACTTTCATCCTTAATCCTTGCTCCCCGACAATCGACTGGGTTTTTAACCCCAGTCTAATCAGGCTTAAGTACGCTAAAGCGCACTAAAACTGCCTTATAAGTCCCCTGATAACCCCTCTAAGAAGTAACAAGTAACAACTCAGAGTTGAGTAATAAAACGCCCTCACTGCTTAATCCGGGTCGTCTCCCGGCCCTAAAAGGGCTGTGCGGAGTTTATGGTTAAGAGTTTATTCCAATAGGGCCGAAATTTTGTAGGACATTGCTCCGCCAATGGACAAAACCACCAGCTATAGGGATAGACTCCTAGTTCCGACTTGTTCTGAGTGACCTTTAGGTTACTTCCGCCTTTTTAGACTGCGGTTTTAACCGTAGGCGATTTATCTAACAACCCACAACTCCGTTCCCCCGACACCCGACAACCCTGTTTTCACTAACAACTGACAACTAACAACTTCTTCTATGTTACACAGGCTCAACACTTGTTGTCAAACTTGAAGCTATGCTATAATCAATAAGCTGAAATATATACTAACTTGCGTACTAGCCTGGTCTTGAACCAAAGCTTTTAATCACCCCGCCCTAACGTCCAGCTTTCAAAACCAGTGGAGGGCTGCTATGCCTTTTTCGATTTCCAATTTAAGCTTGAAGAAATATAAGGTTGGTGATTTGCTGCCCTCGTTTCGGGGCGTAGCCCGCCATCTGAAAAAAGATTCGCAGCGCATTTTGAACGAATGGTGGGAAGCCATCAAGCACGAGTCGCCCTCTTTTGCCGAACTGGAAAAGCTCCGTAGCAACCCGGTGCTTTATCATGAGCAAAGTTTGGAACTGATTGTTAAAGCATTGGAAGCCGCCAACCGTGAAGAACAGGACGTACTGCTCGACCAGGTAACACGCATGGCCCGTGAGATGGCCGGCGAACGCTTGAGGCAGGGCTTTTTGCTCAAGGATATTTTGCTTTCGCTGGCGGTATTCAGGAGCGCGGTTTTAGAATCGGTGGGACGGATGCTTTCCCACCGTTTATGGGTCGCTTTCCCGGTTAATGTTTTGCAAATGGAAAAGCGGATTAACGAGGCGATGGATATGCAGGTCGCCGCCGTTGCTGAAGCTTATATGAACGCCCGTGACGCAATTATTCGCCACCGTGAAGAAATGTTGCGCTTTCATAATTACCAATTGGTGAGGCTCAACGATTTGGCGGCGCGAATGGGCGAAAGCCTGAATATGTCGCTGGTAATGAATGAAGCGGCTTCGGCTTTGTGCGAGATGGCCGAACTTTCGGCGGGGGCGGTAGCGGTTTATGACCATAACGGCAAATGTCCCAAAGTTAATCTTGACTATGGGCATAACGGCTCTACTTCGGCTATTCTGGAATGGCTGAATTCGGAGCTTTTCGAGAATTTGAGCGAGGAAATCGCCGCTGACAATCGCCCCTTGATTGTCCCTAACGTCGCCGACGATGCCCGTTTTGCCAATGCATCTTCTTTTGGGGTCAACTCGCTTTTAGTCGTGCCACTCAAAACCGCCGAAACTGCGGTGGGTGTTCTTTATGGTATGGATTACATATCCCGTGACTTCAGCCCACACGAAATTAACCTTATTCTGACTTTTGCCAATCAAGCCGGTTTAGCAATTGAAAACGCTCGCCTGTATACTCAGGCCCAAACCGCTTATGAGGAATTGCAAGAGCTGGATAAAATCAAGGATGAGTTCGTGAGCATTGCCAGTCACGAAATCCGTACTCCATTAGCATTAATTAAAGGTTATAGCTCAACCTTGCTCCGGCCTGAGTTGCGCCTTTCGCCTGAAAAGCAGCAACGCTTTATAAGCGGGATTGATGAAGCCTCTAACCGTCTGGTAAATTTGATTGACAATCTTTTGAGCGTAAGCCGGATAGAATCAGGTCGCTTCAAGATTAATCCACAACCCGTCAATCTCAAGGAAGCGATAAACCATGCTATCGCCAGTTTTCAGGGGCAATTGGGCAACCATCAATTAGAATTAAAGTTAGCCGATACCGACTACCGCGCCCGTTGCAATCGCGACCAATTCGAGCAGGTAATGATAAATTTGGTATCTAATGCTATCAAGTATTCACCCAATGGCGGCAAAATTACGGTCACTTCGGGGCGGCGCGAGAACGAAGAAAAAGTGGAAGTGCGCGTTAGTGACCAGGGAAGCGGTATCGGCCCAGAACATGTAGCCCGAATTTTCGATAAATTTTATCGGGCCGAAACCGGGCTTACCCGCAAAACCCAGGGTACGGGCCTGGGTCTTTACATCTGTAAAAGTATTATTACCAGCTACGGCGGCGACATTTGGGTCGAAAGCAAGCCGGGCGAAGGCAGCAGCTTTATTTTCGTTTTGCCCTTCTGGAAAGTAGACCCGGATTAAAGTAAACAAGTCGGAAGCAGGAAGTAGGAAGTAGGAAATGAGACCTATCCCTTTAGGTTGTGGTTTGGTCTATTGGCAGAGCAACATCCTACAGGGATAGTGATTTCTTGTATGACATTGCTCCGCCAATGGATTTTTGACCGCTACCAATTTCAGGTTTACAATTGCACAGTAGCGAATGGCAAGTTATATTTTATGGGCTAAATACAGATTAGAAAGGCTAGAATAAGAAATGAACGTTGATTTAGCACCAAAAGATAAAGAGGATTTGGAAGCCAAAGTTGAGGCTGGATATTCTATTAACGAAGAAGAAGCTATTCGCCGTATGCGTGACTCCGATAACTTTAATGAGGAATTTTACGCAGAGGTTATGGTGGGAGAGCAGCAAATAATTCAAGGTGAAGTTGTTGCGTATACTCCTGGATTAATGGAAGAAATAAGGCAAAATGCTCTCACACGAGCGGCACGTGGCGAAAGACCTTTTGGGGGATGAGGCTGTTAAAAAGTCGTAAAGTAGGTTAGAATAGATACGGCATTGCTATTTGCATTGATGAATCAAACTGGCAGGAGGAGAAATTGTTATGACCGAAGAATTTCAGGGTGGCAAACGTAAAGTGCTGGTCATTGATGACGAGCCGGGCATTATAGATATTGTTGAGGCTAATCTGGAAGGGGACGGCTTCGAGGTAATATCGGCCAGCGACGGCAAGCAGGGTTTGGAGAAGCTTCGCAGCGAAAAACCCGAATTGGTGGTGCTGGATGTGATGATGCCGGAGATGGACGGGTGGGAAGTTTTGCGCCATGTTGAAGAAGACCCCGAAACTGCCGGGATTCCTGTGATAATGCTCACTGCAAAAGCCGCCGATGAGGATTATATTCATGGTCTGGAAGAAGGCGCGGTGGAATATATTACCAAGCCTTTTTA
>JBBQGP010000139.1:0-14686 GCA_038323095.1 Chloroflexia bacterium | reverse complement strand
CCTGGTTCACTTTCAAGCAGAGCGGGTATGGCACCAGCCCCGTTTTCTAACTCTTCACGCAAGCTGGGCGGTAATTCTTCGAGCAAAGCGGCTGGTGGCCCAGAGCCAGCCTGACCTCCCACCGCGCCACTTGTTCCAGTTTGCCTTCCCACGCCGTTATAATCAAAAATTAGGTTGTAGACGCTATTGGTCGAACTGCTTCCGACATACGGACGTTGACTAGCCGGGGTCAGGTCTACAATGGTAGCCCAGGAAAACGAAACGAGCAGGATAACTATTGTTGCCACGCCCAGTTGTAAACTTCGCTTGAGCCAGCCACGTGGCTGTGTACCCAACAAATAAACCAGATAAAAAGCTGGTAGTACCAAATAAGCTTCAATCATCTTAACATTAAAGCCCAGGCCGACCAACACGCCGCCCAATATCAGCCAACTCAGCCGACCCGTTTCGCTCGCTTTCAAGAAAGCCCAGGCCGCCAGTACCATGAAAAACACCAGAATACTATCTACCGTGTTGTTTCGGTCTACTGCCACGCTAATCGGGGTAAGTGCCAGTATCAACCCGGCAATTAGCCCGGCTACAGGATTAAAACTACGCCGTACCAGATAGTAAATCAGAGCAACTGAGCCGACACCCGCCAAAACTTGTGGTAAAAGCACACTAAACCCACTAAAACCCAATATTTTGGCACTAGCGGTCTGGATCCAAAGTGCTAACGGCGGCTTATCTACGCTGATAAAGCCTGCCGCGTCAAACGAAACAAAGAAAAAGTTATGCCAGCTTGTCAGCATACTCTTGACCGCTGCCGCATAGTAGGTATTGGAATAGCCGTTTTTATCCAGGCCTACCAGTCGCAACCCGGCGGCTAACAATAGTACGGCACTTAACCCTGCCGTTTGCCACGACCAGCTCAAGGACAAATTACGCGGTTTGGTAGGGGCTGCAATCACTTGTTCGCCCGGTTTGCTAATTTCCATTTGGATTACTCCCTTCAGTTTGCTTCTGCTCTCGCTCGTATCCCCAGCTTTGTTTAATCAGATAAAGCGGACGACCCTTGACCTCATCGTAGACCCGACCCAGATACTCGCCCAGGATACCCATACAAATTAGTTGAATACTACCCAAAAATAAGACCATTACTAAAGTTGTAGCCTGTCCCAGGAGTGGACGCGCCTTGCCAAAGAGCCGCATGAAAATAACCACGAAAATGCTTAGTGAACTGATTCCGGCAATAATAAAACCCAGCCAACTTGCGACTTGCAGCGGGAAGTAAGAAAAACTGGTAATGGCATCGAGGGCGAAGCCAACCATTTTACGCAGGGTAAAATTGGTATGACCGGCAAAGCGCGGCTGACGTTTGTAAATTACGCCGGTTTGCCGATACCCTACCCAACTCACCATACCGCGTAAGAAGCGGTGACGCTCAGGCATTTTACGCAAGGCTTCCACCACCCGTCGATCCATCAGCCGGAAATCGCCGGTGTCTACCGGAATATTGACGTTAGTGATGCGATGAATTAGCCGGTAAAATAAACTGGCTGTAAGTTTCTTGAAAGCCGATTCACCTTCACGCTCACCCCGCACGCCATAAACCACATCGTAGCCCGCCCGCCACTTTTCGACCATTTGCAAGATTACTTCTGGCGGGTCTTGTAAATCAGCATCCATTAAAATGACAGCCTGACCATGAGCATTATCCAACCCGGCGGTTACAGCGACCTGAAATCCAAAATTACGAGACAGGCTAATGCCCTTCACGTGCGGGTCTCGGCAACTCAGGGTTGCGATCTGGGCTTCGGAGCGGTCATGGCTACCGTCGTTTATTAGCAACAGTTCCCAACTCTCATCTAACTTGTCCATAACATGGCGCACTCGGCGGTAAAGTTCTTCCAGTCCGCCTTCTTCGTTGTGTACCGGCGAAATTATTGAAAAGACTGGCTCTTTCAACCCGTCAGGAGTTATCTTCCCGGCGGGGTTGGAAGCCAGAGCAATACTGGCACTCATAAATTTGCATTCCTTTCTTTAGTTAGTATCGGTTTTTACTTGACTTCACCAAAAGTCCATACTCGATTAGCCAGGTAATTCCAGAACAGCCCTACCCCGGTGGCAATTATTTTGGCCGGAATATAACCGTAGCTGGCATTGTGCAATAGCTGACCGGCTGGCCCTTCGAGGCCCAGCACAATCAGGTTGTTTAAGGCCAGTCCCACTAAACTGACCAGGACAAATTTGACAAATTGGGTAGTGGTCTGCTCTTTAGGTGCTTCTCGGTAAACCCAGTATCGGCTGAGTAAAAAATTGTTTATAATTCCACAACTATAAGAAGTCACATTAGCCGAAAGCGTCGGTAACAATACAAAATGTTTAAATACCGCCAGCAGCGCGAAATCTAGTAATGTACCGCTTAGACCCACTAACAAATACCGAAGAAAGCGTTTAAGCTCCCGATGCTGTCGCGTAGTTTTATTTAGCCTCACTTCTTGCACCTGTTTTCACCTCCAATTATTAAGAACTAAGAAAGCTAATAGACCTGGCTGATTTTGGGCCGCCCAAATAGACCTGCCGCATTTGTGATTGAGCAGCAGCTGCTAGAGCCGCTATTAAACTAATTCAGGGCAAATTTAACCAGACGGACTAAACGTCTTTGCTTAACCGCTTTGGTGTCTGATTAAAAATTAGGTAGAACTACTTGGGAAAAGGTGGTCCAAACGGGGGTGGAAATGGCATTCCGCCCGGCGGTGGAAACGGTAGTTCTGGTAAGCCTTCTTTTGTCCAATTTTGAATAAAAGCCTGCCTTAATGCCATTAAACCGACCCTAACCTGATTTTTTTCGACTTCGCCCAGTGTTTCGATGATTTTTATTAACCCGGCAAGTGCTTGCCGATGCACCTGCTCAAGGACATCGCGCCCAGTCGGAGTTATGCTTATTAAGGTTATTCGTCGGTCATGTTCGCCAGGGTTCCGTACAAGCCAGCCACGCTTAACCAGCGCATCAACCGTAGCCGAGAAGGTTGAAGGACTAATCTGGAGAAGAGCGGCCAGTTCATTTTGAGGTAATGCCTCGCCCGATTGTAGCAGGTTCAAAAGGCCAAAATGCACCGGCGAAAGATGTTGCTGAGTTTGGCGCATCGCAGCATCTACGGTTCTACCAATTAAAGGTATAGTCTGTAGAATAAGTTCTTCTAGTTTCTCATCCGACAATTTTTGTATTACACTTTCCTAAAATTACTTCGTCCTGCCAATAGTTCGGAGTACCAATTACTCCAAATGTATCTTATACCAGTTTTGGGAACCTGTCAAGAGTTGAAGCTAGTTTGTAAAGGTTGTTTTACAACCGTCTCCAACCATAAAATAAAGAGAGTCGGCTTACTACAATTGAATAAAAGCTATCCCATCAAGGGGTTTGTGAGAAGGAAGCATAAGCCCGTTTAAATTTTGCCGGACTTCCGTTCTTGACAAAGAACTGATGTTATTACATACTGCTTTAGAAACGGAGCGAGCCGTTTCTAAAGCAGTAAACGAACTGCTAATGCAGGCTATTTTCTGAAAGAAGTTTCTATTTTGAAAACTAGCACTAATTCTAACCTTAACCTGGGTCGCCCGCGTGACGAAGAACTTGATCAAGTTATCCTGGCAGCTACTTTTGAACTATTACAGCATAAGAAGGTAGGCGAAGTATCAG
Organism: Chloroflexia bacterium; assembly: GCA_038323095.1. Classification (GTDB taxonomy): domain Bacteria; phylum Chloroflexota; class Chloroflexia; order Chloroheliales; family Chloroheliaceae; genus L227-5C. The sequence goes on along the minus strand of JBBQGP010000139.1, from coordinate 11,004 downwards.
TCAAAGCTATCGTGGTCCAGGCTGGAGTAGGCAAAAATACGATATACTGGCGTTGGCCCAGTAAAGCTGCCATATGGTAGATAGCCTCTTATATAACGTTAATTCCCGCTATATCTTCCCTAATACAGGCTCAGTCTGCGAAGATTTGCGTCAGCAGATGCCTGGCCTCGTCACAGCCTTCGCTGATACATTCGGGCATTGATGGCGGCGGTAATTGCTGAGTGCCAATCAGAGCCGCAAGTGTTTGAGACTTTTCGCACCCGGTTTGTAGCCGTCCGACGAGCCGAAAGCATCGAAGCTGTAACTTTCGCTGATGGCACCGCTACCGTTGGTTAAGGCTCTGGTGCTGCCCTGCCCATCACGTAGAAAATAATTAGCAGGATTACTTCCTTTCTTTTGAGACAGCAATTCCGCCCCGCCAAGCACGTAGCTGGCTTGGATTGCACCACTCCCATCCGTTTCCAGTACCACGTCGCCATAGGTCGAGGATTCATCCCAAATATAGTTCGTGGTTGTACTGCCCGCTACCTGCTTAACCCTTCTACCATCGCTATCGTAGGTATAGCTGGCACTTGCTCCTCCCGGCATGGTTACGCTGGTTAATTGGTCAGCCCCGTTCCAACTGTAAGTGGCTGTTCCTCCTCCGGCTGGGCCTTGTTGCAGATTACCCATAGTATCGTAGACATAACCTGTGTTGGTAATCTGATCTAGCGCATTGTAAGTGTAGCTGGTAGTAGTAGTCCCTCCGTTGGCGGTAGTAGCGTTGCTCAGGCGGTTGCCTACCGCGTCATAGGTGTAAGCGGTATTGGTCAGGATTGTTCCAGCACTGCTCTTGAAGATTTCACTGGTCAGGCGGTAAGCATCATCGTAGCCCCATTCGATGCTATTGCCCCCAGCTTCCACTACTTTGGTGCGGTTTCCGGCTAAACCGAGAGTGTACAAATGCTTGCCAATAATGTTAGAACCTACTGTGTGGGTAACTCCAGTCAAGCGGTTCAGCTCATCGTAGCCGTACTTCACCTGCACCCCGTTGGGCATGGTTAGAATATCCCGCGTTCCTACTGGGGTGTAGCTATAGCTGGCGGTATTGCTGCCCCATTGCGAAGAATTGCCTACGGTTTGCAAGCGATTGAGGGCATCGTAGCCGTAAGTGGTGGTGCCTGCCCCCGTCGTTATACTGGTACGGTTGCTGTTGGCATCGTAGCCGTAGCTCACACTGGGACTACCCGCTCCCTGTGGCGTGATTGAAGTCAAGCGGTTGCGATTATCATAACCGTAAGTGGTGATGCCCCGCTTGTCCTTGACCTGATAAATGATACAACGCCAGCGCAAAACGCTGGTATTATGCGAAGAATGCCATACCCAACTCCACGCCGGAAAGTTAGCGGAGAGTAAGCGCAAACAGAAGAAAGTTAGCTAAGCAAAGAAGAACTGGAAAGCCGCGATACATCGAAACGGTGTAAGTCCGGTTTGGGGGTGAGGGCAGTGAAACCTGAAGCAGCAATGTTTCAAAGCGCACGGCCCTTAGCCTACACATCATAAAATGAGGCTTGAATAATCCAGTCTTACTATGTCACACTGTCCGAATTGTGAGCAAATTAGCACTAATGTAGTATAATATAAAAAATATCTGCTTGATTACCCAAATAATTAGCGAGGAAAAATTTATGGATGCCCAGGTCGGGTCACAAATTCAGGCAAAATTTGATTCAGCTCACAAAGATGATTATAAAGCTTTGGTACGGGTAGCGATGTTGCTGAGTTCAGAGAGTAACCTTGACCATTTGCTAGATTTGATTATAGAAGAAAGTAACCGTTTGCTGGATGCAGACCGCAGCAGCCTTTTTTTAGTTGATTACAAAAACCAGGAGATTTATTCTAAAATCGCGCTCGGCACAGGCGGACACGAAATTCGCCTGCCACTTGGTACAGGTTTGGCCGGAACAGTCGCCCAAACCGGGCAAACTGTAAATTTGCGGGATGCCCAGCGCGACCCTCGTCACGCCCGCGCCACTACCGATTATCTGGTACATAGCCTTTTGACAATGCCACTCAAGAATCACGCTGGCAAAATTGTGGGTATAATTCAGGCAATGAACAAACGCAACGGCGTTTTTGATAGCCGTGACGAAGAAGTGTTAGCCGCTTTTTGCGGACTAGCGGCGGTTTCTATCGAAAATGCTACCCTACGACGCGATATTGAGCGAATGTTTGATAGCTTTGTAACTACTATGGCGAAAACAATTGACGCACGAAGCCGCCAAACTGCCGGACATAGCCAGAGGGTCGCCGACTACGCCCGCCGCATTGCAATCGAATTAAAGCTAAAGCCCGACAAAGTACGAGTGGTGGAATTGGCCGGATTACTGCACGATTACGGTAAAATTGGCGTGCCGGAAGAAATTTTGAAAAAACCGGGCAAGCTCACCGAGGAAGAATGGGTCTGGATGCGTAGCCACGTAGTACAAACCCGCGAGATTTTGGGCAATATTTATTTTATCGGCGATTTAGACCGTATTCCGCTTATTGCCGGGCAGCACCATGAAAAAGTAAACGGCAAGGGCTATCCTGATGGCTTAACTGGCGATAATATCGAGTTCGAGGCTAAAATTTTGGCGGTTGCCGATGTTTTTGACGCAGTAACCTTCAAACGCTATTATCGCAACCCCATGACCGCCGCTGAAGCTCTGGAAATGATTACCGCCGAAATTGGTAGCCATTTTGATAAAGATTGCGTGGAAGCCCTCCAAAGAGTTATTGAGCGTGATGGCCCGCCCGCCAACCCGGATTTTGACCCGGAAGAAGAAGCGGCTAAAGTTACTAACGGGGTAGCGGTTGGCTCCTGAAACTCAAAAAGCAAAAGGGCAGTGGTTTTAGGCCACTGCCCTTTTTGCTTGATTTTACTTTTCGCCATGAGCAAGTATTGCCAGGGGGATAAGGGTTAATCGTTGCTCTGGAAGGACATAATAATTTGCAGGAGGAACAAGAACAAATTAAGAATGTCCAGGTAAATACCGATAGTCAGCGCAATCGCATTGCCTACCGTATTTTGATACTTTCTGGCTCGTTGCACATCGAAAATCAGGTAAAAGCTGAAAATTAGTACGCCTGCGTACATAATAATGTACTGGATAAAGGCACTGTGAAAGAAAACATTCAGCAGACTGACAATCAACAGTCCAATAAGTGCTACAAACAAATATGGCGCAAGCCCGCTAAAATCACGCTTGGTTGTCCAGGCGTAAACACTTAGCGCAATGGTCAAGCCTGCCGTTGCCCCCAAAGCCTGTAGCAAAATATGGGCGTTGCCGGTAGAAGTTAGCAAATTTACAATCGGGCTAATGGTCAGGCCGGTAACAAAAGTGAAGCCATAAAGCATCACAAAGTTAATTCCGGGTCGTTCGCGCAAGGCGTATGCCCCGAACATCAGGCCAATTTCCAGAACAAGAAACAGTATCCAGCTACCACCGCCAAAGCCGCGCAAATTCAGGGTAAATGCCCCAATGTAAGCCCCAGCCATCGCTGCTACAATCGAAAAGCTGGTAAACCACATTACTTTGTTGACCAAGCTGCTACTTTCGGTCATGGAAAGAGCAGTATTACCGTACATTGCCGGAGGTTGGGCATTGTTAAAATTGAAACCAAAGCCACCCCGGTTCTGATTCTGATTTTGGGTTGGTGGTTGATTGCGATTATTGTTTCCCCAATTATTATTATTGTTATTCCACATAAAATTTATATCTCCTCGGTACTAGCGCGTATTAGCTAATCCAAAAATGTTTTCGGTTAATTCTATATATTTACGTTGCAATGGCCTCGAAAGTTGCAAGCCAGCCAACCAAAGCTCCATTGCTTTATCTGGCTGCTTTGTTTCTATTAAAGTTTATTGCCAAAGCAATTTCTTATAACAGGATAAGCCTTAAAGGTGAAAATAGAATGAACGCAATATAAAGATTGGATTAATAAATTATTCCTGAGCGGCTACAAATTGGGTCAGTTTACCCTGCCGCCGTAATTCGTAAGCTTTTTCGAGCAAATTTTGCACATCGGTCATCCGATAAGGCTTGGCGATGTGGAAATCGATTCCACGAGAAGCCAAATCTTCCGAATTCAAATCTGCTCCCCAACCAGTCATCAGGACAATAATTACCTGCGGGTCAAGGCTTTTCATCACCCGTGCCACCTCATAGCCGCTCATTTCGGGCATACTCAAATCAGTAAAAATAATATCAAAATCGCCCAAACTTTTACGGAAAATTTCTAACCCTTGCTTACCGCCATCTGCCACATCAACCTGATGGCCCTGCCGCTCCAGAATTCGCTTCAATACGCTGCACAAGGTACGGTCATCGTCAATAACCAGCACTCGTTTGTGACTACCCTTAACCGAAATGGTATCAACGACGGAAATTCCGGCTTCAATAGAACGAGAGCGAAGATTTCGGTCAGGCTGCACTAGCGGGAAACGCAAATGAAAAGTAGTGCCTTGCCCGTTAATACTTTCAAAGTTAATTTCGCCTTCGTGTTCGGCCATAATTTGCCGTGCCATGCTCAAGCCCAAACCTGTCCCCTTTAAGCCTTTGGTAGTAAAGAAAGGGTCAAAGATTTTTTCCTGTATGTCAGGTGGAATACCATTGCCGGTATCGCTAATATTCAGAACTGCAACCGAATCGCCCTGCCACAATTCTTTTTTACTGCTAAGGGTAAGCGTACCGCCTTCGACCATTGCGTCAATGGCGTTAAAGAGTAGGTTAGTAATTGCTTCTTTTATTTCAGCCGGATTGCCAAAAACCGTTAAATTATCCCGCAACTTCAAAACTACTCCAATATAAATTCCTTGCTGTTGAGCCTGATTTTGCCAGCGCGGGCGGGTTAGTTCAACTACTTCTCGCACTGTAGTATTTAAATCAAACTTGCGGTAGGATTTGCGCCCATCCTTGCGCCCAAAGCTTTGAATCCGCCGCACCGTATCCGCTCCATCCAAAGCAGCCTGCTTTAGTTGCGAAAGCCCGGCCCGTAGCTGTGGGTCATTAGTTTCGGTCATCATCAGTTCAACATTACCCAAAATTCCGGCCAGCGAATTGTTAAAATCGTGGGCAATTCCTGCCGCCATTTCGCCGACGGCTTTGAGTCGGGCATTTTGGGCTAATTGCTGCTCCATCATTTTGGTAGCAGTAACTTCGCGAACGTGTGTTACTAGCTCGCTTAAGGCACCATTACCATCAAAAACCGGGTAAATCGAACGCTGGTAAATTCGCCCGCTAAAAGTACCATTGGCTTCCTCGCTAAACATGGCACCGGGATGCTGCAACTGGTCTATTGGAAAATTGCATAGGCAAGGGTCAACCCCATAGAAAACATCCCGGTAATTTTTGCCCACCACTTCATCGGGTCGGCTGGCTGCCAATTCTGCCGCCGCTCGATTAACCTGCAAAATAGTCAAATCGTCGGCTTTGAGCATCAAAACTGCATCGGGGATAGAATCCAGGGTGACTTGCCATTGTCGTCGGGTCAAGCGCAAGCGGTCAAACAAATTAATATTTTCGGCGATTACAGCTAGTTGCCCGGCCAATATTTCCAAAAAGTTCAATTTAGCCTGGTCGAAACCATTAGGTTGACTACAGTGTACCGTCATTACCCGGTTAGTTTGTTCCTCATGACGAAGCGGGAAAACTACATAAGAGTGTGAACCATTTTCAAGTAAATAATAATCCTGAGAAAAGGTTAGGCCACTGCGGTCAGATGTATCAGAGCGTAACAAATACCGCCCGCTATTAACTGCCATTTCAGTAGCCGAACCGCTAAAAGGAAATTGAGTACGCATTACTTTCCCCTTAGCCACCTCTGATTGAATTAAAGAATCGAAGATTATATTAAGTTTATCGTTTTCACGGTCAATTTCAGCAATACTCAAGCGCGAGTAATCCATCACCAGCCCGATTTCCTCTGCCACTCGATGATAAATTTGGTCGGAGGTTTTGAGCGAACCAATCGAAGGCAGTATTACGTTTACCCGCCTTAGAGCTTCGGTTTCACGCAAAGCTACCTCGTACAACCGAGCATTTTCGATAGCGACTTCGGCATAATTGGCGAAAATTTGGAAAAGCTTGTATTCGCGTTCGGTGAAAGTTTGCTGGTTACTTCGGCCAATCGCCAATGCCCAACCTTCGCCTTGCTCATCCACTTGCAAAGGCGCAAGCAACATTGTTTCAGAAGCCAGAGGTACTAGACTCGGTATTGAGAAGCTGTCCAGGTGAGAGCGAACATCATCTACTTTCAAAAATTCGCGGCGTTGCATACAACGACCAAGTAAACTCGCTTCATAAGGAATTTTAGCATTAACTAAAAGAGCCGCCAATTGCCCCTGAGCCGAAATCGTGCTTATCCAGCCATCAGTGGCCCGATGATAATGTACCGCCCCACTATCGTAAGGAACCAACTTTTGTAAGCCGTCCAAAACGGTTATAAAAGCCCGTTTAAGGTCGCGCTGACGAATTACAAGGTTACTGGTTTCAAAAAGAGTTTCTAGCTCATCCTGATGACTATAATCCAGGCTTTTTGGCTGCAACTGTGAATCTACATTGTCTGACATTAACCCACGCCCCTATTGTAACTTTAAGAAATACCCCATAAAAGGATTATATCATACCAGTGTTAGTTTACTATAAAGTAAAATATAAACATGAGATATTCTTGACCAAGATTTAGTTTATATCGCTGCTAGTATTTCCAATTTTACCCTTATTTGTTTTGCCTGGTTCAAAGGGCTATATTTAATATATTTTGCTGGAATATTTTCTTTGGGTCTACTACATCAATACTTGATGGCGCAACCTATGCTTACTAATACTATGGGTTTAATGACCAATAAGTGAACATTCAAATTTTCTCGACATTATTTGCAGTAGAAAGCATTTGAGCCTGAGAAAATTTTCATTATTAGAAGGAGATTTATCTTAAATGGATACCACTATAGCCAAGCAAGCTCCTGCCAACACTAACGGCAAGGCTAACGGCAAATCGAAAGCAACCAAAGTGCCAGCCCAGTTGGCTACTCCTACCGATTTAGCTCCTGATGCTGTTGTAGAAATTAGCGAAGCGGTTAATCATCTTATCGCCGATGCTTATGCCCTTTACGTCAAAACCAAAAACTATCACTGGCACCTCGCCAGCTCCCACTTCCGCGATTATCACTTGCTTTTCGACGAGCAAGCTGACGCGATTTTCGCTTCGATTGACCCGATGGCCGAGCGCATCCGCCGGATTGGGGGCGTAACCATTCGCAGCATTTCCCAAATTTCCCAGTATCAAACCATTGCCGATGACAATGCTGAGTTTGTCCCGGCAGACCAAATGATTCAAAATTTGCTTAACGACAATAAGCACTCTGCTAAACAATTGCGAGAAGCAATGGAACTTTGCGAAGACAAGCGCGACCATCCCACCAGCAATCTTTTGCAGGATGTTCTGGATCAGACCGAAAGGCGTATCTGGTTCTTGTTTGAGACTAGCACCGGCGGCAAAAACGAGCTGTAATCCAAGTTTTAGTCACCTGAACTAAAAAAGGTTGTATTATCTCATTACGATGAGATAATACAACCTTTTTGATTAAACTAATTCTTGCCGATTTGTTCGCGTTCAGCCAGGCCAGGAATAATATTAACATCGGCCAGAAGCTCTTGCTTCAGGTGAGTAACTTGCTTGAGGTAGCTATGAGCCGCCCAAATACCGCTCAGGATTGGGGTTATGAAGTAGACCGCCACCCAAAACGGGATTTGGTCAGGGGCAAGCAGGGCCAACACCGCCCACAAACAAACCCAGAAACTCAGTTGCCATAGCACAAAGAACATTACCGCCATTGCCGGACGGCGGCTCATCAGCCAACCTACCCCTAAAAAGCCAATCCAGCCCGGTATAATTTCGGCCAGCAGGATTTTTAGCGGGTTTTGGTTCAAGATAACTTTTGCGGGAGTGATGAATTCGGTAGGGCGACGGGTTACGGGAACAGAGCCACTATCTGCTGCTCCTTCACCCACCGTTACGGCTTGGGTAACAACCGCGCTGCCACTATCCGCCGCGCCTTCGCCAATTGGCAAATTTCCCTGTCGCGCCAAAATTTCGCGGCGGGCTAAATCTAGCGAAGCCTCTGGAATATTAATCGCTTGCAAATAATTCCAGGTACGGCTTACCCGCGAACCGAAATCGCCGCCATAATTAGCAAGCCGCTCTTTGCCGATTGTTCCAATTACATTTATGATGTGACCAATATAGGCAATACCGACCAGCGAGTACATAAAGACCAAAATCCAGTCGTGTAAACCGCCTGTTACCTGTTCGCGGGCCTGAGCGTAATTCAGGCCGGAGCGAATTAAATTACCCTCGCTAATTCCCAAATAAATCAGGCCAAGATACAAAACGCTTACCCCGACGACCAGCATAGTTTGCGAAAATTTCGCCAGTTTCAGGCTGAAAAGCGGGCGGTCTAGCATCCGGGGCAAGGCGAAAAGACAAATTGTGGTCAGGGTAAGGGTTACAACCCCGACAATGTTCATTTGGGCGTGAGACATGGGCAGAATTAACTCACCAGCTTCGCGGGCTTCTTCCATCCAGCGATTAGTGCTGGGCAAAATCTGGAGAATTCCCTGTGAAGTGCTAATTAGCAAAGCCACGCAGGATAAACCCATAAACCCGGCCAAAAAGCTTTCAGGTCGCTTGCCCAACCCTTTTTTCAGGGTTAGCAAAATATTGGCAATAAAAGTCCAGAAACCAATTGCCATAATCGAACCGGCAACGGCAATCGGGACAGAGTGCCAGATACCCATCTCGGCGCGGGCGGCCTGAGCAGTTATGCCTCTTGAAATTACTCTATCCCCTTCGATAAAGCCCAGCGTAATCAAGGTTAGCCAGAAGCTAAACACGCCGATAAACAAGGCCCAGAAAGAGAAATTCGCCAGTCGGATGCTGTAGACCGAATGCCCGGTGATGCGCGGGATAAAGTAATACAGGAAACCCATAAAAGCGAAAATTACCCCGCCGACCAAATTCATATGAGCATGGGAAGCCGGGTCAATCAGTTGGCCTGCCGCCCCCGTTTTGTAAAGCCAATCCAGCGACCACGGCAAAACCTGATACACCCCCTGTAGCGTCCCCATCAAAAGGGCAATCGAGGCTACCAGATGGAATTTTACGGTAAAACGCTGCTCGGTAGAGGCATCACGCCGGGATTGCCAGATGGTCATTACTACATTAGTCACATAAACCCAATAGCCAATCCCCATACAAGCGGCAGTAACCGCTTCGGGGAATTTGTGCCAGAAACCGACTATATCTTTGGCTTGCTGGTAAGTATAACCCTGATGTACCAGCGAACCTTCGGTTAGACCAATCGGCAGCAAGGCGCAGTAAAAGCCGAATACGCCACAGGTCGTGAACCAAAAGCCGATGTTACAAAGGGTTTTGCTGTACAAAGGTCGCTTTAGCACTCGCGGCAAAATATAATAGGTTATTCCCGCCAGCGCGATTGTGCCGCCCATCACCACGTTAATATGAGTTAGCCCCAAATTGGTAAACAAATGCCCGCCATAATCTGCCCCGCGCAACCAATCGGCCATAAAAGGCAAGCGTTGGAAGACACCGTGAATAGCGGCGAGGGTCAGGGCAAAGGCTTGCACCACGAAAAACTTGACCAAAATCGAATCATCGCTGTAAGGCTGGCCGTCCGGCCCAAGATTGCCGCTATCGTAAAGCCAGCGCGTTTTTGTGTTTTTATCTTTAACCGCCGCCGTCATGCCCGCTTGCTCCCTTCCAGATGGGTAGTCAGTTCTGAGGTTGGAACAGGAAATTTCTCGCCACCCGTCCGCACTATCGCCACCACGCCCAACACCAGCAGCATAATACCCGGCCAGATTAGCCAATCCCAGTTAATCCCGGCTTCGGTGTTGGCCTGTGTCGCTACCGGCTGGCGAAACTGCACCGAAGCATTACCCAGCGACGGCCCTTCAATCTTCATATACCAATGGCCGTTGTCGGCAAAACTCATGGTCGTCTGGTATTCACCCGGCTTTCCGGCGGGCTGCAAATCTACCGGGCCAACGTTCGGGGTACGCGGGCCGTTATGCTCTTTTTTAACCTGCCCGCTATAATTACGAATGGCCGTGACCGTCAAGTTCAAATTATCTATTGGCTTCCCGGCTTTATCGCTAACCCGGAAACGAAAGTTAATTGCATCACCGACCTTTGGGTCAGTATTTACCGCTGAAAGATATTCGAGCGTATAATTCCCGGCCTGCTGCACACGCGGCGGGTCAGCAATTGTCTCGCTATCAGCCCGCGCCACTGTCCAACTACCCAAAAACGCCGCCATCGCCAGCAGCGCAATCATCACAAATCTATAGTTGTTTTGCTTCTCTCTAATTCCCATTTTATTACCTTTTGGAAGAGCAAGTTTCAAGTTTCAAGTTATTCCCACCGACAACCGACAACCCTTATGGTTTGGTGGTAAACTTCCGGCCTTAAAAGGCTGGGCTGATAACATGAAAACCTGGCTAAAGCCGCTACAGGTCAGGCTAGATTTAGCCTTATCCGTTTCAGCCCTTCAGGGCCGTTTTCATGCCATTAGCCCGGACATTTCATGTCCGGGAGACAACCCCCGTTTAATAAGTCGGAAATACAAAGCCGGAAGTCAGGACTAAATATCAATTATTTATCAAAAAATTTAGGTTTTTTTAACAACTAACAACTTATTCTCTAACAACTCTGTTCCTATTCCCCATTAACCGTAAAGTAGGCGAACCACTTGCCGCCGAACATGCTAGAGTCGGGTATTTCGATAGTATATTGGCCGGATACCCATTTGCCTTCGGTGGGAGTGACGGTCAAAGTGTAATAAGTGCCGTCTACCGTTTGTTTCAAATATTTGGACTGACGGATAAGGCCGCCGTCCGGCTCTTGAGCAGTTTGTTTTAGATAAATTTTGTAGCGTTCCGGCACGTCAAGCTGTTTTGG
>JBBQGP010000138.1:0-14695 GCA_038323095.1 Chloroflexia bacterium | reverse complement strand
TTACGCTTACTTCTTGCCGCATTACACCCAGCTTTTCTTCCGGGTCGAACTTGAAATAAGCAATTCTGATAAAGTCGGCTATATCGCTATGCTCAAACTTGGGCATTGGCTTCTCAACCAGCCTTCCATCAATCAATTCGTATCGCTCGTTATATTGTGGCAGATTTACAAATTCATCTACCGTAATAAATCCGATATTGGATTGTGTCGGTAAAGCCATAGCTTCTGCTCCCACTTGGCAATCGTCTGAAGCCTTGAAAATTCTAACAGTTTAAATGTAGGAGGGATTTCTAATCCCGATAAGACGGATTCGGGTAAAATCGGGATTGGAAATCCCTCCTACATTAACACCGGGTTAAGTGTTATAGAACGATTTATTCCTGAGTGTAGTAAGCTGGTACTCTCGGCAAATTTTTCGCGCCGGGAATAGTAACTTCGGGCGAACTTTGTACCGATTCTTCCTGACGGCGGCCCGCGCTGCGAGTAATACGTACTGGTGAAAGGTAAATTGTGTCTGGCTCGGCGGGACAAACGCTGCTACAACGCCCGCAACCAGTGCATTTATCCTGGTCAATTGCATATACGTAAACTTCTTCGGGGTAGCGGGCGGCGGCCAGCACATCGCTTTCATAAATTGATTTGGGCAAAGTCGGGCAAACATCAATACAGTTGGTACAGCCAATGCACTTGCTTTCGTCAATCGTATAGCGGGTTTTCTTCTGGACGTAAGCCAGCAAGCGAAAGTCGGTGCCGCCGTAGTGGTTGAAATACTTTTTACCTGGCATGTTCGGTTTCCTCTTTTTTCGTTAGTACCTGAATTTGCTACCCAATCAGCCCCTAATTCTTGCGCTTTTTGCTTTACTTTGCTTTTGATTGGACAGATTCGATTCCAATATTTTATTAATACAAGCCTAAACTAAGAAAAGCCGGGTTCTCAGTTTAATTTAACTTGTTTTCTCAAATTTAGTCAGTAGCTATTGCTACGCTAGGTTTTTGGCTCTGCAAAGCCTTAAACAAAAAACCTTTCCAGGAGCAGGGCGTTTGACACTCTTTATCGCCATAAAAATAACCGTAAAATTGGCAAATAGTTCAAAATTAACCAAGTCTATCCTGCTAAATATGTTTAGCTACATTCTCCAGCAAAACTGGTATGCTATAATGATAACAATTTAGGGCAATCTTTTAAAGAGCTAAACGCTGCCGCAACTCTTTGTTCACTCAATGCTCATCAAGTATTAAACATTGTGCAGTTATTTACAATCTTTAATTATCTGTAACCTGTAGCGCGGCCCTGCGTATTAATTCTGGGCAAGTCTTGATAGTTATTTAGAAATGAGAGAGAACATGAAAAAACTTTTGATTTTGGGCGCAGGCTATGGCGGTTTGGCGGTAGCTCAAAAGCTGGATACAGTTTCACGGGGTAAATCGCAGTGGGAAATAACTTTGGTTGACCAGCGCGATTATCATTTAATTCAAGTCCGGATTCACGAAGTGGCGGCCAACAGTATTCCGGCAGAAAAAGTGCGGGTGCCTTTTAGCGAATTACTGGAAGGGCGCAACATCAAGTTTATAAAGGCTAATATTCAAAAAATAAATGCCCAAAACAAAACCGTCGAAACCAGCGCGGGAACTTTGAATTATGACCGTCTGGTTATTGGGCTGGGTAGTGAAACGGCTTATCGCAATATTCCGGGTTTGCAAGAGCATACTTTTCCTATGAAATCTTTGGAAGATGCCCAATCTTTTCGGCGGGCAGTTATCGAAGCTTTCAAGGAAGCGGCCAACCCTGACGGCCCAGCTTTGCAAACTCCCGATGAGCGGCTTACTTTTATTATTGGCGGGGCGGGGCTGACCGGGACGGAACTGGCGGCGGAAATGGTCGATTTCTGCAAGGATTTGACCCAGCGTTTCCCGATAGCCCAAAAAGCTTACCGAATTATTTTGCTGGATGCTGCCGACCAAATTTTGCCCCAATTAAGCCGGGAATACGGTGATTATGTGCGCGGGGAATTGCAGTATCGGGGGGTGAACGTTTTTACCAAAGCTTTTATCGAAAGGGTTGAGCCGGGTACGGTTTATCTCAAGGGCAATAAAGTTTTGAGAGGTAAGGTTATTTGCTGGACGGGCGGTATCAAAGGCCCAGCAATTTTGGCTGAAAGCGGTTTTGAAGTTAGCAAAGATGGCCGGATTCAGGTAGATAGTTATCTACGGAGTAAACAATTCCCCGAAGTTTATGTGGTCGGCGATAATGCCTTAATTCCTGACCGTCGCAATGGTGTAAGTACCAGTGTGCCGCAAACCGGGCAGTATGCCGAGAAGGAAGGCGATTTGGTGGGCGAGAATTTGTGGGACGAAGAACGCGGTTTGCGTCCACGCCGCTATATTCCCTTTAGTCTGGGTACGGCGGTATCGCTTGGCCGCACCGAAGCCTTGACTATCAGTGGCCCAATTCGACTAACGGGCGTACCGGGTCGCGTCGCTAAAAACGTGAGTTATGATAACTACGAATGGAATATTCGTTGGAAGCCCCGTCTTTTGAACCCCAGATAAAGCCTTTTTGTTGGGACAGTTTGACTAGCGGCACGCAGCCTGATAGAATCGGCGATGCGTGGGTCAACTGTTCAAGGAGCAAAAAGCCATTATTGAGCCGGGTATAAAAGAAGAAGTTACTATACCAGAAAGTGAAATTGGGCCAAAGGTAAGCCAGCTGCGCCAGTGGCAAAAGTGGTTTGGCTTACCTTTGGTGAGTTATGGGTTAGGGCTAATGGTAGCGGGTGCGGTACTGTTGTGGCTGGCCCTGCCTTCACGTCTGCCCGCGCTGGGGCTACTAGGCTTGGTGTTGGCGGGTAGTGTTGCCCGTTTTTATGCCTTACGTCCCGTTATAGCTCGAAAATGGCTTCGAGTTGCCCTAACTTTTGATAACGTTGCTTTGGTTCTGATAATGCTGCTTGCTTTTGCCTTGCGTTTTGCCGGATTAAGCCAGAGCTTGCCCTATTTAGATAATCCCGACGAGCCAACTCTGGTAAACGCTGCTATCAAAATGCTGCAAACTGGCGATTTGAACCCCCATTTTTTTCGCTGGCCGAGCTTGCCCTTTTATCTTCAGTTTCTGGTTTCGCTTCCCACTTTTTTTGCTGGAATTTCTAACGGCACTATCAAAGATTTGAAACAAATTCCCCTCGAAAATTTTATTCTGGCGGGGCGGGCAGTTTCGGCTTTGTTTGGGACGGCCACTGTTTTTATTACTTTTTTGGCGGGAAGGGTTTTCTACAATAAGCAGGTGGGCTGGCTGGCTGCTTTAATTCTGGCGATTTTGCCAATGCATACCGAACATTCACATTATTCTACCCCCGATGCAGTCGTTACTTTTTTCTCGACTTTAACTTTGCTTTTCGCCGCCCTTATTTTCAGAACGGGTGAAAAACGCTGGTATTTGTGGGCGGGAGTAGCGGCGGGTCTGACGGCTGGCTCAAAATATAACGTCGCGGTAGTGTTGGCAACCGTAGTGCTGGCGCATTTGCTGGCAGATAAAACGCGGCGCGGGAAACTGGTTTGGTTAATGCTAACTTTTGGTCTGATGGCGGGCGTATTTTTGCTGACTACCCCTTTTGCGCTGCTGGATTTACCCGGCTTTTTGAACGAAATCGCTTTTCAGGTGCGGCACTATACTATTTTGGGACACGGCTCGGCCAGTGATGCCCCGTCCTGGCAAGCCTATCTATACTTTTTCTATACCGAAGCGTTTTTGTATCAGGCCAGTGCTTTTGTAATAGCGGCTATTCTTTTCGCCTTATTGCGCCAACGCCGGGAGGATTGGCTGGTGCTTTCTTTTCCGGCGATTGGCTTTCTTTTCTTTTCATCGGCCAAAGTTTATTTCTCGCGCAATTTGCTGCCGCTCCTGCCCCCTCTGGCGATTTTGTGCGCTGTCTTGCTTCTGACCCTCGCCGGACTAAGTAACAAGTATCAAGTAACAAGTATCAAGGATAAATCGGAAGGCGAAAGTATAAAGTCGAAACGAAGTAACAAGTATCAAGTATCAAGTGTCAAGGAATCCGCAATTCGCAACTCGCAACTCGCAACTCCTAACTCCGTCCCCCCGACAACCGACAACCGACAACTGACAACCCTTTTAGCTCTCGCTTTACTGGTGATATTTTTCGTTTTCTCGGGCTGGCAAGCTTTCAAAATTGATAGCTATTATGTGCAGCCCGATACTCGCAAACTGGCGGCGGAATGGATTGTACAAAACGTCCCGGCGGGAGCACAATTACGGCTTGAACCCCAAACCCCGATTTTGCCAGAAAATCGCTACCCCGGTGCGGAAGACCGCCGCCCGATTGGTTCGCGTCCGCTGGATTGGTATCGGCAGCAAGGTTATCAATATTTAATCGCCAGCTCGTATTATTACAAAGATTTGATGGAGCAAGATGCTGAAGCCGCCGCTAACTATAACGCCCTTTTTCAATCGGATAAACTTATCAAAGAATTTCCCGGCGACAGTCGTGACCGACCCGGCCCAACTATCAAAATCTTCAAGTTGTAGCTTCCTGAATCGTTCACGCCCCATTATGGGGCGTGAGGTCGTTCTGGTCAGCTAAATCTGGGCTACTCGCCGAGCGGAATTTTGATAACCGTATCATTTACGCTGATAGGACTGTAGACAAAAGTCAGGTTGGTGGCAGTAGTCGGTATTTCAAAAGTTATCCAACCCCGCACTTGTTGACCCGCCGGAATATCGTTTTGAGTAGGCAACTCCGGGTCACGGCCTATCAAGCCTGCACTATACTTATTGCCCGCACCATCAATAATGCTGGCGTAAAGAGTATTGGCATCCACATCTTCAGCTTTTTCGCTGGCAATAGTTACATCCAGCGTAACGTAACGACTACCAGCTTTAGGCTTGCTTGGCGAACTCAGCACGACAATGGTAGCGGGCTTTTCCAGCTTATTGATTGTAAAAATATAGCCATCCAGTTTAACCGGGGCGATAGTCGCGCTACTAGCCGCCGTTGCCGGAGTGCTTGGCGGGCTGCTCAGTTTCAGCGAGTTAAAAAACTTGTCCACATCGCTGGAATTCGGCTTGAACCCGGCGGCGTAAACCACCCCAATTTGATACAAACGTTTGCCGCTCAGGAAAGCACGGGTCAGATAGCTAATCTGATTAGCGTCGCTATACTCATATTCGCGGGCGGGCAGACCGGCTACGGTTAAAGTTTTTTCGCTAACCAGCTTGTTGGTATCGGCCCGGCTAACGCTACCATTCTGCACATTTTTCAAAATATCTTCGGGCTGGCGATTTTTAACTATCTCATCCGAATAATCAATAAAGGAAGCGAAGTAAAGTAAATTCTGGCTTACCTTCGCCGAATAATAGTACAAATACATCGGGTTAGCATCATCGCCCGCATTTTGTTTGTCCTGCTGGGGTGTTCCCGGTAGCAAAATGCTAAAACCACCTTCTTTGGAAACAAGTTCCTTGAATTCCAGACTGTTAGCCGAAGCTGGGGCGGTAGTGGCAACGCTTGCCGCAGTCGTCGCGACAACGGCTTTGGTGGTGGCAGCAGTGGTGGCGGCAGCAGTGGTGGCGGCAACGCTAGTGGCGGCAGCAGTGGTAGCGGCTTTGGTGGTAACAGCCGAAGTAGTGGTGGCTGCTGCAACTGTTTCGACTACCGCATTATCTTCTAGCGGGATGCTAATCACAATGTTGCTAAGACTTTGCGGTTTGTACTGGAACGATAAACCAGTGGCATCCTGGGGTACTTCCAGTGTAACCCAGCCACGCTTCTCGCTACCTTTTGGCAAAGAAGTTTCAATTGGCAAGGCAGGGGTTTTGCCTAGCAAAAGAGTATCATACAGCCCACCTTTAGCGTCCTTGATTTTAACGTAAGACGGGTTGGAAAAGGCCAAATCGCCATTGCTGGTGACGGTCAAATCCAGATTGACAAAGATTTTCCCACTTGAAAGCGGCACGGTAATTTTATCATGCATCACCTTATCGGTTTTCTCGGCAGCATTTATGGTCAAAATGTAATCACCTTGTGATACTGGCTGACCAATTTTGCCTCCCTTGAGTGTATTCACTGGCGCACTCCTGGCACTTTCAGTTGTTGCTACACCTGCGGCAGGCGGCGTAGCCTCACCACCGCAAGCGACCAAAAGTGCTGCCACCAACGTTAGTAATAAAGCGGTCAAAATTAGCTTATAATTCCTGTTCAAAGTCACTCTCCTGTTAGTTAAAAGTTGTTAGAGCCTGACCCCGACGGTCAGGCCCGCTTCTATTTAGCGGCGTTTAGCCACCAAAGCTGCAATGCTCCCCACTACGGCCAGTAGTCCCGCCACTAAACCAAGATAAAGGCCAATACCGGGCGTTCCTGTTACGGTTGTGTCGCTACCATCGGCCATTGCCTGCGAAAAATTGAGGAACATAAAGGCCGCACCCAGTAAACCAAAGATAATACCGGCAATCGCAAAGCCTTTCTTATTAAGCAATAATCCCAAACCGGCCATCAAGACAACCAAGCCGCCAAAGAAAATCGAGATTACGCCGGGGCTGGTAGCTTTTGCCGCTACAAAACTTGCCAGAGGTGAATTGCTGTCGCCTGATGAACTGACTGCCCCCATGCCACTAATCGAAAGTTGCAAGGTATTAATCTTGAAGGTTTCCCAAACCAAAAAGCTGCATATAATAAGTAAAAGACCACCTAAAAGAGCGATGCCATACAAGGGATTGGGCTTGCGGCTGACCTTTACTGGTGAAGCGGCGATGGGTTGAAAAGCGGGCTGCTGAGTTTGCTGATTCATTTCGATTGCTCCTTAAAAATGCTAAAAATGACATAAAAAATAAAACCAGCCTCAATCATTCAAAATATCTACCAGTTTACCCTTGAATAATTGGTAAACTGAGTTAAAATTGAGAAGCTGGTAACGTTAGAAGTCCAGAAACTGTCTCGGTAAATGCCGCTTGTTTCTGGTTATAGCGACGATTTTTCACCGTTGGTTCAAAAGTTTTTAGTTACTTTGTACAAATTAGTTATAGCCTATTCCCGGATACAACTCAATAATTTTGTTGGTGAAATGTTGCTAAATTGTTGGCGGGATGTTGGTAGCGGAGAAAACTCAAAACTATGAGCCTGGAGCAATTTCGTGATAAAGTTCAGGAATATCGCCGCCCGGTGGGGCAGTCCCAAAAAGCTTTAGCTAATCGGTTGGGCTTGCATCCAACCGTACTCAGCCACAAGCTGAACAAGACGGGTAATATTATTCTTACTCACGCAGAAATCAAGACTATTATCAAAACGCTGGCCGAATGGGGCGCAATTAATCAGCAAACTGAGGCAATCGAATTGCTGGAACTAAGCGGCCTCAAGGCTAACACTTTCAGCCCGGAAGAATGGCAAAGCCAACCCCTTAAATTGCTCGAAAAAACAACTTACCAGCAAGCTGCTCTAGCGGTTTCTTATTCCAGTTCGCAAGCCGAACCACTGCGGCACAATTTGCCTGCTCAAACTACTTCTCTGGTTGGTCGCAAAACCGAAATCGAAAAAATTAGGGCAATGCTCAAGCAAGTCGATATACGCTTGTTGACCCTGACCGGGCCGGGTGGTACCGGCAAGACGCGCCTGGGTTTACAGGTCGCCGCCGAAAGTTATGCTGACTTCGAGGATGGGGTTTTCTTTGTACCACTATCCACCGCGATTGAGGAAGTGCAGGTGCTGACAGCCTTGACCCAAATTCTGGAAGTTAAAGAAAGTGTGGTCAAAGGTCGTCCTCGTTCGCTGCTCCAAAGCCTTAAAGAATACCTTGCGCCCAGACAAATGCTGCTGGTATTGGACAATTTCGAGCAAGTGCTAATAGCGCGTAATTTGCTGGCGGATTTGCTGCAAGCTGCGCCGCGCCTCAAACTGCTGATTACCAGCCGGACGCTGCTTCAGATTTACGGTGAACACGAATTTGCCGTCCCAATTCTGAGCCTGCCAGCTAATATCGATGGGGGGCCGTTGCCAGAAACTGTTCAAATTATTCAATATGAGGCAATTGAGTTATTTGTGCAGCGTAGCAAGGCGGTTCGTTCCAATTTTGAGCTTAACGAAACCAATGCGCTTGCAGTGGTAGAAATTTGTACCCGGCTGGATGGTCTGCCCCTGGCGATAGAATTGGCGGCGGCCCGTAGTCGCCTGTTTACCCCTCAAGCGATGCTAACTCAATTAGCCGCCAGAAATTATGAAACGGGGTCGACTCTGAATTTTCTTTCAAGGGGAGCGCAAAATTTACCAACCCGCCAGCAAACCTTGCGAAATACGCTGGATTGGAGTTATGCTCTGCTGGATGAGCCGGAAAAGCAGTTGTTTCAGCAATTGGCGGTTTTTACGGGTGGTTTTGGTTTGCAAGCAGTCGAGGCGGTATGTCAGTGTTTGGATGGGTTAAATGCTCTGGAATCACTATTAAGCAAAAGTATGCTGGTGCAGCTGGAAAGCGTGGTGGAAGGCGAATTACGGTTTAGTATGCTGGAAACAATTCGGGAATATGCGCTTGAAAAATTAGTAGCTGGCGGTACCGTTGAGGAAGTATATGACCGACATCTTGAGTATTTTGCGGGCTTAATTGAAACTGCCGAGCAAGAAATGAACGGGATTGAGCAAGCAAAGTGGCTTAAACAATTGGAAAGTGAGCATGGTAATTCGCGGCTGGCCCTAAGCTGGGCCTTGCAGGAGCATGATTTTAGTAGTGCCGCTAAAGTTAGGGAACGCCTGGAACTAGCCCTGCGTCTAGTCGGAGCTTTGGGTCTTTTTTGGGAAATTATCGGGCATATGTCAGAGGGACGCGATTGGCTGGAACGGGTTCTCAAGCGGGCCATTGCACTCAAGCAAACCGAGCCATATGCCAAAGCTTTGGTAGTGGCCGGAGCTTTAGCTCTGACTCAAAGCGATGCACTGGCAGCCCAGCCTTACTATGAGCTAAGTTTGGAAATTAGCCGCGCCCTGAATAATAAACGATTAATTGCTCAGGCGTTTAACCGACTAGGTCAAATTGCTCGCATGCAAGGCGATTATGTTCAGGCCCGCGATTTGGGTGAACAAAGTTTGAGTTTGCGGCGCGAATTGAACGACGGCAATGGTATCGCCCGTTCACTGGTTAGTCTGGCGATTACTGCCCGCTACACTGGTGAATTTTTAACAGCCCAAAAGCTTTATGAGGAAAGTATCAGGATTAGCCGAGAGCTTGGGGATAAGCGTATGGTAGCTTTAACCCTTAATAATTTGGGTGAGGCTTATCGTTATCAGGGGAAACTTGAGCAAAGTATTCAATGTCAGGAAGAAGCTTTGGCTATGAGGCGCGAATTGGGGGATAAAGCCGGGGTGGCAACTTCGCTGGTAAATTTGGGTGAATCGGCTTATACCATAGGTGATTACCAAAAGGCTCAAAAAATGTTGCAAGAAAGTTTATTGCTTCACCGTCAGTTAAACTACCGTTACGGGCTGGTTTATGCTCTTAATAGTCTAGGTGAAACACTTTGCTCACAAGGTAATTATGCAACTGCCCGGCCTTTACTGGAAGAAGCTTTGCAAATTGGGCAAGCTATTGGCGACCAAACTTTAGTGGCGATGACTATTAATAGTTTGGCGGTTAGTGCGATTGGTTTGGGTGAAGGGGCTATCGCTTATCGTTTGGCCGAACAAAGTTTGAGCTTGCAACGCCGGGTGGGTAATAAGTTCAAGATTGCCGAAACTTTGGTTACGCTTGGTCAGGCCAGTTTACTCCAAAATAACTATAAAAGTGGTACGATTAGTTTTCGCGAAGCCTTGCAATTGTTTTATAGTTTAAATATTAAAAACGGAATGGCGGTTTGTCTAATTGGTTTAGCCGGGATTGCGCTGTCGAAAGAGCAAAGTTTACTTGCTACCTCCTGGCTTGGTATTGCTTTCGGGCTTACCGCCAAAAAAATCAGCCGCAGTGCCAGCGAAACTTTTTTCTATGAAAAATACGTCGAACTGGCTCGCGCTGAACTAGGGCTGCTTGTTTTTGAGCAAAATTGGCTAAAGGCTCAAGTTTTGGAAGCCACTGAGGTGGTGCAGCAAGCTTTGGAAATTGTAAATAGCTGGTAGAAGGTTCTGGCTTTTACCCCAGACCTTAACCTGTTATAATCAGCCTTAGTTAAAAGCAGTTCTGCAATTCAAATTTATTAAAATCCAAAATATTCAAAAACAAGGGGAGAATTTATGCACGCTATTCGCATTTCAGAACAAGGCGGCCCGGAAGTAATGCACTATTCCGAGATTGAGCAGCCCACCCCAGGGCCAGGGCAGGCTTTGGTCAAGATTAAAGCAGCCGGAATTAATTTTATAGATGTTTACAAACGTTCGGGCGTTTATCCTGTCCCAACCCCTTTTACGCCCGGTGAAGAAGCGGCGGGAGTGGTTGAGGCGATTGGCCCGGACGTAACCGAAGTAAAAGTGGGCGATAGAGTAGCCTACACTTCCCAAATTGGTAGCTACGCCGAATATAGCCTGGTTTCGGCCAAATCGCTGGTGCAAGTACCCGATGGCATCGAAGATAAAGTGGCCGCCGCCGCGATGCTTCAAGGAATGACCGCTCATTATTTGTGCAACAGCACCTACCCGGTGCAAGCTGGTGATACGGTAGTGGTACACGCCGGGGCGGGCGGAGTGGGCCTTTTGCTTACCCAGATGGTAAAAATGCGCGGTGGGCGCGTAATCTCAACGGTTTCTACCGAGGAAAAAGCCAGCCTTTCCCGCGAGGCGGGGGCAGATGAAGTAGTTTTGTATACCCAAACTGATTTTGAAAAGGAAGTACGCCGCCTGACCGACGGTAAAGGGGTGGCCTGTGTTTATGATTCTGTTGGGAAAACTACATTCGACCAGAGCCTTAATTCTTTGCGTCCACGCGGTTATATGGTGCTTTACGGCGGGTCAAGCGGGCAAGTACCGCCCTTTAACCCCCAAATTTTGAGTGCTAAAGGTTCGCTTTTCCTGACCCGTCCTACTCTGGTTAGTTATATTGCGACCCGTGAGGAACTTTTGCAGCGGGCCGGGGAGGTTTTGGGCTGGATTGCTTCGGGTAAACTTAATCTTCGGGTAGAACACGTTTACCCCTTATCCGATGCGGCGCAAGCTCACCGTGATTTGGAAGGTCGAGCTACCACTGGCAAACTGGTACTTATACCGTCTTAAAATCGAGGAGGGAAAGTAATGTCGCAAACCCAGGAGCGCATTGGCAGTGTAACTATACCACCAATCTTTAATGCCGCTACTTATTTTGTAGACCGCAATTTGCACGAAGGTCGGGGCGAGAAAACCGCTATTATTTACGAGGGCCAGGAATTTAGCTATCAGCAAATCGCCCAAATGGTTAATCAGGCCGGAAGTATGCTCCGAGATTTGGGCTTGCAGCCGGAGCAGCGCGTTTTGCTTTTGCTGCTGGATAGCCCGGAGTTTGTAGCGACTTTCTTTGGGGCGATGAAAATTGGGGCAGTGCCGATTCCTACTAATACCCTCCTCAAATCGCAAGATTACAAATATTTGCTGGAAGATAGCCGTTCGATGATAGCAATTGTGTCCGAGCCGCTTTTGCCGCTTATTGAGGCCATTCGAGAGCAATGCCGTTACCCGCGTCATCTGATTGTGGCTTGCACTAAACCGGGTAGCGACCCCGAAAACGAACTAAAGCTGAAAACTAAAGGCTACTGGCTCTATCACGAATTAATTGCCAAAGCCGATAAGGAAATCGAGGCCGAGCCAACCAGTAAAGATGATGCCGCTTTCTGGCTGTATTCCAGTGGTACAACCGGCTTTCCCAAAGGGGCGGTGCATTTGCATCACGATATGGTTTACTGCACCGAATATTACGCCAGAGGCATTTTGAACATGACCGAGAATGACCGTTGCTTTAGCATTGCCAAGCTTTTCTTTGCTTACGGGCTAGGCAACGGCCTGTATTTTCCGTTTGGGGTTGGGGCTACGGCGGTACTGCTACCGGGCCGACCTGAACCGCGCAAGGTTTTAGAGCTGGTTCAGGCCCACCGCCCAACCCTGCTTTTTGGCGTGCCAACTGCTTACGCCGGAATTTTGTCTTTGCCCAATATCGAAAATGAATATAATACCAGTAGTTTACGGGCGGGAGTATCCGCCGGAGAAGCCTTACCCAGGCCAGTTTGGGAAAAGTTCAAAGCCCGTTTTGGCGTAGAAATTTTGGATGGAATTGGCTCAACCGAAGTGCTGCATATTTTTATCTCAAACCGTTCCGGGCGGGTTAAACCCGGCTCAACTGGCGAGATTGTACCGGGCTATGAGGCAAAAATCGTGGACGATGCCGGACGCGAGGTTAGCCCGAACGAGGAAGGCTATCTTTTGGTCAAAGGGGATAGCACTTGCGCCTATTACTGGAACAAGCACGACAAAACCAAAGAAACGATTATCGGCGAATGGATTCGCACTGGCGATAAATATCATATGGACGAGGATGGCTATTACTGGTATCACGGGCGAGCCGACGATATGATTAAAGCCGGGGGCATTTGGGTTTCTCCCGTAGAAGTGGAAAGCGCGTTGTCGGAACATCCGGCGGTGCTGGAAGCGGGCGTAGTTGGGCAAGCCGATATTGATACGCTGGTCAAGCCTGCTGCTTACGTAGTGCTAAAGCCGGGCTATACCGCCGGGCTAGAACTGGAAACTGAGCTAAAACAATTCGTCAAGGACAAAATCGCGGTTTACAAGTACCCGCGCTGGGTAAATTTTGTGGAAAGTTTGCCCCGCACCGCTACTGGCAAGCTGCAACGTTTCCGATTGCGGCAAGGCTAAAAACAAGTCGGAAGTATGAAGTATGAAGTCGGAAGTATTACCGTACCCTAATCCGCAAACGCCAAATGGGATGCTGCTCCGCCGGTTGGCGTTTGGTCAAAATCAATGGGCAGAGCCACATCCTACAAGATGCCCCTATCGCCTGTAGGATGCTGCTCCGCCAGTTGACTTTGCCCAACCTCGCTTGAGCTAGTTCTCAGTTGGTTTGAACCAACTTGCAGTATCTTAGCCCGAAATTCATTTCAGGGCGATTGAACGCTAGACGCTTTTCTAAGTTGCGACAAATCTTTTTGATAGCACTACTCAGTTTTCAGCACTCTGAAACCCTCAGTCCTCAGCACTAAAAGCAGGACACTGCCCCGCCAATAGATTTTAGCCAATTTATCGCCACTCAGTCAGCTTTTTGGCCTTGACGCAAACGAACTAAAGTGCTAGTATAAGTTATGTTCAGTTTGCTAGAATGCTATTATTTTGCTTAATTTTTAGCGGGTGGGGTTATGGCGAAAGAAAAGGAAATCGAAAAACAAAAAGAAAGCGGGTCGAAGCCCGCAATAAAAATAAACGGCCCACAAACCGAAGCTAAACGCAGTACCAAGACGCTTGGCGAGGTAACGGTTACTAACGGTAAAATTGAGCCGAAGCCCGCGCCCGCCAATTCGGGAGAGCCGATAATTAATTCGACTTCGCTCAAGAAGCGCAAGCTAAGTGCTAACCGGGACGGTTCGGCGGATAAATTATTAGTACCACCGCCTAAATCTTCCGCTCCGGCTACCCCCCGAAAGAAAGCGGCTACTCCTGCCCCGTCTAAAAACGGGCCGACTGAGCCAATAATTCAGCGTGTCGGCGGTAAGCCTGCTTCGCTGCCCATTCCTCCGGCTAATTCCAAAACCAACCGTTCCACTCCTGAAGACTTTCACAAGAATGACCGCTTGCCCTCAATTAGTCCCGGTGTCAGGCAGGAAATTTACGGGATTTTGTTATTGGTAACGGGCGTAATTATTTTTATTGGTCTGCTCAATAATAGTGGTGCGTTGGCCCAAGCTGGAATGTTCGTCAAACGGATTTTCGGTATCGGGGCGTTTCTTATCCCAATTTTGATAATTGTTATTGGCGCGACCCATTTTTACGAGGGCTTGACCCAACAGGAAAAATTTAACCAGACCAAAATCACGGCGGCAATGTTTATGATTATCGCCTTTATTTGTCTGGTGCATCTTTTCGCCGCTAACCCGGTGGCAATGGCCGAAAAAGGCGAAGGCGGGGGCTATCTGGCCCATTATTTGACGGCCTTTTTGTCGGGTCTGATTACTCCTTTTGGGACATTTCTGGTACTAATTGCCCTTTTTCTGGTTGGGTTTATTATTACCTTTAATATTTCGCTCCGGCAAGTTTTCGGGCAAGTTCGTAACAGTTTTCGGGCGATGCGGGGCGAGAAATCTATCCCTACCGCCGAGCCGGACGAATTTGACGATTTTGATTTGCAGGAAGATTACAAATTTTCGGGTGGCCCAACTTCGCGTACCTGGACGGGTAGCACCAACAGTAACGATTTGCTCAATAACTTGTTAGAAGATAGCGAAACTGAGGATGACGTTGCTCCGGCTCTGGCTGCTCCGCTTGTGCCGCCTTCTCGCCCGGTTACGCTCGTGCCAGAGCCAATTATCAAACAGCCCGCGCCGCAACGCCCTTTGCAACAATCTCAGGTTTCTAACATAAAGCCCGAACGCGAGGCGGCTGTCCCTTCGCCCGCTTTACCCCGCAAGGAATGGCAATTGCCAGTAATCAATATTCTGGCTTCGTTTAGCGATGTAGAAATCAATCACGTCGAACTACGCAAAAAAGCCAAAATGATTGAATCTACTTTAGGTAATTTTGGGGTG
>JBBQGP010000137.1:0-15046 GCA_038323095.1 Chloroflexia bacterium | reverse complement strand
GGCTTTTTTCTTTATAGCCTTTTTCTTTATATATAAACTTACCGTTGACTTGAGCAGCCTTAGCTTTTATGATAGGGGCGGAATTATAATTATCTTCGGACAAGGTTCGTTAAAGGAGTTTGGTATGTCTTTTACGCCGCCCCGACCTCCCGGCAAAACGGAAACAATCGAGGCTAACCGCTACGCCACTAAAAAGCCGGGAATAGGTCGTTTGTTGCTGGGGTTTTTGGCATTCGTATGGGCCGTTATTTTTTGCGGACTGGCGGTAATGCGGGCCGATTTTTCCCGTCCTGGTACGCTTATCTGGTCTTTAATTCTGGCTTTGCTGGCCGTTGCTTCGGCCTACGGCGGCTTATTGGTAGTTACAAGCTGGTGGGCCAGCCGGAAATAGAGTTGGGGGAGTTTTGAGTTGCGAGTTGCAAGTTTTGAATTATTCACCGCAGAGGGAACAGAAACTTCCTGCCTTAAAAGGCTGGGCTAATGACATGAAAACCTGGCTAAAGCCGCAACAGGTTTGGCTAAATCTAGCCTTATTCCAATTTAGCCCTTTAGGGCCGTTTTCATGTTATTAACCCGGACATTCCACATCCGAGAGATACCCCTGTTTAACAATTCGGCGGTATAAAGTAGGAATCAAGAATCAATTAACTCGCAACTCGCAACTCTTGTTCCCTCTAACAACTAATAACTAACAACTACTTCAAGCTTGCCAGAAGGCGGTCAAGCTCAAGGGTATTGAGAATTTCGCTGGCTTGCGCCCCACCCCGTCGGGCAGTGATTACCCCAAATTCGAGCATATCCAGCCCGCTAATCGAATGGGCATCGCTGCTAATTACCAATTTTACTTTTTCTTCCAAAGCTTGCTGAACGTGTTCGGCTTTCAGGTCAAGGCGGTCAGGGCCGCTATTGATTTCGAGGGCTGTACCAGTTTCGCGGGCGGCTACAAAAACTTTCAGCATATTCAAATCGGCTGGTTCGCGAGCGTTAATAATTCGCCCGGTTGGATGAGCGATAATATCTACATGCGGATTATGCATGGCCCGCAAAAGGCGTTCGGTGATTTTTTTGTGTTCCTGCCGCAAGCTGCTATGCAGGGAAGCTACTACAATATCCATTGTCGCCAAAATTTCATCACTAAAATCAAGCGAACCATCGGCCTTGATTTCGACCTCTGCCCCACTCAGCAAGCGAAAATTAAAGCCCTCTTTAGCCAATACTTCGTTAATCCGGGCAATTTCAATCTGCTGCTCCCGCAAGCGTTCTTCAGTCAGGCCACTAACGATGCCCAAACCTTTGCTATGGTCGGACATCAGCAAATAGCGGTAATTTTTGCGGGCGGCAGCGCGGGCCATTTCCTCAACGCTATTGCCACCATCGCTCCAGATTGAATGGCTGTGCAAATCGCCTTTGAGGTCGGTCAAAGTAACTAAATCCAGGACTAATTCTCCAGCTTTGGCGGCCTTGATTTCGCCTTTGCCGTTGCGGAGTTCGGGCGGCAAATAAGGCAAGCCCAGATAACGGAAAGCTTCTTCTTCGTCGGTAGTCGGCCAAACCTCGTCCTTGCTCAAGAAACCGCCCATGCTTAGTTCGTAGCCCCGCGCCCAAGCCAAATCGCGCAACTCGGCTCGATGTCCGTCTGTGCCAGTGGTCAGCAGTAAAGTAGTGGCAAGCTGTTCGGGAAAGCAGGTAAAAAATTCAACCTTGAGGCCATTTTTAAGAGTAACTTCGGCTTTGTAATCGCGTCTACGCTGCACGCTTTCGATTACGGGCAATTTCAGAAAAGCTTCAAGGGTTTCATCAGTATCGTTGCTGGCGGCGACCAGACTAATTTTATCGACGGTTTCTTCCCCCCGCCGGAGTGCGCCGGTAGTTTCCAGTTTTACAACATTTGAATCAGCTTGCTTTAAGTCTTGCATTAGCTGGCGGGCGCAAGCAGTAGCCACCCCCAGCAAAGTTTTCCGCGTGCCGCGTGCGTGCAAAGCTTCGATACTTTTCAGAATAGTTTCCTGTTTTTTCGCACCCATGCCGGGTATGTTGGCAACGCGGTTTTCGCGGGCGGCCTGTTCCAATTCACCAATCCCCTTAACCCCTAATTTTTTGTATAACGTCATAGCGGTTTTAGTGCCAATTCCCGGTACTTCCAGTAAGGTTACTAAATCGGGCGGAATTTCTTCTTCCAGTTTTTCCAAAAATTGCAATCGCCCGGTAGTCAGCAGTTCCTCGATTTTGGCGGCGATAGCCTCGCCGATGCCGGGCAGTTCCTTGAGCCGATTTTCCTGCCAGATAGTTTTTATATCTTCGGTTGCGCTACCAAGTGTTTCCGCCGCTTTACGATAGGCCGAAGCTTTAAAGGGATTTTCACCTTTTAATTCCATCAAATCGCCAATTAGGGCAAAAGTTTTAGCAAGTTCCTGGTTAGTCATACTAATTTATCTTTTTCTTTATTCTGGAGTAAGAGCAATTTTAGCGCAAAGAATTAAACTTCAGTATTTAAGCGGTTATAATTATTGCCACCAGAAGTAAAATCTTCGGTTATTTCATCACCAACATAGGTAATGCTTATGCCGTTTTGGGCTAATTCTTCGATAACGTCCTTGAACTGAGTGGTTTGTCTGAAAGTCACGATACTGGTTTTATTAGCCCAATCCGTTCGACACAACAGCTTTTGCGGCTCATCCTGGTTCTGACCCAGCCATAAAGTAGCTGTTTCGGCGTAACTAAAAACTTTTTCGCGGACAAGCTGACGGATTAGCTTCAAAGCTACCTGAAAATCTATTCCTTTACTAATTTCCATTTCTTGTAAGCCCGAAGAAACATTTTGGAGGTGAGAACGTTGCATTTCCCAGAGCATTTGATAGGCCGCAGTTTCGGTTAGTTGAGCTTCGGCGAAGCTGAGACTAATTGTTTGCGGCAAATAACCTGGTGGCAAATTTTGATACTGCGCTTTGCTAGACCAGATAGAAAGCACTCTAAATTTGTGGGTATCAATATTGTAATAATAAAGGACTGAATTAAGACCGTTTTTGCGGTAATCACCAAGTTGTTTCTTGAGGTATTGAACGATTGAAAGTCTGTCACTGTTATCTGACAAACGATAAATTACCAGAGTGGCATAGTTCATAAACTAACCCTGTCCCATAGATTAATTTGATATTTCTACATTACCTCGATTTTATTGTATCACAACTTTGATTAGACTAACACAAAAAAGAGTTTTAAAGTTCATAAGGCAGGCAGAATTTACCATAAGAATTTACTAAACAGAACTATTTGAAAGATAAACCAGCAAGAAGAATAAATCACTGGTGAAACAATAGTATTAATCGAGTTCGGGTAACAAGGATTGGCTATAAAGTATGAAATAAAAATGGGCGATACTGGGCTCGAACCAGTGACCTCACGGATGTGAACCGTGCGCTCTAACCAACTGAGCTAATCGCCCTCAAAGCATGAAAATTATAGCACGAGAATAGCCTGATTGCAAACCAAACCAAGTCTCATTATAATAAAAATGGGTACGATGGCAAACATCAGAGCAGTTACCAAATTTCTGCAACAGGTAATAAAAATGAGCATAGAACTTGACGAAATAGAAGATGATGAGCTGGAGGAAGAGCAGGCAATGCCTACTTTTGAGCATAGCATTATTTGTGCTAATGTGGTAACAGAATTACGCCTTTATTTAAGGGGTAAAAACTTGGGCAGGGTAGCCGAAAGTAGTGCGGAATATTGCTTTTTGGATAAGGCATAGTTTTGATATTTCCGACACGTTGAGCGGCCAGGACGTAATACCAGGCTTTGAGCTGAAAATCAGTGATATTTTCGATTATCCGGCTGACCCTGACCCTGAACCAGAAGTAATTTGAGCTGGTTTAGAAAAACTTTTCTAGTTTTCCCGACCCTTCCACAAAGCTGTGGATAACTTTGGCTTTGGTCGTGTCATGTTAAAAATACCCCGAAAGTTTTTGGAATATTTTACACCGCTTGCCATGTGGATAAACTAACATGTTTTTTTGGCATGTGCTATAATCATATCCCAACTAAAGAAATATGTCTCTTAAAAACAGCTTTATAAACGTAGACAATTCTTTAAGCAATTTAGGGGCGTTTAATAATACTTAGGAAAAAGGAGCAGGCTGGATATGAAGGTTAGCTGCCAGCAAGAACAACTCGGCAAGGGTTTATCAGTGGTAGGCCGGGCCGTTTCGACCAAAACCACGCTGCCGGTCTTGAACAATATTTTGATTGCAACCGACACTACCGAAGATGGCGGGCGGTTGCGGTTGGCAGCGACCAACCTGGAAATTTCGATTACGGTTTGGATTCCGGCTCAAATTTTGGAAGAAGGCGAAATTACTGTTCCAGCCCGGCTTTTGACTGATTTTGTTTCCAATCTGGGCAGTGAAAATAGCGTGGTGCTGGCTCTGGATGAACAAACCCTGAAGCTGAATATCCGAAGCGGGCGTTCGGAAGCCAACGTTAGCGGGATTGCCGCCGAAGATTTTCCGTCCCTGCCCAATATTACCAATCCGGCCAATTACACTGTAATCGAATCGAGCGTTTTGAAAGAAACCGTCGGAATGGTAGCTTTTGCCGCTTCTACGGATGAAACGCGCCCGGTGCTGACTGGCCTTTTCGCTAATTTCAGCGAAGATAAAGTGACGATGGCGGCGGCGGATAGCTTCCGGCTGGCGGTACGCACCGCGCAACTGGCTGAACCTACCGCTAACAATTTTAGCGTACTATTGCCCGCCCGCGCTATGATTGAACTGGCCCGGATTTTGGCTGACGACGATTCGCGGGTAGAAATCAGCATTACGGGTAACAAAAGTCAGGCTTTGTTTAAAACCGATACGGTGAACTTCACCAGCAGCTTGATTGAAGGTAATTTCCCCAACTACCAGCATATTATTCCCAAAAGCTACCAGACTCGCACCGTTGTTAGCACGCAGGAGCTTTCGCGCTCGGTCAAGGTTGCCAGTTATTTTGCTAAAGATAGCGGCGGTAATATTGTCAAGGTTAGCGTTGCTCCCGGCGAAGATTTAACTCCAGGTAATTTGACCCTGAGTGCAAACGCCGCCGAAGTGGGCGATAACCGCAGCGAAATTGATGCAACGGTGGACGGCAACCCGGCCCAAATTGCCTTTAACGCCAAATATTTGGCCGATGTACTGGGCGTGCTGAATACCGGACAAGTGGCGATTGAGTTGCAAACTCCTTCCAATCCCGGTGTAATCAAGCCTGTCGGCAAAGATGATTACGTCCATGTAATTATGCCTATGCATCTGGCGAACCGCTGAAATTCAGACGCAAAGACCACAGAAAGCTAGAGCAACCCGGCTCTAAAATTCGGCTTTGCAGATAAGTATAATGAGAATAGCAGTAAATTTTCGGCTGGTTAGATTATTTTAACCAGCCGAAGTAGTATCAGCGAGAAATATTTTATGACTACCCAAATAGATTTTGAACGTCGCTATACTTTTGAGGAATTTCTGGATTTGCCGGATAATGGCCGACAGTATGAGTTAATCAACGGAGAGCTAATCGAAATGAGAGGCCCAAGCATTGTTCACGGTAAAATTATTTTGAAGCTTGGGGCGTTTCTGGACAATTATTTGGCCCAAAACCCGGTAGGGCAGGCTTTTAGTGGTACAGCTTTTGTTTTCACTCCAAAGACTGCCCCTATTCCTGATGTAGCTTTTGTGCTAACGGACAGGTTGGGTAGTGATAAATTTGATGCTTTTCCCGGCCCACCCGATTTGGCAGTCGAAGTGCTTTCGCGTACCGATATGGTATTTAACGTAGATGAAAAAATCGAAACTTATTTGCAGGTTGGGGTAAAGCTGGTCTGGGTAATTAACCCACGTAGCGAGATTGTTTTTGTTTACCGTCCGGCTTCCGGCTTACTCCCGCAATGTGTAAATGCTAACGGGGAACTGGACGGCGAAGATTTGTTACCCGGCCTTAAAATCAAGGTTAGCGAATTGTTCAAGTAAAGCAAACTTTTGTCGTCTTTCCACTAGAATTAAAAAAGCTAGAAAGGGCCACATGACCACCGCGAACGAAGTGCAGCAGCGCATTGAAGATTTACGCCATCAAATCGAATATCATAACTACCGCTATTATGTGAGGGATGACCCCCAAGTTACCGATGCCGAATACGATGCCCTTTACCGGGAGTTGCGCCAACTAGAGCAGGAACACCCCGAATTTATTACGCCCGATTCACCCACACAGCGCGTCGGAGTGGGCGTTGTAACCGATTTCGCCAAAGTTGTCCACGAAGTGCCGATGTTAAGCCTGAGCAATGTGTTTAGCGCACAGGAACTTGAGGAATGGAATAATCGGGCTACCAAGTTTTTAGGTAGCAAGGCTGCTTTTGAATATACGGTTGAACCAAAAATTGATGGGCTATCGGTGGCTTTGGTTTATGAGAATGGCGTTTTGGTGCGTGGGGCAACTCGTGGCGATGGCATTGCGGGTGATGACGTAACCCCCAATATCAAAACGATTAAAAGCGTACCGCTTCGCTTGCACAAAATAGATAATGAAGAAATGCCCGAACTTCTGGAAGTACGCGGCGAAGTTTATATGGCGAAATCGGCCTTTGACAAGCTCAATCAGGAATTGGCGGGCAAGGGCGAGAAATTGTTTGCCAACCCGCGCAACTCTGCTGCGGGAAGCTTGCGCCAAAAAGACCCCTCGATTACCCAAAAACGCCCTTTGAATATTTTCGTCTATACCCTGGCTCAAAAAAAGGGCGGGCCGGAAATCAAAAATCAATGGGAAGCCTTGCAATATTTTCAAAAGCTGGGCTTTCGGGTCGCGCCGGATATAAAACTGTGTCAAACGCTGGAAGAGGTCGAAGACCGGGTAAGAAATTGGCTGGACAGACGCATGAGCCTTGATTTTGAAATTGATGGCTCGGTGGTCAAAATTAACGATTTCGGGATTGAAGAAAAATTAGGGTTTGTGGGGCGCGACCCGCGTTGGGCTACCGCTTATAAATTTCCGCCATTGGAAGCGGTTACTCGGCTCAACAAAATCGATTGGCGGTATATCCGGCGAACTGGCTCGATTAACCCGCTTGCCATGCTTGAGCCGGTGGATATTGGCGGTATTACGGTCAAAACTGCCACGCTTTTTAATCTGGATTTGATAGAAAAGCTGGGGCTACGCATCGGCGACCCGGTGCTAGTCAAGCGGGCGGGCGACGTTATTCCAAACGTGGTCAAGGTAATGGAAGAGCGGCGAACTGGCGAGGAAACCCCTTTTGAATACCCCAAAACTTGCCCTTCCTGCGGCGCACCAACCACCCGACTGGAAGAAGGCGGCGGCGGCAAGCTTTATTGCACCAACGATGCTTATCACTGTCCAGCCCAAATGAAAGACTGGATTGCTTTCTTTGCAGCCCAAATGGGTATTGAAGGTTTGGGCGAACGCAATGCCCACCGCTTTTATGATGAGAATTTGCTTAAAGATTTTGCCGACTTATATTACCTGACCAAAGAACAGTTATTAAGTTTGGAGCGGGTCGGCACGAAATTGGCTGATAATTTGCTGGGTGAAATTGATTCCAGCAAACAAAACCCGCTCCGCCAATTGCTGACCGCGCTGGGTATTCCCCAGGTTGGCACCAAAGCCGCCGAGATGCTGGCTTCCCAATTCCGCACTTTGGATGCTTTAATTGCGGCGGATGTCGAAACTATTACCGATATTAAAGGTATGGGCAAAGTAGCGGCGGCCAGTATCGTCAAATTTTTTCAAAATGAAGCAAACCGGGCGGTTATCCAAAAGCTGAAACAAGCCGGAGTAAACACAATTGAGCCGGAACGCGGCGGCAAGAAAACGCTGGCCGGAAAAACTTTCGTCCTGACTGGCAATTTGGTAAATTATACCCGTAGCTATGCCGAAGAATTGCTTAAAAACAAGGGCGCGACGGTGGGAAGTTCTATTTCCAAAAACACCGATTTTCTGGTGGTGGGCGACAAGGCAGGCACAAAATTGACGAAAGCCCAGCAATTAGGTATAACAATACTGAACGAAGAAGATTTTAAAGCATTACTGGATGGGGAATAGCGGATTGATTGTCGGTTGTTAGAAGGAATAAAGTTGTTGAGGGATAGGGGTCATCTCCCGGACATAAATGTCCGGGCTGATAGCATGAAAACGGCCCTGAAGGGCTAGGTAAGGTCAGGTTAAATCTAGCTCGACCCGTAACGGCTTTAGCCAGGTTTTCATGTTATCAGCCCAGCCTTTCAAGGCAGGAAATTTACCACCAAACCTTGTCGGTAGGAAAACCCTTTGTTTCTGATTTCTCTAACAACTAACAACCAAGATTCATCACGGAGTGGAAGATGCCTTTTACCGAGCCGGTTAAACCAAACGATACTATAGATACCGTGCGAAAGATTGCTCGTATCGCTCAGATGTTGCTGGAAATGCGAACTGAATACGAAAGGCGGCAAAATCCGACCCTGTTGCGGCAGATACAGGAGCGGGCCAAAGAGTTAAACGATTTAGCATTGACATTGGATAAACCCGCCGAAGATACGCCGGAAAGCCAGGAAAAATAAGGTCGCTGGCCTGCAATTTGATATAAGAAAAGCAGCCTCTACTATTCCGAAGCAGTATGGTGAGGCCCTGTTACAAGGACGAATCGGCTTGCTATTTGCAGGCTTTTCGTGTAAGATGAAAACGAACTCTTATAAAAACAAAGCGGTTTAGAGAGGGTGGAAATCTTCTTTATCTACTGGGTCTTGACAACCCAAATACCCACCTGTATTGTATTACCCTGTGCAAACGCGGTTGCCAGGAAAAATTATCGTTTCAAACAACCTCGTTAGTGCGACCCACATCGAACGCAAGCTGAAACAAGCCAGGAGTTGACAGCACAAACCAAAGCGAAATCTTTAACTGTATCTTTATATTTTTAAGTTTTTAAGTTTAGAAAAATTTAAATAGTAATTGTGGTCTGGAGCAATTGCAAGCCGATAGAGTGTAAGCCGCAATCCTGCTATCATTCTTTTATAAAGTAACAGGCAAGCGGCACTTGAAAGGGGAGTTTTAAGTCTATGGATTTGCTCAAGCGTCTGGAAGAATATCGCAGCCAGGAAAGAGAACTGAACTGGGAAGGCACGTTCGCCGATTACTTTGAGATTGTGACCAAAAACCCGAAAGTTGCCCGGCTATCACATGGCCGGATTTACGATATGATTATGTCGGATGGAGCGGATTTCGGGAAGAACGGCGACCCGCGCTATCGCTTTTTTAACGACGAAATTTTTGGTTTGGAAAAGCCCCTGCAACAAGTGGTGCAGTATTTTAACTCTGCCGCCCAGCGTTTGGAAGTTCGCAAGCGCATTTTGCTCTTGATGGGGCCGGTTGGCGGCGGTAAAAGTACGATTGTTTCCTTGCTTAAGCGTGGCCTCGAACGCTATAGCCGCACTCAGGACGGCGCGGTTTACGCCATTCGGGATTGCCCGATGCACGAAGACCCATTGCACCTTGTCCCCGAAGATTTGCGGGCCGACATTGAACGCGATTACGGGGTTTACATCGAGGGTGATTTATGCCCGCGCTGCCGCTTTAACCTGAACAGCGTTTACGAGGGCAAAATCGAAAAAGTGCCGGTTAAGCGCATTATGTTAAGTGAAAAGAACCGTATGGGCATTGGTACGTTTACGCCCAGCGACCCCAAAAGCCAGGATATTGCCGAATTGGTCGGTGGAATTGACCTTTCGACCATTGGCGAAGTCGGCAGCGAAAGCGACCCTCGCGCCTACCGTTTTGACGGCGAATTGAATATTGCTAACCGGGGTATGATGGAATTTATCGAAATGCTGAAAAGTGACGAAAAATTCCTCTATGTCTTGCTAACGCTTTCTCAGGAGCAAAACATCAAGACCGGGCGGTTTAGCATGATTTACGCCGATGAAGTAGTGGTTTCGCACACCAACGAAAGTGAGTATTCCAGCTTTACCGGCAACAAAAAAAGCGAGGCTTTGCAAGACCGTATTATTCTCATCCGCGTACCTTATAACTTGCGAGTCGGCGACGAAATTAAGATTTACGAAAAGCTTATCAGCCAGAGTGCCATCAAGGATGTACATATTGCCCCGCATACTCTCCGGGTTGCCAGTATGTTCGCTATCCTGACCCGGCTTGAGCCGCCCAAAAAGGCTGGAGTGAGCTTGATGAAAAAGCTCAAATTGTACGATGGCGAAGAAATTGAGGAAATGAAGCAAAAGGACGTGAAGGAGCTTCAGGAAGAAACCCAGCGCGAAGGAATGGACGGTATTTCGCCGCGCTACGTCATCAACCAGCTTTCCAATATTATTGCCAAAGAAGGGGTCGGCTTTATCACCCCGCTTGATGCCCTGCGAGCTTTGCGCGATGGCCTGGAACAGCACACCGCCGTTACCCGCGAAGAACGCGAACGTTACATTAACTTCATTAGCGAAGTTCGCAAGGAATACGACGAAATCGCCAAGAAAGAAGTTCAAAAGGCTTTCGTCTACAGCTTCGAGGAATCGGCCCGTACTTTGCTCAATAATTATTTGGATAACGTCGAGGCATATTGCAACAAAACCAAGTTGCGCGACCAGCTTACCGAAGAAGAGCTTGAACCCGACGAAAGCTTGATGCGCTCTATCGAGGAGCAAATCGGCATTACCGAAAATGCCAAGAAAGCTTTCCGGGAAGAAATTCTGATTCGGATTTCGTCGCTGGCCCGACGCGGTCAGGCTTTCGAGTACACTAGTCATGAACGGCTCAAGGAAGCGATTGAGAAAAAGCTTTTCGCCGACCTCAAGGATATTGTGAAGATTACCACTAATAGCAAGACTCCCGACCAGGATCAGCTTCGCAAGATGAACGATGTTATTAACCGGCTGGTCGAAAAGCAGGGTTACACCGTCCAAAGCGCAAATGCTCTGGTTCAGTACGTCGGGCAGTTGCTTAATCGCTAGAAGTAAAGTTTCTGGTTTCAAGTTTCTAGTTCCAAATAAAGTTGTTTCAACTTGGAACTAGAAATTTGAAACTTGGAAACCAGGAGTTATTATGTCGGATATATCGAAGTATGGCTCGTATTCGGTGAACCGGCAGGACTGGTCGTTGCACCGCAAAGGGCCGATTGACCAGCAACGCCACAAAGAAAAGATTAAAGAGGCGATTAAGAAAAACCTCTCCGATATTGTCAGCGAAGAAAATATTATCCTCTCGGATGGCAAGAAAACTCTCAAAGTGCCGATTCGTTCTTTGGATGAATATCGCTTTCGCTATGACGCGAACCAGCGTCAGGGAGTGGGGCAGGGCGACGGCAAATCTAAGGTAGGCGATGTCGTAGGGCAGGACAAACAGCCAGGGCAGGGGCAAGGCAAGGAAGCGGGCGACCAGCCGGGAGTGGATTACTACGAGGCTGAGGTCACTTTGGATGAATTGGCCGCGCTTATCTTTGAAGATTTAGGGTTGCCCAATCTGGAAGAAAAACGCCAGCAGGAACTCGAAAGCGAAGCAGTGCGCTTTACCGATGTTCGCAAAAAAGGCATCATGGCGAACCTCGATAAAAAGCGTACCATTATGGAAAACCTCAAGCGCAACGCTGCGAAGGGCGACCCTCATTTTGGCGAAATTCGTAACGACGATTTACGTTTTAAGACCTGGGAGCGAGAAATCAAATTCCAGTCGAACGCGGTAGTTTTTGCCATGATGGACGTATCGGGTTCGATGGGTGAATTTGAAAAATACATTGCCCGCTCTTTTTACTTCTGGATGATGCGCTTTCTGCGAACCAAATACGAGAAAGTCCGCATTGTTTTTATTTCGCATCATACCGAAGCCAAAGAAGTTACCGAGGAAGAATTCTTCCACAAAGGCGAAAGTGGCGGTACGCAGGTTTCCAGTGCTTACGAACTGGCCCTGAAAATTATTGCCGAACGCTACCCCCCCGAAGATTGGAATATTTACCCCTTCCACTTCTCGGACGGGGGCAACTTGCCCTGGGATAATGACCGATGTGTAGATTTGGTTCACAAATTTATTGGTATTTGTAACATCTTTGGATATGGCGAAATCCGCGAAAGCCACTATAGCTTGATGAGTACCCTGATGAGTGCTTACAGCCGGATTGACAGCAAAAAATTTGTGGGCGTGACCATTTCCGATAAAAGCGAAGTTTATCCAGCCTTACGCAAATTTTTCTCCCAAAAAGAAGGGGAAAAAGTCGGGACGCGCTAGTTATTGCTGAGAACTGAGTGAACAAGTTGGAAGTCGGAAGTATCAAGTCGGTAGGAAAGTTTGTTGCTTGCTTTCAACTTTTGGCTCAGTCCTCAGCCCTTTCAATTAGCAAGGGGAATTTATGCTGATACTGGTGATGATACTAGCAGTAGCTATTATTTTCAGCCCATATCCACAAAAGGCCGAATTGTGACGGGCCTTAATTGGGATATGTTTATTAGCGGCAGTTCTCTTTTGCTACGGCGGTTCGAGTATGATTACAAAGTATCAAGCCGATGGTTTTTTGATGGGTGGCCTTTTTCTGCTACTGGGTCTGGGTTTGCTTTTCAAGGCATATCGTATACTGGTTTACAACTAAATTCCCGACCTGTAGCGGCTTCCTGAAAAAGAAGGGTGTTTTAGATGTCCGAGAACTTGAACGTATTTAATCCGTCCGGTGACAGAGGCATTGTGCCGGAAGATAAAGAAGTAACCGAAATTGCCAAAGCGATTGAAACTTGCTGGGATTTGGCCCATAGTTTCGGGCTTGACCCCTACCCGACCCATTTTGAAATTGTTCCCGCCGAGATTATGTATGAATTTGGGGCTTATGGTATTCCGGGCCGCTTTTCGCACTGGACACACGGTAAAGCCTATTACCGGATGAAAACCCAGTACGATTACGGCTTGAGCAAGATTTACGAGCTGGTAATCAACAGCAATCCGTCTTACGCTTTCTTGATGGAAGCTAATAGCCTCTGGCAAAACAAGATGGTAATTGCTCACGTGTTGGGCCATACCGATTTTTTCAAGAATAATGCTTACTTCAATCACACCAATCGCCAGATGGTAGATACGGCTGGCCTGCACGCCGAGCGCATCAGCAAATATGAATTTGAGCATGGTACAGATACTATCGAAAAGTTTTTGGATGCAGTGCTTTCGATTGAGGAGCATATTGATACCACGCCCCGCCTACGAATTGAGCCGAGCGTTAATTCCAGCGACAAAGAAAAAGACCGCGAGAAAAAGCGGGTGATTCAATCGCCTTACGAAGATTTGTGGAGCATGGAAGAGCGCAAGGCGGTTGAGGAACGCGAAAAAGAAAAGGAAAAAGAGCGCGAACGCAAGCGCAAATTCCCGCCCAGCCCGGAAAAAGATATTTTGCGCTTTGTAATGATGTATAGCCGCGAGCTGGAAGATTGGCAGCGCGATATTATCGAGATGGTTCGCAACGAAGCTCTTTATTTCTTGCCGCAAAAGCAAACTAAAATTATGAACGAAGGTTGGGCTTCGCTCTGGCATCAGCGTATGACCCGCGAACTGGATTTGAACGATGGCGAGTATACCGAGTACGCCCAGCTTAACGCCGGGGTGCTTTCGCCCAGTCGCCGCAACATCAACCCCTATTACATTGGCCTGAAAATGTGGCAGGATATTGAGCGACGCTGGAACGAGCCAAACGAGTACGAGCGTGAAGTGCTGCGGCGACCCGGCGGCGAGGGTCAGAAGAAAATTTTGGAAGTGCGCGAACTCGACAACGACGTTTCTTTCCTCCGCAACTATTTGACCAAAGAGCTAATCGAAGAACTCGATTTGTATCTCTACGAAAAGCGCGATGGTCAGTGGGTTATCGTCGAGAAAGATTGGGAAAAGGTGCGCGACGGGCTGGTACACAGCATGACCAATTTCGGCGACCCCTATATCGTGGTCGAAGATGCCGACTACAAGCAAAACCGGGAGCTTTATTTGCGCCATCAGTTCGAGGGTACACCGCTCGATGTTGGTTACGCCGAGAAAACCCTGCAATACGTCCACCAGCTTTGGGGGCGCACCGTCCATCTCGAAACCCAGAACGAAAACAAAAAAGTGCTACTCTCCTTCGACGGACGCAGCAACACCAAACGGGTCATTAGCTAGAATTTTTGGGCCGGAGCGGTTTCCTTAACGCTTCGGCCTGTTTATTTACCTCTTGATTACAGAGCGAGGAATTAAATATGAGGTTCAAAGAAATTACCCTGTCGCTACCCTGGAAAATCGGCTCGGTCAGAATTGAGCCAAATTATGCCCAACGCGACGCGGCCTGGTCGCTTTATGTAGAGTTAGTAACCCGTATTTCCACTGAAACGCTTTATGAGGGAGAAGGAATACTGCGGGAAGCCTTGAATTCGCTTTACAGACTTTTCGACATTACCCGCGATATTCTAAAAAAAGCTGGCTCACAGGTAGGCCCAAACCACAATCAAGTGGGTGGAATTGCGATTGCCGCTCTGAATGAAGGTTTGCGCCCGTTTCTGGCCGAATGGCATCCCAAATTGCAATTATGGGAATCTACCCGCCCCGCCGACGTAAGTATCAAGGAATGGGAAGTACGCTGGGACGACGAAGCAAAAATGCGAGCGGCTCTTAAGCGTCTTACCTCAGATTTGGCCCAATACGCCAAAGCCCTCGCCCAAATCGCCGGAGTAAAAGAGGAAAAAGAAGAATAAACAAAAAGCCGCCTTTCAAAATTGGCGGCTTTTTTGCTCTAAAGCTCAATTTTCCTTTGTTTGGCCCGCATCTGCATTGCTTGCACAATACGCTTTTTGGCCGACTCTTGGTCTTTGTAATACCTGACTGCGTTCAAATGCTTTAACCTAAAAGGAAGCTCGCACTCATCCAACATAATCGGTATCAAGTAAATCGTACCTTCCGGCTTCTCCTGAGCAATATCCAAAGTAACGCTTAGTTCTTTATTGACATAGCCTTCTTTGATTACCGATCTACTGGATATAAACGCCAACACCAAATCCATGTCTTCCCTCAAGCTTCGCTGGATAAAGTAGTTCCA
>JBBQGP010000136.1:0-15171 GCA_038323095.1 Chloroflexia bacterium | reverse complement strand
CCAATTACGGCCACTTCCTGTACTTTGGGGTGTTTGTAATACAGTTCTTCCACCTCACGCGGATATATTTTGAAGCCGCCCCGGTTTATCATTTCTTTCTTGCGCCCCACAATTCGGACATTGCCCGCTTCGTCCAGCGTCGCCAAATCGCCCGTACTGAACCAGCCTTCGCCATCTATAGCGGCGCGGGTTGCATCTGCCGCCTTGAAATAGCCTTTCATTAAGCCGGGCGAACGGCAAATAAGTTCGCCCACTTCGCCGAGCGGCAATTCTTCGTTATCGTCGTTTACAATCCTGATTTCAACTCCCGGCACGGCCCGCCCGACGGTTTCGGCCCGCACTTCGTCGCTATCGTCAAAATGGGTAATGGTCAAATCGGGGGCAGTTTCGGTCAGGCCATAAGCACTGGCAATTTCGCAATTCATATCACGCCGGATGCGCCGAATAATTTCCGCCGGAGCAGGGGCGGCAGCAATAATGCCAGTACGGAGCGAACTTAAATCAAAATGAGCAAAATTAGGATGGTTTAATTCGAGAATAAACATGGTGGGTACGCCATGATGTATTGTAATGCGTTCTTGCTGGATTATTTGCAAGGCATCTTCCGGCTTGTAAATATCCATTAAAACTAACTGCGCCCCGGCAGTAGACATCAGGGTCGCGCAACAGGTTACGCCGAAAACGTGAAAAAGCGGGACTGCTGCCAAAATAACGTCTGCCGAAGTAGCTTCCAGAGCTTCGGCAATCGCGGTGCTGTTCCAGGCAATATTATAATGGGTCAGCATCGCCCCTTTGGGTAAGCCAGTTGTGCCACTGGTATAGAGCAGCATAAACAAATCGTCTTTGGGATTAATTTCAACTTCGGGCAATTCAAATACGGGTTCGTGCAAAAGGCTTTCCCAGGCCAATAGCCCCGGCCCGCCCGCCGCTTGCCCCACCACTATCACCTGTTCCAAACTCGGCAAGCCGGGTCGCAACCTGTTAATCAAGGCTATATAATCGTAACTGCCAAATTCGGCACACGTAACCAAAAACTTGCTTTCGCTATTTCGCAAAATATATTCAATTTCGTTTTGGCGATAACGAATATTGAGTGGAACGATTACCGCCCCAAGCCGGGCCGCCGCATAAAAAGTAACCACGAACTCCGTCCAGTTCGGCATTAGCAAAGCCAGC
Source organism: Chloroflexia bacterium (assembly GCA_038323095.1). GTDB lineage: Bacteria > Chloroflexota > Chloroflexia > Chloroheliales > Chloroheliaceae > L227-5C. Next base: position 13,995 of record JBBQGP010000136.1, on the reverse strand, counting down.
ATATCGCCTTTACGCAAGCCATGCTTGAACAAACTGGCCGCTACCCGCTCAACCTGATTTGCCAACTCGCCGAAAGTTAGCCGTCGGTTGGCAAAAACTACCGCTTCCCGTTCAGGCATAGCCTCGCGCTGGCGGGCCAAAAGCTGCCAAATGCTCAAATCGGCCAATGTCGCATAATTCGGCTTTTGCTGCATTTCGGAGTTATTCGTTTCGCTCAAGCTCATTTTATTCCTCCATTGGAACTGCCCGCCCAGGTACGGGCATTCAGCAAATTTTTGGTAATTAAAAAAGGGCCGAAAAAATTCTTTCTCGACCTGATTATATGTCCCTTTATTAAATTAAGTCAATTAAACTGACTACTCCTCAACTCTTTCCACAGCCTCTAACTATGGATTATCCTTCTTCACCGAATAACCTAGTTTTTCGGGAAGATTATCACGATAGTGTACAGAGTTGTGTCTATTGGTTTTTCCGCTTTCTTCAAGCTCTTTCACAACTTCCGGCGGTTGAGGTGACTCAAAAAAATGCCACACTCGCCAAGTAGCGAAAATATCGCTACTTCCCCATTCCTTCGCCAAGTGTTGAGCATAATTAGATAAACTTCCATAAGGAACAGGTACTTCTACTCCACAGTCACATTGAATCGTCGGGTCTTTAGCCCAGGGAAACAACATAGCTATATCTTTTAAGCGAAAGCCTGTAACTTTCGCATCTCTCATTTCTTGAGTTATTTGTACAAACTCAACTTTATGACTACCGCCCTTCAACGAGTTTTTAGAGGTCATTGTACTGTCTCCTCTCTAATCCAAAAAGCATAAATTTTTGATTTAATTTTTCGTTTTGTGTTAAACTTCTAACTTTCCCACTAAATCTAAATATTAAAATACTTCTCAATTGACGTTTAGACTAATTAGAGAAAGTAAAGGGTGTTGGGTTTCTAAGGGCAATGCTCGCAAAAGACATACTCACCAGTATATTGTTTGTAGGAGCCGCAAGTCCGTCCGTAGTTGGGGCCGCCACAACACTTAACAATCACCCGATTGTATAGAGGAGCATAACAGTCAGTCTGCGGATTAGCGGCACAATCACATAAGCAACCCCAGTAAGGGCCGTTCGTTATTGGATAGCAAGCACAATCGTAGGGAGCACAATCTACGTCCGCCTCGGCAACTTTTAACGACGAACCAGTAGTTATAACAATTCCTGCTAAACCTGCTACTATTTTAGCAAAGCTTTTTCGAGAAAGAGCAAATTTAGTAGTTGTAGAGTCAGAAGATAGTACGTTTTGTTTGGTAGTTAGTGAAGTTAAAAGCTTGGTTCGTATGGCCGATATAGTTATCACGTTTTTGATGATACGTATCTGATTTAATTATACAAAAATTGAAAGATTTGTCTATTGTGGTTTACCGCAATTACAAAAAGTAGGTGGTTTGTTTCTATCCGTTACAAAGATTTAGTTTAGTTTAATTTTATCCAGCCTATCTTTATGGCTTTTACTATAGCATCACTTCGTCTACTGGCCTCTAATTTTTGGTAGGCAGTTCTAAGATGAGCTTCTACAGTGCGTAAGGCAATTCCTAAATTGGCACTAATCTCTTTGTTAGTAAGACCTTGAGCTATAAAATTGATAACTTGAAGCTCTCTTTCGGTTGGCTTTACTTCATCATCAAGGCACATAGCTCCAACTCCTTTATTAAACTTAGGACTTTCGCTTGCCCCAATTTTCCAGGTTCAAATTCTAAATAGTATCAAAATATTTTGGCCCCAGAAGCGAAAGTCCTAAAGTTAAGTCAATTCAACTAATTACCGCTTAATAGTGTAGATCTCCTCAATTTGGCGCAATTCGTCCGCGTTCAAGGTCAAATCAGCCCGTTGGACTTGGACGAGATTGGTGTGGAAAGTCGCTCCACCCCCAAAGTCGGCTTCGGCATCGCTGGTCAAGGAATTACAGTTCCAACCTTTCGGGCTGTAGACATTCCACCACAAACTAAGATGACAGGCGACCCCCGCCGCGACGCTTTCCTTGAATTCCGCTACAAAATAAGCCTCACCCCGGTCATTATAGGCCCGCACCCAATCGCCCGGCTTAATCCCGCGAACTTCGGCATCCTGCTGGTTTAGCTCAATCGAAGGGTAAAGCTGCTTACGTATCATGGTCGGCATATCGGCAAAACTGCTGTTCAAAAAGTGATGGGCGGCAGGGGTAAGCAAGCGTAGCGGGTATTTGCCGAAAAGTTCGGGCGACCCATCCGCACTTTCGGCGGGGGCAACGTGGGTCGGGAGCGGGTCGAACCCGGCCTGCCGTAGCGTTTCCGAATAAAACTCGATTTTACCCGAAGGAGTCGGGTATTTGCCATCGGCGAAAGGTACAAACGGGCGCGGCACGTTCAACCGCACAAAATTTTCCTCTTTCAGCCGCTCGTAGGTTATCCCGACCATTGCGGGCGATTTTGAATCAAGAGCTTGCTGGATAACGTCTTCGTCGCTATCCCTGAAAGCCGGGTCGTCAAAATTCATTTTCGCGGCCAGTTCGCGGAAAACGTCAATATTCGGTTTGGCCTCACCTAGAGGGGGGATAGCCGGTTCAGTCATCTGTACATAAAGCTGACCATAGGCCCGGTAAAGGTCGGTCTGTTCAAAAGCGGTAGGGGCGGGAATAAGAATATCAGCATAGCGGGCGGTATCAGTCATCACCTGCTCATGCACTACCGTAAACAAATCTTCCCGTTCTAGTCCCTTCAAAACCTTTTGCTGGTTGGGTGCGACTACTGCCGGATTGGAATTATAAACGTATAGGCCCATCACGGGCGGTTCTTGATAATCCAGCAAAGCCTCACCCAGCTTAATCATATTGATAATACGTGGTATACGCTCGTGGCGTTGCAGGAAATCGGGCCGTTCCAGTTTGGCGGTATTAAAGCCAAAAGTTTGGCTGGTCGAAAGTAAAGCTCCGCCACCCGGCACGCCCCATGCCCCTACCAGCGCGGGCAAACAAGCCACCGTCCGGGTCATCATCCCGCCATTGGTGTGGCGGTTCAAGCCATAAGAAAGGCGAATACAACTCGGTTTGGTCGTGGCATACATTACCGCGAAATCATAAATCGTTTGAGCCGGAATATTTGTAATATGACTGGCCCAGTCAAGCGGATATTCTGCCGCCCGTTCTGCCAATAAATCAAAGCCAATCGTATTCTTTTCGATAAAATCCTTGTCGTGCAAATTTTCAGAAATAATCACGTTCATCATCGCCAGCACCAAAGCCGCATCGGTGCCGGGGTAAGGCTGAATAAAAACATCGCTTTGCTCTGCCGTTTTGCTGCGATGTGGGTCAACCGTCACCAATTTCGCCCCGCGTTTTTTGGCCTCATTGATAAAAGGCATCAAATGCACATTGGTCGAAACAATATTAGTTCCCCAAGCAATAATCAATTTGGAATCGGTGATAGTTTCCGGGTCAGTCCCGATAGTTTGGCCCATCGTATAACGGTAGCCGATACCACCCGAAGTCGAGCAAATTGTGCGGTCAAGCTGGGACGCGCCCAAATAATTAAAGAACCGCCTGTCCATCGAAGCCGTATTCAAAAAGCCCATCGTCCCCATATAGCTATAGGGCAAAATCGCTTCCGCGCCATATTCTCTGGCAATCCGCTTGAAATTGGCGGCAATCGTGTCAAGAGCCTCATCCCAGCTAATTTGGGTAAACTGGCCCGACCCCTTCGGCCCAACCCGCCGCATGGGGTGCAAAACCCGCAATTTACTGTAAAGCCGCTCCAAATAATAATTGGTCTTTACGCACAAAAAGCCCTGAGTAAAAGGCTGTTCAGCATCGCCCGTAACTTTGATAACCTTGCCATCCTGCACCGTCGCATTCATCATACAGGTATCCGGGCAATCGTGCGGGCAAACCACCCTTTTCACTATCGGCTTATCCTCAACTAGCGGCAGCCCTCTTTGAGTCATAAAATTCTCTCCTTATTGTGTATCATGGATTTGCTATGCTAGAATTATAACATGGCTCAATTACTACAAGTTACAAACCAGCAGGATTTTTATTTTAATTTCCCCTATTGGCACATTATTTGCCTTATCATAAACAATTAGTGTGAGCATAAAGCTAATGAAAGGTAAAGGTCAAGAATGGAACAACAGCAAGGGCCGCAGAGCCAGGCAATTTCGGTTGGGGCGGTAGTCGAGGCCACCGATGGTTTGATAGGTAGTGTAATGAGCGTTATTTGCAAGCCGGAAACTGGTGAGGTTGACCAGCTAATCGTCCAAAACGACCAGCAGGATAAGCAATTCACCATTCCAGCCAGTTTGATTGCCAGTACCGTTGGCAGTCAGATTGTACATTTGAACATTGCCCGTGACCGCTTGATTCAAAGTGGGGTAGAGATTAAAGTAGACCCGAACTCTTCCCCCAACTACGGCCACCATACCCCACCTACCGAGCATTAAATCGGTTGTCGGGGGACGGGGTTGTTAGAGGGAACAGGGTTGTCGGTTGTGGGGAATGATTCCGACTTAATACTTCCGACTTCCGACTTATTACTTAATCCTCATATGCCGAGCAAAGCGCGGAGGTTGCGGGCGTGACCCCGGCTAACCTGTACCTCGCTTTGCTCCTTGTCGTTTACTTTCAGCACCCACGCCCCATTGAAAAAGGGTGAAATTTCGCTGACGTTTTTCAATTGATGCTCAAGACCGTAAATACTTTTGAGCCGTTCGTTTACGTTGGAAAGCCCCACCCCATATTATGTGCCAGTACGCCGCTTCAAAGCATCAGAAATTTGCTCCCGGTTCATCCCGATACCATCATCCGCTACTGTGAAAAAACATTGGTCGCGCTGGTCTTCCGCCGTGATAATCACCCGGCCTGCCCCAACTTTTTTGCCAACCCCGTGCCGTACCACGTTTTCGACACAAACCGTTAGACCGCAAGACGCATATTCTCGCCAGAAGAGTTACCAGGTCGCCAGTTCAAAAGCGAATTGTCAAAAGGATAAGTGCGGGCTTCCATCAAAGCGACTACTTCTTTGGTGCTGCGTTCAATCTGAGCAATCAGTTCTTGCGGATAATTATACCTTATTTTGCCTTCTTCGTACTCGTCCTCATCCAGAATTGTTATAGTGCCATCTTCGGTCATCATCACGTCCAGTTCCAAATCAATATAAGTGCAAAGCTCACCGTCCCACTGATGAGGCAAAGCCAGATTGACATAATAACACTCAAAGTTCCAATCGCCGTCCCAAAAAAGCGAAATATTATAATAAACGTCGGGCCACATCAGGGTCAAATGGTTCTTTGTCCCGATAAAAGTGCTGTCGCTTTTGCCCACATATATAGGCAGACCCGGCCCAATATAAAAAAGCTGCTCTTTCTCGCTTTCCCGTACAACCAGAGCGGGGAAAAAATAACGGGGCTGGCTGGGATATTTAAAAGTCTCGAAGCGTACAGACCGCATTTAATAATCCTTTCTGCTAACGACCAGAACAATTTTGCTTACCTAAGTGTATGATAATATAAAAGTAAAAGCAAGCCAAAAAGAGAGCAAAAAAAGAAATAAACCTGGTGAATCTCACGATATTAATCTGGAATTAGCTCAAGAAATAAGTTATATTATCAACGAGAAAAAATTGAAAAGGAGTCAGGAGTAATGCAATTATTAGATAAAGGCAAAGCTAAACAACCTGTAACCGTGCGATTAGCGATGTGGAGTGCGCGGCATCGCTGGTCGGTGGTTAGTGTCTGGTTTGTAGTTTGCCTGGGGATTTTCATTTGCAGTTTGGTTATTGGGGGGACAAAAACCGAAACGAGCAGTTCCAGTAACGGCCTTTCCCGCACCGAATCGCGGCGGGCTAACCAGATTTTCCGGGAAAACGGCACAGTCGAAGCTTCGCAGGATTTGGTAATCGTTGTCACTCATCCCAGCCTGAAAGTAACTGACCCTAAATACCGGGGGGATGTAACCGAGATGCTGGCCCGTTTGCTGGCGATTCGCTATACCGATGCTAACGGTGAAGCTAAACCTGTATTCGCCCAGCTTCCCAATCCCTTTTTTGTACCACCTTCGTTTGGGCTGATTTCGCCCGACCAAACCAGCCTCCGTTTGGTTGGCAAGATTATGGGTGTTTCCAGCGAGGTCAAGAAAAAACTCGTCCCGGTCAAACCCGTTTTAGATGAAATCAAGAACAAATACAAGGATTATCAAATTAATGTTTGGAATAATAGTATATTTAATGAGCAGCTAAACGAATCTATTAACAGCGATTTGGACGGTGCGCTACAGGTCACTTTGCCGCTAACCTTTGCGATTTTGCTGATTGCTTTTGGGGCGGTTGTCGCCTCGATTGTTCCGCTAGTGCTGGCAATCACGGCACTACTGGCCGATTTTGGGTTGGTCAGTTTTTACAGTCAGTTTATCAGCCCGGTAAGCAGCTATGCCACCCAATTGGTAGTTTTGATTGGACTTGCGGTTGCGGTGGATTATTCGCTTTTTATGATTACCCGTTTCCGCACCGAACGGCGACACGGACGCGAAAAAATGGCTGCGCTAGAAATCGCCAGTAGTACGGCAGGGCGGGCGGTTTTCTTTAGCGGACTGACCGTTGCAATTTCGATTGCCGGATTATTCCTGATTGACGACGATTTGTTTAAGTCAATGGCTCTTGGCACAATTTGGGTAGTGTTAATTTCGGTAGTAGGTAGTCTGACTTTTCTACCTGCCGTAATTGCCATTTTGGGCAACAGGTTGAATTGGGGGCGAATTCCGTTTATCAAGGAAAAAGACGAAGGTACAGGCTTTTGGAGCAAGCTGGTTAATTTCGTAATGAACCGCCCAATTGTGCTGGGTGGTTTGGTTATCCTGTTCTTGCTAACGCTGGCTTACCCAATGTTGCATTTGCGGCTAGGTAGTGCCGATATTAGTTCTTTCCCCGATAAACTGGATGGTGTTCAGGCCATTAGCCGCCTTAACGAAAAATGGCCCCAGGGTAGTAACCTAAAGCTGGCCGTGACCGTCACTCAATATGACCAGGAGCAAACCAAAGTGGCGATTGAAAAGCTTAAAATTAGTGCTTTACAAATCAAGGGCCTGAGCGAACCGGTGAACATTACCCCTTCGAGCAATGGTAAAGTAGCTTCGGTATCCTTTACGATGTCGGGCAAGGGAAATGACCAAGCTAACTATGATATTGTAAGCAAAATGCGGAATGAAACAATACCGGCAGCTTTTAGCAATGCGGGTGGGTCAAAAGCGTATGTTACCGGCGATGCCGCCTATACTTTGGATGAAGTCGGGATGTATGCCGGAGCAATGCCGGTAATCTTCGCCTTTGTGCTGGGCCTGAGCTTTTTATTGCTGTTGCTGGCTTTTCATTCGATAGTTATTCCGATTAAGGCTATTTTGCTGAATTTGCTAAGTACGGGCGCGTCTTACGGGGTGCTGGTGTTGGTCTTTCAGGATGGCTGGTTCGGCGGTTTGCTGGGAATTAAGCCGACAGGCACAATCGAAAGCTGGGTGCCAGTCTTTATCTTTACGATTTTGTTTGGGCTTTCGATGGACTATCATTTGTTCATCCTGACCCGTATCAAGGAAGCCAAAGACCGGGGCGCGACCTCAAACGAGGCGGTTGCAAAGGGTATTAGCATTACTTCGGGGACAATTACCGGCGCGGCGGCAATTATGGTTGGAGTATTTGGGGTATTTGTCACGCTGCAATTGGTAATCATCCGGCAAATCGGATTGGGTCTGGCAGTAGCGGTCTTCATTGACGCGACCCTCATTCGCTGCGTTTTACTTCCGGCAACTATGAAGCTTTTGGGCGACTGGAACTGGTGGATACCCAAATTTCTGGATTGGCTACCTCATATTACTATCGAAGGCGAAGCGGACGACGAAGAAAAATCCGTCACGCCCGAACCTACCCCAAAGCAGCAGGATGAAATGGTAGCCTAAATAAAGCTTACCCTCATGGGATACTGCTCTGCCACTGAATTTTCGGGTAAAATCTATTAGTGGAGCAATATCCCACAAAAATACGGCCTATTGAAACAGGTTCCTAGTTTTTGCGTTCGTAATCATTGCTGTAAGGCTTGCCCTGTAGCTCGTTGACCAGCCCGGTTACGTCGTTAATTGTTTTATCAACTTGCTTGAAAAGGGCTTCCCGGTCTTCCGGCTTCATTATCAGCAGGTAGCCAGCCAGTCCCAACCCCGCTCCAACAAGCAAGACCGGCCCGAATTTGTTACCCTTTTTCTTTGTCTCAGAACCCGGCTTAATACCTTTGGCAAGCATTTTAACCTCGCGCTTTTGCCGTCGCTGGTTCAAAACCCAGCTAAGACCCTGCCGCCCGGCAAAAGTAAGCACTACCATCGCCACTTTTTGAGTGTCGATTTGACTTCCCTCGCCGTCTTCTTTGGGCCGGGTCGCGCCCATTATGCCATTCACCAAATCCATTATTGCTGCAAAATCCAATCCGCCCATTTCTCTAACTCCTTTTGTAACTACTTAACCTTTTCTTTAATTACCTGCTTCACTCGTTCGATTAGTTCGGGAAGGGGGATGCTTTCGACTGGCCCGCCCGCCCGGTACTTCCACTCCACCGCGTTGTTTTCAAGGCTACGCGGGCTAATCGTAAGGCGCAAGGGCAACCCGATTAAATCGGCATCCTTGAATTTTACGCCCGGTGCGGCTTCGCGGTCATCGTACAGCACTTCGATTTTGGCGGCTTTCAAATCCTGGTAAAGTTGCTCGGCTTGCCGGGCCTGAGCCTCATCACGGGCCAGCGAAACTAGATGCACGTGCAAAGGAGCAACCGACCAGGGCCATATCAGGCCGTTCTCATCGTTATAAGCTTCCGCCAGAGCTGCCACCATTCGCCCAACCCCGATGCCATACGAGGCCATAATAACTGGTTTTTCTACCCTGTCTTTATCCAGAAAATTCGCGCCAAGAGCCTTTGTATACTTGGTGCCGAGCTTGAAGATATTGCCCATCTCCACCCCCCGCTCGATAGCTAAAGGCGCACCGCAGTTAATACAGGCATCTCCCGGCTGGGTTGCTACTATATCTCCGACAATATCGGCTTTGTAATCGCGCTCAAAGTTCACATTCTTGAGGTGATAGCCTTCCCGGTTTGCACCCATCACCAGATTGCTGCTTTGGGCGGCCAAATCGTCTACCACTACCAGCGCATCTTTTATCCCAATTGGACTGGCATAGCCCGGTACTGCCCCGATAGCCTGAATCTCCTCGATGGTAGCAGGCCGGATTTCAAGGGCTTTGGTTAGATTTACCAGTTTGGTTTCGTTGACTTCCATATCGCCACGCACCACCGCAAAGATAACCTTTTTCAAATCCGGGCTATAGAAAAAGATAGCTTTGCCGGTCTGCTCTGGTTTTATTTGCAAAAACTCGGCCAAAGCTGCGATAGTTTTAGTTTCCGGCGTAGCAATCTCTTCAGTTGGTAGCATTTCGGCCTGGTCCGGCGCACCTTTATTAAAAAGAGCAACCTGACGATTGGCGGTATAATCTTTGTTAGGGCAAATCACGATGCTATCTTCGCCAATCGGGTTAAGCCACATAAATTCGTGCGCTTCGCGTCCGCCCATCATACCAACATCCGATTTAACGGGGGCTACCGGCAAATTGGCCCGCTCGAAAATCTTGAGATAAGCGTCATACATGAGCGGGTAAAAGCGGTCTAAATCGGCCTCATCGGAGTGCATCGAATAAGCATCTTTCATGATGAATTCGCGCACCCGGATTAGTCCGGCGCGGGGGCGAGCTTCGTCCCGGAATTTGGTCTGGAAATGGTAAACCATCATGGGCATTTGTTTGTAAGACTGGATTTCGCGGCGGCACAAATCAGCCACTACTTCCTCGTGAGTCATTGCCAACACCATATCCCGGCCAGCCCGGTCTTTGAAGCGGCCCATTTCCGGCCCAATATCGTACCATCGCCCGGTTTGCTGCCATAGTTCGGCGGGGTGAATAACCGGCATCGCCATTTCTTGCCCGTCCAGCGCGTCCATTTCTTCGCGCACAATTTGTTCGATTTTCTGCGATACCCGAAAGCCAAGTGGCATCAGGGTATAAATTCCCGCCGCTAACGGGCGAATAAATCCGGCCCGCATCAAAAGTTTGTGGCTGATAATTTCAGCTTCGGCAGGTGCCGCCCGTAAGGTAGACCCAAAAAGGTTTGATAGCTTCATCTTTATTCCTGACTTAAAGAGTTGTTAGTTGTTAGAAAGGTTGTCGGTGGGAACGGAGTTGCGAGTTATTCCCCGATGTTTCCGAATTTATACTTCCTACTTCCGACTTGTTAGCTTGGTGGTTATCTGCCGGACATAGAATGTCCGGGCTAATAGCATGAAAACCGGGCTAAAGCCGACGAGTGGTTGGGCCAGATTTAGCTAAACCCGCTTCAGCCCTTCAGGGCCATTTTCATGTTATCAGCCCAGCCCTTTAGGGAAGGGAGACTACCTCGATTAAGAGTTGTCGGCTATTAGTAAATGCTTCCGACTTTATACTTCAAACTTCCGACTTGTTACTTAGCCTTGAACGTTTGGTACAAGCTTGCCGGTTTGCATATCGATTCTAAGGCGTAGTACGTTGCCGCCCTTATAGTAAATTAAATCGGCGGCCAGAGGGTCGCCAACTTTAATTGGCTGGCGCAGGAAAAAGCCTACCGGGTTATCACTTTTGTCGCCACCGTTTTGACGAGCGACTTCCATCAAGCGCGAACTGTCGATTAGTTGGCTTACTGGCGGCAGAGCCGGACTATCTTTGGCTTCTGCCGGGCTAAGTTCTTCGTCCCCGGTTTTGGTAACGGCGGGCTTGCCATCCTTGCCGGCTTTTACCAACCACGTCCCGCGCTTGCCAGTTTTGACCGAAACCGCCTGAAAGTTCCACTCCGCCGAGCGTCCATCCGGGTTAATCCCGATTCCGCTATCCAAACTATTAAAAATCGCAAAAAGCACCTGGTCGGGTTGCCAGGCTTTAATCTGGCTCTCGGCGGCGGTATAAGCTTCTTTCATGGTCAGGCCGGAGCTTACTCCCGGTGTAGTCGCCGCCGTTGTTCCTGGTACAGCAGTGGTAGGGGCGGCAGTGATAAGAGCGGTGGTAGGCGCAGTGGTAGTAATAACCGGGGCGGTGGTGGCGGCAGTGGTAGTAGGGCTAATCGGAACTGGCGTATTAGTAGCATCTCCACCACAAGCGGTAAGTATAAGCAGAAAAATAGGCACACAAATCAAAAATAAAAGATTCCCGTTGTTTTTTTTCGTCAAAACCAATCCCTCAATCAATTTTCAAATAAAATCTTGTAAAAATTTCAAAATAAAACCGTCTTAATTCTGACGGCTTACAGCAGGTAAGAGCGAATTTTGGGCTTGCTGGCATTGCTGGCAAACCCCGAACATATCCAGCCGATGATTATGAATTTCAAACTGGGCGCGTTTCGCCAATTCCTGTAAAAGTTTAGTCAGGCTGCTTTCAGTAAAATTGGTCGAAGTCCCGCAACTTGAGCAAATCAGGTGATAATGCTGCTGGTTCAGGCACACCAGATAGCGGTGACACCCATCGCTCAAATGTATTTTCTCCAGCACTTCTAGTTCACTTAACAAATCCAGCGTGCGAAAAACGGTAGCCCGACCTGTTCCCGGCGCAGTTTGCTTCAAATCTCCCCAAATTTCCGCAGCCGTAAAATAATTGGCTCGCCGTAAAATTAGTTCCACTACTGCCCGCCGTGCTACTGTAACTTTGTACCCGGCAGCCCCAATTCGTTGCAAGGTTAATTCTAAAGTATTAGCAAAACCAGTCTCAGCGTTCGGCTTTTCCCGGCCTTCTTCCATATTATTTTGTTCCTTACCCCTACTGCTTTATAGTCCTGCAAGCAAACTACACTAAGCCTATTATACGCGATTGTTGCTATTTCAACAATCCGGGATTAACAGAGGTAAAAAAATTGTCCAAAACAGAAACCAAATCTGTGGGAATTTCGAGCATGGGAAAGTGACCACAGGAGGGCAAGGTGATAGAGGAGGCGTGGGGAGTTAACGGCACAAACGCTTTTACATAAGGAAGGGGCGCGACTATATCTTCTTTACTACCCAAGTAAAGGGTTGGACATTGAATGGCGGGACAAGTTTGCTTGAAACGCACTTCGTAACCAGTCAGCAAAGTTTGGATAATTGCCCGGTTATTGCTTTCCAGCACATCCTGCATTACCAGTTCGGCGGTAGCGGCATCCGGCGGCTTCAAAAAGTAACGTTTTACGCTTATTTGCCTTAGCTTGCTGGAACGCCGCAAGACTGGTTTACCTAACACAATAATCAGGGCAATCAAGTAGCTGGCCCATTTTAGAATTTGGTGCAAAAGATTTTGCGAATCAAAGTAGGCCGAGCCAATTGCCACCAATTTTTCGGTACGCTCCGGGTAGCGTTCGGCAAAGCACATCGCCACTACGCCGCCCCAGCTATGGCCGACTAGTCGCGCCCGCTCAATTCCTTCGGCATCCAGTAAAGCTTTCAAATCTTCGGCATAACGGCCCAAAGAGTAATCCGCCGTTTTTGCCACCAATTCGGAGTCAAACTGGGACTGGCCGAACCCGGCGGCATCATAAATTAATACGCTTTGGCCTTGCTCAATATAATGCTGCCGCAAAATCTGCCAGTCCGCTGCGCTTCCCGCCCAGCCATGCACAAATACCAGTGCAGAAGCGTTGGCCTGCTTGCCCTGAAAATAGCGGTAGGCTAATTTTACCCCGCCTCTTTCCAGGTATTTTACTTGGGTTTCTTCAAATATTGTGTTCATTAGTTTCAGGTTTCAGGTTTCAAGTTTTTCTCTGGTGGAAAAACGGTTGACAGTTCAACAAAGCTTATCACGCCGACTTGGAAGCGTCTGTAGCTATCGTAACAAGATTAATTGGTTTTTTCGGCTCTGACATAGTAGAATAAAGCGACGTTAGAAGCTAGAGGATTAGAGATAGTTTCATAAATCTTTTTACCTCAAATTCTGCTAAATTTTTTGGCGGAAATAGTTAGAAAGGGTGCGAAAATGGCAGGAAACGAACCTGAACATATTACAGTGCAGCATATTCTGATTGGTTTTCGGGGCAGTGTTCCCGGCAAGCCGATTACCCGCACGCAGGAAGAAGCCCGCAAACTGGCCTATGATTTGTTGGCGCAGGCACAAGGCGGCACGGATTTTGACCAGCTTGTTAGCAAGCATACCGACGACTCACCTCCTGGAATCTATGGAATGTCAAACCGGGGAGCGCGTCCCGGTCCTGGGGAATTCCCTCGCGACGGTATGGTTCCGGCCTTTGGCAATGTCGGTTTCCCGCTACAGGTGGGCGAATTTGGGGTGGCCGATTTTGATGCGCGTAACAGTCCCTACGGCTGGCATATTATCAAACGGGTAAGCTAACGGAGGGTACAAAAACCTCTCTATCCGGGTTGGGGGGTGTCCCATGAAAAGCTGTTTTCGTTTTGAGCTAGTGCTATTAGCTCAAAACGAAAAACAGCTTTTCTTAAACCTTCCTTAAAAGTTCCTTAAAATTAGCGATAAGGGCTATGCAGCCCAAAGGGGATAGGCTATAATACGGTTCAGTAAAGCGATAAGCTTTTCACGCCAGCAAGTTTAATCAAGAATATAGCCATAGGGTCATAGTTTCAATCTACCTAAGACCTGGAAAAGTCTAATCATGCTAACACTACCTACGTTCCGTTCAGATTCAGCCCTGTCAAAATTGTTTCATCTTCACTCTACGCGACCCGGTAACGAAGGAGCTACCCATACGATAGAGCTACGACAGGTTCAAAAAGTTTACCCGATGGGCCGCCGTCAATATCAGGCTTTACGCGGCACAGATTTGGAAATCGAGCCGGGCGAGTTTGTCGCCATTGTTGGCCCTTCCGGGTCGGGTAAATCTACTATTTTAAATATGATAACCGGGATAGACCGCCCCACGCAGGGCAAAGTTTTGGTGGGCGGGCTG
>JBBQGP010000135.1:0-15172 GCA_038323095.1 Chloroflexia bacterium | reverse complement strand
CGATGCTCAAACTGGTCGCGCAGGAAAAATATTTCGAGCAATAGCAAAAGTACGCTTGAAAAGCTGATTAAGGCTATGCAAAAGCGGTCATTGTCGTTAGTCCGGCGCAAGCGGCTTTCCTGCCAGAAAAGCACCCCGCTTAACACTATGCCGCCCGTCATCAGGCCCAGCGTTTCGATTTTACATATAAAGCCAATTAACCAGATAACCGCCCAGACGTAGAGCAATACCAGCCTTTTCATTCTTAAATTATCAAGCGGCATTTTGGCCCGCGCTACCCGAAAAGCGGCTACGGCCAGCACTGGTATACATAGCAGCCCGACGGTTAGTGCAAGTAGCGGGTTCATTCCGGCAAGGGCCATCAGTAAACTTGCGGCTATCAGTACCAGCCCTGCCGGGAACAGTAAATACAATGGACGTGGAGTTTTGGCGGTTTTAACCCATGCCAAAGCCGGATTTGTTTTGAAATAAGGCCGCAGCTTGATGACCATAAAGGTAATCAGGCAGTAATCAAAAAGGCCAAAAATTAGAAAATGCTGGCGGAGCAAAGTTTTATCCCAAATTGCTACGCTTACATTCCGGCTGATTTCCCGAATAACCGGGTAATCAAAGGCGGAGTAGATAAAGCTGCCGCCCGAAAAAGAACGGAAACTGGCTAAAAATGGCCCGATTGATAGCAGTGAAATTAGCGTTAAACCCAGTAAATAAATTCCCAAACGTAGCCAATGTATTTTACCGCCCCGCCATTCTCGCCAAACTACTGCGATTGCAAACAGCACCAGAGCCGAAGGGTAGTTCCAGGTATTAATAAAATAGGTTACGCCCAACAACAAAGCCATTATTCCAAAAGTAACCAGCTCACGCGCGTTGAAGCGAAAGCGATTCGGCAATCCGCCCGGTAATCGCCAAAAATTGAGCATAAGAGCCAGTGCAAACAAAAAGTAGGGGAAAGCAATCAGATGTGGATGTAAATCGCCCAGCAAAAAGGTGAAAGCTGGAAATTCGTTAATCGTTTCTGCTGTTAGATAATCTACGCTGCCATCAGGTTTGTATTTTACCTGACCGTTTTCATCCCGTTCAGGGCGAGTATCATAAATTATGCGAGAAGGGCTAACCCAAAAACATAAACTATTATCAAGCATACCCGAACAATTGGCCTTGTCGCGTTCGCCAGGAGCGGCCAACTGTCGAACCGGGTCTAAATTACCCGTAATCGTACTAAACATAGCGGTTAGCAAACCCACTACCACTGCTGCCCTTCGCGCCCGACGATTATTATATAAGTTATAACCAAGCCCAAAGCCCGCCGTTGCGGTCATCCCAAAAATTAGAGCTAAAAACAAATTATAGACGATTTCGGGCCTTATGCCGCTCAAGTGGGTTAAATAGGCCACCATAAAATGACCGAAATAATAATAATTTTGGGGAAAACCATCCAGCCATAAATCGTTCGCCGGGATTTTGGAACTGTTCAGGATGCCCAGATAAAGCGAGTAATCCGAAAATTTTTCGCTACCCAGAATTTCGGGAACGTATGACCGCAAAACAATTAGCACAAAGAAAAAAATTAAAAATAACAGTTGCTCAATCAGGGCGATTTTCCAACGCGCCCGGAAATAAGCGGCTAACTGCTTTCGCAATTGCCCTTTTTTCCGCAAAAGTAGCCATGCGTTCAAGCCGCCAAAAATTAGCAAGCTAACCGACCAGCTCAATACCGGGCTAAACGATAAGCCCAAACTGGCCGCTAACCAGACCGGGTAGGCTCCCAGCAGCAAACCCAGTACCGGGGCAACGCTAAAACCCCGGTCAGGCAGTTTTTGCAAAAAGAAAAAGGCTAACGGAAAGCCCGCCAGCCACAATAATTCTATAATTCCCAGCCAGATTATTAGTTCCACGACTTATCCTCAACGTATTATCTAAACTAATTAAATCGCCCACCTCGCCTCAACCGCGAGTTTACTTAATGAGTTTATGATTTTAGCAAGTATAAGTCAATAACTAATTTTTTAAGGAAAAAGCGTCAATTTTTTGCGCTGGTGTAAGGCCCAAAACCCCTTTTCGGGCTGATAGTTGCTTTTTAGCCCTTTTTGACCTCTTGTTGAGGGTGCATTCGGTCATAAATCGAAACACCGCTCAGTAAAAGGGCCAGCCAGAAGCTACCTGAAATATAGCCACCCACTACGTCGGTAAGATAATGTACTCCCCGATAAATCCGGCTCAGGCCGACCATAACCACGCAACCCAGCATTATTAGCAGCCACCCGGCTAAAACCACTGGACTTTTGATAAATTTGTAACCTAACCAGCTAAGTCCGCCGCAAAAGCAAAAGGTTACGGTAGCGTGGCCGCTTGGAAAACTAAAGGTAGCGGGCCGAGGGTCGGTGCTAGTCCAGAGCAAGGGGCGAGGTCGTCGAAAGAAGAATTTAAGCACTTGATTAAGAAGAACGCCGCCACCCGTAGCTAAAGCCACCAACCAGGCGGCGTGAGGGTGCTTGCCCTTGATTAGTAAGCCGAAACTAAGAATAGTCATAATTATGACGCTTGCTATGCTGCCAATAGTAGTAAAAAACTTGAATATCTTATCGAGTATTGGGTTGGCAAAACCATGTAACCATAAGCTAAAATTATTATCAAGTTGGGTAGATTCTTTACGAAAAATACCTTCGGCCAACTCTTCAAATAACTTGGCTAAACCTACCGCACCAGTTAATCCAATAACGGCAAACAAACTCATGTGCCGTATAACTGATGACAGAGCTTCCCACACTGATTCTTTGCTGGCGGCTTTATTACTTCTATCTGCTGAATTAAAGAACAACATTCTCATTATTGTCTCCCCGAACCCTCCCTTTTAAAATCTTTCGGTAATGCCCCCTAGAATAACACCTTCTTTAGCTTCGCGCTCAGTTCTTCTAATTGAATAATGATAAGAATCTATTCCAATAAATAGCGGTCAAAAATCTATTGGCGGAGCAATATTCTGCAAACTCTGTCTAACAAAAAAAGGCTCACCCCTCGCAGGACAAGCCCCTTTGTTACTTGATACTTGTTACTTAACCCCTAAGCTCCCGGCGGCAGCCAACCTTTTTGCTTCATTAGCTGATTGCCAAGCAAGCCGAGCAGTACCTCATACTTTGACCCGGCATTTTTGGGATGATACTCAAAGCGGTTGCGCTCGAAATACTGGACGGTGTAAAGCTGACCATCTGAAGGATTGATTTCCTGAAATTCCTCGCTGGTCGGGAAGCCGTAGATAGGTAAACCGCCGTTAGCATCCCAGTATTTTTTGAACGCGCCGCGCAAGGTATGCCCGGTTTCCTGAAAGTAATACATATCTTTATTGCCGGACATTTGCGGCAAACGCTGGAAAGCTTGTTCACCCCGTCGTTGCTCGGTTAATTGATTCCCTAACAAGCCTAGCAAAATCTCGTAGAACGTTCCGGCGTGTTCAGGATGAAATTCAAACCGCGCCCGCTCGAAATACTGCACCACATAAGTTTTACCATCCGAAGGGTTTACTTCCTCAAATTCTTCTGTCCAGGGGTAGCCGAATTGAGCCAAACCGCCATATTTATCCCAATATTTCTTGAAAGTACCTTGCAAAGAATGGCCGGTTTCCTTGAAATAAAGGCGCGTAGCGGTATTGGGGACGGCGGGAATCGCTTTGGTTGGATTGAAAATAGTTTTGATGACCGGCCAGAAATCGCCTCCTTCGTGGCCCAACCGCCAGGCCGCCCAACCACCCAGTTTGTTAGTCCGCAAAGTTTCCATCTTGGCTTCCATCGAGCGCGGGTCTTCGTACCAGATGCGATGCTTGTCGCCTTCAGGGGTAGTGTAATCCGCAAAAGGAGTCTGGAAATTCTGGTCGTAGCCAAAACTGCCTTTATTTTGCTGTACTGTATCCAGCGTATCCTGATAGCGGCGGGAAACTGCCTTGCCGCCTTTGGTCATATTCCAGTCGTAGCCATAAAAAGGAATACCCAATAATACTTTGCTTACCCCGAATTGCGAAGCTGCAAATACTGCTACCGAATTTACCCAGTTAATCGGGGCAACCGGGCCAGCACTGCCGCCCGAATAGCTGTAGTCGTAGGCCATTATCGTGACCAAATCCAGGCTTGGGGCGAGTTTGGCATAATCGTAAGAACCCGCCCAACCCGTTGTCACATCTCTGGCTTTGGCCGCAACCGCCATTGTTACCAGCTTGTTTTTGGGCTTGAGCCGTCCGGCCAATTCTGACATAAACTTGGTCAATAATTCCCGGTCAGTGGCATTAATATTTTCAAAATCCACCTGAAAGCCATCGTAATTATTAACCCAGATTAGATAATCAATCTGGTCAATAATATTTTTGACCGAATCGGGCCGGTTAACCAAATTGGTAAAATCGTCCAGCGTCGCGCTGTTTTGCAAAGTCGGCACAACTTTAACATTGCGGCTTTTGGCAAGATTGGTAACTTCAGGTTGATTGCTGCCTACGATTTGCCCGCTTTTGTTCAAGCTAAAAAATACGGGCGAAACTACATCCAGATTGCCAATATTTTGATTAAGCGAGTCCATCGAACTTTGAATTTTTACATAATAGCCCCAGCGCAAAGGAGTAGGCAAATTTTGGGCGGCACTGGCCGTTTGCGGCTTTTCGCCCACCGAATTCAAAATTAAAATCCCTAGCAGCAAAACCAGAAAAAATGCTCCGCCATATTGAAGCAAACGAACTTTATTCCTAAAAAAATGCGCCATGCAACATATCCCTTTTCCAGCTAATAAAATTAGGCAACTATAAAGTAACTACAACCTTATAACGAACCAGGCGGCAAACGGTTATACACAAAATTAGCTATTGCTTAAACTTACCAGGCGTTTGCGGTGCTGGTGGCGGTATTCGGGTATTTCGAGCATAGGAGGGCGTTCGCGGTCTTCGATATGGCGCACGTCCAGTTGTAATCCTTGCGGGCCGAGCTGAATTAGCTTCATAGAGCGATTGATTTCCTGGGTCAGATGGAGCTTTTCGCGCTCTTCCAGCCGATTGATGATTACCTGGGTTATGGCAAAAGCCATCTGGCTAAGGGCTTCTAATTCCTGATTGCGGTGAACCCGCTCCCGTAAATTGACCTGACCAATGGCTTGCAAACCAAAGCGTTCCAGCAAATCAATTAAATGCCCGGTTTCGACCCCATAGCCGGTAAAAAAGGGCAATTGTTCCAGACAGCCCCGCCGTCCGGCGTATTCGCCCGCCAAAGGCTGAATCAGGCCGCTTAGTTCCGGGAAGAATAAATTAAACAAAGGCCGAACCGTCAGCTCGGTAACACGCCCGCCCCCGGTCTGGTAAACTTTATCGGCGACCTGAATTGGGCGGCGGTAATAGCCTTTTACATATTGGATGCGCGGCTCTTTCAGGAGCGGCCCGGCCAGACCGTAGACAAAGCGCGGGTCGGCATTTTTAATATCGGTATCAATCCAAACGATAATATCACCTTTAAGCACAAACTGGCTTTTCCAAAGAGCCTCGCCCTTGCCGCGCCGCGCCCCTTGATTTGGCAAAATCTCCTGATGAATAAAATAGGGAATACCTAATTCTTTGGCGATTTCAACGGTGCGGTCAGTGCTGCGGCTATCTATCAAAACGATTTCGTCCAAAAGAGGATATTTATCATAAAGCAAAGTTTTGACGTTGTTAATCACTTCGCCAATCGTCGCTTCTTCGTTCAAGGCGGGTAGGCCCAAACTAATAGTTAGCCCCTGACTTTTTTTGCTATGCACCAAACGCTCGATGTCGGCGAATTCTTCCGAATCAAAAGTATTTTCGGCAAACCACTTATCTACCAGATTGGAAATATAATCGTCGCTACTGACGCGGGCCTGATTTTGCTGTTTACGGCGTTGCAAGCGGGCAAAATAAAAATCTTTGGGTGCGCCCGCCCGAACGATGATAACTCCCGGCCCGACTGCTGCTTGTTTTTCTTCGGCTGCGTCTTTGGTTGCCAGCACCGCCCGCGCCACCGGCCCAAACGGATTTTGAAAAATTGCTTCGGCCCGCGCCGGAGTAATATTGGCGGTTGCCCCCAGAAAAATCAAATCGTGGTTACGGGCTTCCTGTACAATTCCTTCCTGAATGCTCGTCGCCATTACTCGCCGACGCTGAATCAAATCTTTTTGGTTAAAGCCGCGCCCCAAATCGCTAAAAGCGGCATCCTCAAAATCGTCATCGTCGCCATTTTCGCGCACCACTCGCAAAAGCGTAACCTGACCGTTATTCTGCTCGGCTACTCCGGCGGCCAAACGCAAAGCCAGCTCCGCGAATGGCCCGCCCCGTGCCGGAAGCAAAATACTTTTGCTATCGCCAATATTTACCCCCGGCCCGATAATCGCCAAATCGCAAAGCGGACGGCGAAAAACTTCCTCGATAGGCGAACGGCCTGTTTCGCCCATTTCGTTAAACCAGCTTGACCCCAGCAAAAGCAAATCAATCTGGTTTTCCAAAATCACATCGTTTAATTCGGTAGCAACTTCGGTATCAGAGGATACCCGTACCACCGTTTTTACTTCCAGCCCGACGGTTTTGTCTTTATTAGTGTTAATAATTTCGTCCAGCAAAGCCCTTTGCACCTGAGCCGAAGTTGCCCCACCGCTCAGAGATTGCCCTTCCGCCACGTGTACCAACCCTAATACCGTCAGGCTGGTAGCTTTTTGGGCCAGAGCCATCCCCAATGCCGCCCGGTAAAGCCGTTCCATTTCGGCCCGGTTAAGTTGGTTCGCTTCGCCCGCTTCATCCAGAGCCAACAGCACCCGGTAGCGTACTTCGCCTGTCTCATTTGCCATACCCAAAAAACCTCCCGAAATTGACGATTAAATAAGTGGTTCAATTTGCCGATTGAAAATGCTATCCCAGGTATTGCGCTCGATTACAATCCGGCGTAACTGGTAATAGCGGTTTTGGCTTAATTGCTCGACAATGAGACGGGCGATGGCGGACGGTGCATCATCGGCCCGGAAGTAATGCGGTAAATCCCCGGCGATTTGTCGGAACGGCTCTAAATCAGTACAAAAAATTGGCAAACGTATTAACCCGGCTTCCAGTATAGGAATACCGAAACCTTCCTGCGTGCTGGGAAAAAAGAGCGCGTCGGCATAGCGGTAAAGTTCGCTAATATTCTGGTCGCTCAGGGTGCGTGGCTTGCCCGTTTCGTCGGCCCATTTTTCCATCAAAAAAATAACTTCGTTTTCAACTTCAAACTCCTGCCGCAAAGCGATTAACTCCCGCAGGTATACATCGTTTTTGGGATTGTGCGGGCCGGGTGGCCCGGTCACTATCAAGCGCGAATTTTGGTTCAGCTTTTTCAAGGCTGCTACTACTTTAATGCCAAGCTCAATATTCTTGCGGCGGGTAATCCGGGCTGGTAGCAAAAGCAAAAGCGCGTTTTCGAGCCGAGCCGCTTCTATCCCGGCGGCATCAGCGATTGCGCTGGTTTCGGCACTAATTCCCAGAAATTCGGCAAAATCTACCCCATTTGGCACAACCGGGATAGCTTCCGGCTTTAGCGGCGGACGAAAATGTCTTAAAATCTGGCTCTTGACCTGTTCCGAAATGGCGACGTAAGTTATGTTTGAAGTGCTAATTTTGAGTAGCTCCCAGGGATAGCCGGGATACAAAACTTCGGCATAAAGCGGGTTGGCCCACGCCAAATCGTGACACCAGCCGATTAACTTTAGCTGGTCGCTTTCGGCCAATCGAATCAAGGCGGCGGTCAGGGGCAAGTTTTTGTGCAAGGTCAAGGCGTTATGAACAATACAGACGGCGTAACCTTCGAGCAATTTTTGCAAACGCTGGTAAAGTGTTTCGACATAATCGTCAAATCCGGCTGGCACTTCGCCCCGGTCAAGGGCGGCGTTGAAGCCCAAAAGAATTTCGTTTTTGCTGTCAATTAGCGGTTCGATTATAGTAGTAATAGCGGCCAGATTGTTTTCAGGGACAGGGCCACGTCCGGCAATTATCCTGACCTTATAGCCTCGCTTTGCAAACAAACGGGCGTGGGCGGCCATTACTGCCTCTACGCCTCCGACCACCGGCGGGCAGGTGTAGTGCAGCATCGCTATTTTTGCGGGTATTGAATTCATTTTTACTCGCCTGATAATTTTTGATAAGCAGTTCAGGTTACAGTTTAACGTTAAACTCTTTTGACAAAGTTTACAACACTCTCAGCAGCCACGACTGATTATAGCATATGCAATAGTCCGTCCTGATGCCACCGCCCGGTTTTTGAACCAATCGGTAGGAAAAACCAAGAATTTAACAGCTTTTACAAAAAATTAAAATCTTGGTAACTATTTTGGATAAACAAAAAGCCGATACAAAACGCATCGGCTCAAATTCGATTACTTAGCCTGATATTACTGGCTGTTGGTCATACCCATTTTAGATTTGAGAGCTTTTAGCTCGTCGTCCATACCGTCACCGGCATCAAGCTGGGCAAATTGGTCTTCAATACTGGCTGTGCCACCGCTATTGAGTTCGACCATTGCCATTGCTTTGGCTTCTTCCTGTCGCAATCGCTGATCCATCCGGGATAGTTCGCTGGTATGATCCATTCCGCTCATAGCTGCCAACTGCTTGCTAACCTGTTGGGCGGCTATCGCCGAGCGGTGACGGGCAATCATTACATCGCGGTTGCGAACGGCATCGTCATACTTTCGCATCAATAATTCAAGCTGGCTTCGTAACTTGGAGGTCATTTGATGCTGGGTATCGTACTGCCCCTGATAAGTAGTGGCGATACCTTCAAAATCTTTTTTGCGACGCAAAGCTTCCCGCGCCAAATCATCGCGTCCGGCCTTGACCGCTTTCTCAGCCCGGTCTCCCCATTCGCGTGCGCTTCGTTCGGCGTTATTTTTTTCGGCCTCAAGCTGCTTTTCTTGGGCAATTACTCCGGCAACCTGACCTTTAGCTTCTTCGATTGCGCTCGCCATATCTCGAATAATCTGGTCAAGCATTTTTTCGGGGTCTTCTGCTTTATCCAGAGCTGAGTTAATATTGGAACGCAAGATAGTTGACATTCTATCGAGAATGCCCATTGGCATACCTCCTTCGGTTTTTACGATTTAATAATTCCGTTTAATCGTTTGCATCAGCTTTAGAGTAAAAGCCGTTCTCGATACTATTATAGCCGATAAAACAGATTCGGCAAGCCAGTTTGGACTTCTCGCTCCTTGTCCGCGCTTTTTATGTTTTAGACCATGTTTATACGCCCCTAACCTTGATTAAGTTTCACTTCATAAGTGCGGTTTTCATCTCCTGCAACTCCAAAATAACTTAAAACTCAAAACTCAAAACTCCTTTAGCCGCTTGCACTACTTGGGCCGGGCTAATGGCGGTCAGGCAGGGACGCGGGGCGCAACCGTAGCGACTACCCAAACTATCGCCCCGGTAAAGACAGGGACGGCAGGGTAAGGCTATCGGGGCTTGCACAATCGCCAGCTTCTCGTTAAAGGGTTGCCAGGCGCGTGCGTTGGTCGGGCCGAAAATTACCACGCTGGGCGTATTAGCGATGGCCGCCAGATGCGCCAGCCCGCCATCGTTGCCAATGTACAAATTACATTTTTCCAGCAAGGCGACAATTTCCGGCACGCTGGTTTTATCTACCAGATTTACTACCTGTTCGCCGTGTTGCATCAGCCGGGCGATTTGGTCGGCCAGTACCACTTCTTCCGCCCCGCTACCAGATATGACAATTTTTGCGTCGTATTGTTTCACCAATTCATCGGCAACCTGAGCGAATTTTACAGGCATCCAGCGACGGGCCAGCGTATAACCCCCGCCGCCCGGTCCAAGCACGACTACCGGGCCAGCCCCGAAACTTTCGCGCAACTTTTGCGCTTTCGCCCGTGCCGCCTCGCTCACGATTAGTTCTGGCTGGCCCTTATCGCCTTCGGGCAATCTCCCGCCCAGCGTCAGGGCCAAATCCAGCCAGTATTCCCGTTCGCTAATCGCGCCAAAGCCGTAATCGTGCATTTTGTGGTTTAAAAACCAGGCGTAACCCTTGCCGTTATCTATCCCCGCCCGTAGTGGCGCGAGGGTGGTCAGGCCCAGTGCGGCAAATTTCAACGCTCCGAACGCCAGCGAAAAATGATGAAAGAAAATAACGGCATCGTAGCGCGGGCGAACTAGCTCACCGCCAAATTTGGCCGCTTTCCAGATATTTTCCGGCTTTAGAGCTTCTCGCGGGCTATCGTAGCTGTATTTATCGAAGAAAAGCACCTGGTCAACGTAGGGCAAGTTTTCCAGAATTGCCCCGCCCCGCGTGGTCAAAACCTCAATCTTTGCCGTCGGATAGCTATTCTTCAAGGCCCGCAAAGCCGGAGTAATCAAAAGCGCATCGCCCAAATCGGCCAGCTTTACCGCCAGTATTTTCTTTGGCTGCCAGTTTTTCTTAACCAATATTTGCAAAATCTTCTCTTTTTTCAACTCTTTCACCATAGAGCAACAAGTCGGAAGTAGGAAGTAGAAAGTCGGAATCATTCGCCGACAACCGCCTGGGGTTAAAACCCAGTCTAAGCAAGCTAAAGTACACTAAAAGCGCACTAAAACCAACCTCAGCCACCCGCTTAATAGTGACCTTTAGGTTACTTTCGCCTTTTGAGCTTGGGCCTTAGCCCCAAGTCAATCACCCGCAACTCTAATAAACCCGCGACTCTGCTCCCCCTAACAACCGATAATCCTTCTAACTCGCAACTCTGTTCCCACTAACAATTAACAACTTTTTCACCGACAACCAAAGAATTTTTACCACAAAGGACACAGAGGAACTCACAACTCGCAAAGTTTGGTGGTAATCTCCCCGCCTTGAAAGGCTGGGCTGATAGCATGAAAACCGGGCTAAAGCCATTACAGGTCAGGCCAGGTTTGACCAAAACCCCCGTTGCCCTTCAGGGCCGTTTCCATGATATTAGCCCGGACATTCCATGTCCGGGAGACAACCACCCCTCTAACAACTAACAACTCTTATTCCCGACAACCAACAACCAACAACCCTAATAACTCGCAACTCGCAACTCTTATCCCCCCCCCGACAACCGATAACCGACAACTTTACTGCCGAATAAGTACCAGAATTTGCCCGGCCCGGTCATATAGCGTCATGCGCGATTGGCTCAGGATGAGGCGACAGACCGCGCCGTTGTTTTTGACGGCATCCTGATTGGCGTTCGCTTCGTTCAGGCTGTAAAGCTGGGTGTTATCCAGTATGTACCGCCCGTTTGGGGTTGCGCCGGGAGCAACCGGAGCTACGAACGAGCCATCCCGGTTAAAAAAGATGCTGGGAGTTCGCACGCAATTGCTTTCGCCTTTTAGAGTTTTCCAGCTACCTTCGATAGCAATTGGGTCGAAAAGCAGTTCTTTGTATTTCTTGTAGGTAGCCGAAGGATTGCCGGGCGGATTATCGAATATCAAATTGCCATTATCCAATTTTACTTTAGCAGTCGTGAAGAAATTAAACGCGCTGGTAATTTTCAGGCTATCGCCGCCCGACCATTGATAATTGCCGCCCTTGACCCCGTTCGTGCTATCTTCGGAATAGCCGCCGCTCGAAGTAAATTCGATAATTGTGCCTGTCGCCGGACTTTCCCATTTGCCCAAAAGCAAATTTTGAGTATTTAGCGCGAACCACCAGTAAGCTAATCCTATTAAAACTAAAGCTACAACGCCAATAATGACAAATTTCCGTCTCATTATTCTCCTATAATTCGCTCGAAATACTGCCGCGATACCCGGCGATTGCCCTGTACCGTTTTACGTTTTTGCCAGGTAGCGGGCAAAGCTTTCAGCCCGTCTAGCTGACCACGCAAACGGGCGCGTTCGGTATCCAGCCTCAAATGCCGTAGCGAGAAAAAAGCGTAACCAAGCTGGCTCAATAAAATTTTGGGCCAACTGCTCCGCAAGATTTCGGCGGGCAGATTCTTTACTGCCACCAGCATAAAATTCCGTCCACATTGATAGCTGGCCCGGACTCCGCCACCCGTCGCGCTCAGGCGATGGCGGACTCGTGCTTCCGGTACATAAAGCGTTCTTTTGCCACGCAAGCGCAAGCGCAAATTTAGGTCAACGTCTTCCAGGTACATTTTCAGGCTTTCGTCCAAAACTTTGCCGTCAGGGTTATCAATCCGCACTTCGTCCAGAGCGGTTTTGCGATATGCCGCCGCCGCCGCGCACGCCCCGAAAACTTCTTCGGCTAAATCGAATTGGCCTTTATCTTCCTGCCACGCCCCCCGGTTGCCCGGTACGCCGTCCGCCCGGTAGTAATCGCCCGCCGCGTGCAAATAACCGGGCTTGTCATAAAGTAAGATTTTGGAGGCAATCACGTCAATTTCGGGCCGCTCCCGCAAATTCTGGTCAATCGCCGCCAGCCAATTCGGGTCAGCTTCGGCATCGTTATTAAACAAAACAATTACTTCGCCTTGCGCCGCGTCTAACCCGTCGTTAGCGGCGACGGCAAATAACCCGTTTTTCTCCCGCACGATTAATTTTACCCAATTATATTTCTCGCGGATAAGCTCGACGGAATTATCGGTGCTGGCATCATCTACCACAATTGTTTCGAGCGGCGGCAAAGTTTGAGCAGCAATCGAATCAAGGCAACCCGGCAGAAATTTTGCTCCGTTATAGTTGGGAATTACAATCGAATAACTTAAATTCATTTATAACCCACGCAATTTTACATATTCGGCCAGAGCTTCGCGCCAGGGCCGTAAGCGAATACCTAAATTTTCGGAGGCAGCGAAATTATGCAAGGCACTTTGATAAAGCGGCGGGGTAGGACGTTTGAAATCGGTCAGCTTCATCGGCTTGATTTCGATGTTGCGCCCGGTTTGCCGGAAAATCTCGGCGGCGAAACCGTAGCGGCTGCAAAATTCTTCGTTCACCAAATGATACAAGCCGTATGCTTCAGTTTCAACTAATTCCAACAAAGCTTTTGCCAAATCCGGCGCATAGGTCGGGTTGCTGATTTCGTCATCTACCACCGCCGCCGTCCCTTTTTCGTCCGCCACTTTCAAAATTTTAGTCACGAAATTACTTTCGCCGCTTGGCTTTGGCCCAAAAACCCAGCTTGTCCGGGCAATATAATATTT
The DNA here is from genome assembly GCA_038323095.1 of Chloroflexia bacterium. Lineage (GTDB taxonomy): Bacteria > Chloroflexota > Chloroflexia > Chloroheliales > Chloroheliaceae > L227-5C. The sequence continues at coordinate 2,053 of JBBQGP010000135.1, read as the reverse complement.
TTTAAGCAAAGTTTGCACGTACATTTCACCCGCCAACTTGCTCCGTCCATAAACGCTGGTCGGATTGGGCGTATCATACTCAAAATAAGGTTCGGACTTGTTCCCATCAAAAACACAATTAGTGCTAACGTAAGCTAAAGGAATATCTGCCTCAGCACAAGCCAAAGCCAAATTTTGCGTACCGAGCGCGTTCACCCGATAAGCGGCGGGCGGGTCGAGTTCGGCCTGGTCAACCAGCGTATAGGCGGCGGGGTGCAGCACTAATTCCGGCTTCCATTCCTGAAAAAGCCGTTTTACCGTCGCCCGGTTACTAATATCGCCGCCCTCTTGTCGTATCAGGCCCAGCACTTCGTCCCGCCCGCCTTGTTCCAGCAAATTGACCAGCGCACTCCCCACCTGTCCATTCGCTCCGGTCACTACAATTCGCATACTTTCTCCACTTAGAGTTGTTAGTTGTTAGAGAAAACAGAGTTGTTAGTAAAACGTCTGGCGTACAATCGCCCTGAAATGAATTTCGGGCTAAATAATGTAAAGTTGGTTCAAACCAATTGTTACATACTTGGCCTTTATTTGAATTAGAATTTATCCCACAAATCAATGGGCAGAGCAAAATCCTACAAAAAATATCACTTCCCCTGTAGGATGCTGCTCTGCCAGTTGATGTTCGGTCAAAATCAAGGGCAGAGCCACATCCTACAAGCTGCCCCTATCCTCTGTAGGATGCTGCTCTGCCAGTTGACTTTTGACCAACCTCAATTGAAATAAATTCTCAGTTGGTTTGAACCAACTTGCGGTCTCTTAGCCCGAAATTCATTTCAGGGCCAGATTACCACCAATCTACCAATTTCAAATATATTCCCCATCACCTGTAGCCTAAATTCTTCCGACTTTATACTTCCTACTTCCGACTTTCTCTGTGTCCTCTGTGGTGAAAACTTCCGACTTTATACTTCCTACTTCCGACTTTTCTTTGTTACTTGTTACTTGGGAAATGAGTTTCGTTCCCAAAAGATACCGTCTGTCAAACCTTGAATACTTTTGTCCAGTTCGGCTTGCTCTAATCTTTTTTCGGCCAGCAAGCAATATTCTTCGTTTTGCTCAATCCCCAGATAACGCCGGTTTAGCTTTTTGGCGACTACCGAAGTTGTGCCACTACCCAAAAACGGGTCGAGTACGAAATCTTCGGGATTAGTGCTTGCTAGAATAAGCTTGGCAAGCAGCTTTTCGCTTTTTTGGGTAGGATGGGCAGTATTTTCGGACATTGACCAAAAAGGTACTGTAATGTCAGTCCAGATATTAGATGGATGAGTATCCCTGAAATTACCACCTTCTGCATTATGCCAATCTTTTGGCGTGCCGTCCTCTTTTGTATAAGGGGCAAGCACTTTGCGCCGCAATTTTACCGCTTCGACGTTAAAAGTAAATTCGTCCGAAACAGTACAAAACCAAATATCCTCGCTCGAATTTTTCCAGTTAGATTTTGCGCCGCGTCCTTTTTCCCGTTCCCAGGTTATCCGATTGCGAACGGTAAAGTGATTGGAAGCTACTTCAAAAATTGAAGCCGAAGTCAGCCAATCGCCGCAAATGTAAACTGTGGCCGTTTCTTTTAATAAGGGCTTTAAATCGCTCACAATTTTGTCCAGCCAGCCGCTATATTCTTTTACCGCTCGCCGCGAAAAGGACTGCCCATTGAAATTTTTGTCCAGATTATAAGGCGGGTCAAGTATTAGCAAATCTGTAAACCTTTTGGGTAGCACTTTGGCCCATTCCCGGCAATCACCCTGAATTGTTCCTTCCGGCGCAACTTCGAGAATTTTTTCCGATTTGTCCTTTATTAATTGCGGGCTTAATCGGATTTTATCTTCTTCGGTCAGGGTCAAGCTGCGGTTCATAGGAGCGCGGATTTTGGCAAGGCCGGACATAAACTAATCCAACCTTTCCGCTTTGGAATTGCTGGATTGTTCGACTTTCAGAATTTCTTCTTCGGCGGCCAAAACGCGCTCCTGGCATTGGGGACAGGCGGCTTCCGACTGAACGATTAGTTTACCACGTT